>NZ_JBJGZL010000004.1:0-365475 GCF_054050495.1 Blastococcus sp. SYSU D00922
TGAGAACCGCGAGCTGACACTCGCGATATCAATCAACCAAAGGAATCCCAGCCCGAGACAAACCCGGGCACGGGGTATTACTTGGCACTGACTTTCGGCACGCTGTTGAGTTCTCAAAGAGCGGACGCGCAGCAAGTCCACCCTCTCGGGTATCCCTGCTGGCTTGGATGTCCAACACTACGCCGGTTTCCAGCGGCCCCGCTCCGGGGGGCTGGTCCGGCGGACCTCCCGGTCCGCGCGGCGCATGGAGAACAGTACACGACTGCGGAGGGGGTCTGCAGGGGGGTCCCCAGAGGTCCCCGTCACGTCCCTCAGGCGACGCCCGTGGGGCGGAACTGCACGCTGACCCGCGGGCCCACCGGCTTCGTCGTCTTGGGGATGCAGTGCTCCCACGTGCGCTGGCAGGAACCGCCCATGACGACGAGGTCGCCGTGGCCGAGCGGGAAGCGCAGGCTCTGCCCGCCGCTCGCCGGGCGGAGGAGCAGCGGCCGGGGCGAGCCGAAGGACACGATGGCGACCATCGTGTCGGCGGAACGCCCTCGACCGAGCCTGTCCCCGTGCCAGGCGACGCTGTCGCGGCCGTCGCGGTACAGGCACATCCCCGCGGTGACGAATCGATCGGCGGTCCCGGCCACCTCGTAGTAGCGGTTGAGCGACTCCCGGGCCTCGGTCAGCAGCGGGTGCGGCAGCGTCTCCTGACCGCTGTACCAGCGCAGCAGCCGCGGCACGGTCACCTCGCGCTCGTACATCTGGCGGCGGTCCTCCCGCCAGCCGATGTCGCCGAGCAGCACCTCGAGCACCTCGTCGGAGCCGGCGACCCAGCCCGGCAGGTGGTCCACCCAGGCGCCGTCGCTGAGCTGGTGCCTGGTCACGTGCCCCGCCAGTGGCCCGAGCGTGGCCTCCTCGGCCAGGTCCCACATGGAGGGCTGGTGGGCGAGCGTCATGCCGGCACGCTACTCCGACTTTTCGCACATGTGTGCGAAAAGCTGTGGACAGCCGTCAGGCGGTGAGCGCGAGCGCGAAGGGGAGCACCGCGGCAGCACCGGCCCGGCGCAGCTCACGGCCGGCGACGGTCATCGTCCAGCGCGAGTCGGCGAGGTCGTCCACGAGCAGGACCGGCGCCGATCCGGCTTCGGCCAGCCGCTCCCGCAGCTCGGGTCCCACCACGATGCGGTCCCAGACGGCCGCGAGCCGGAAGGCGCTGTTGCCACCGGGCTGACCGGTGGGCCCACCGTGCTGGAGGGTCATCTCCCCCAGGTAGGGAAGTCGTCCCAGCCGCGCCAGCCCCTGGGCGAGGCCGGTGACCAGCTGCGGGCGGCGCCGGGAGGGGATGGCGACGACAGCACCGGGCCGCTCCTTCCAGTCCCAGGCGCCCAGCACGCGAGCGCACGCGCGGATGAGCTCGTCGTCCGGTGGCACGTCGGAGACCGACCGCTTCACCGGCACGTCGAACGCGGCGTCGGGGTCCTCTTCCAGGCCGGGGGCC
Organism: Blastococcus sp. SYSU D00922; assembly: GCF_054050495.1. NCBI lineage: Bacteria > Bacillati > Actinomycetota > Actinomycetes > Geodermatophilales > Geodermatophilaceae > Blastococcus > Blastococcus sp. SYSU D00922. Next base: position 1,487 of record NZ_JBJGZL010000004.1, read on the forward strand.
TCGAGGTCCACGACACCGCCGACCCCGTCGTCCCCGAGCAGGGTGCGCAGGCGCTGACCCCAGCCCAGGTCGGTGAGCCGGGCGACCGCCCGGCCCGGCTCGATCTGGTCCGACGCCGCGATCTTCCCCTTGACGTCGACCCCGAGGCGGTCGGCGCCCGTGGGCCACTGCGCGCGGGGCGCGAGCTCCACGCCGGGGCGGTCGAGCGCTGCCGACGCGGCCTCGGCGGCGGCCTCCGGGACGTCGGTGGCGTACCAGGGGCCGGCGCAGACGTCGCAGCGGCCGCAGGGGGCCGCCGTCGGGTCGTCGAGGGCTTCCTGCAGGAAGGCCATGCGGCACATCGCCTCATCCACGGGCCGCGCGTAGGCGATCATCGACCGCTGCTCCGCCTCACGGGTGCGCGTCACGCGGGCGTACCGGTCGGCGTCGTAGACCCACGGCTGCCCGGTGGACCGCCAGCCACCCTGGACCCGCTCCACCGCGCCGTCGACGGCGAGCACCTTGAGCAGCAGCTCCAGCCGCGAGCGGCGCACGTCGGCGACGGTCTCCAGCCGCGCGACCGACCAGGCCTTGCCGTCGGCCATCGCCGTCAGCACCGCGGCCGCGTGGTCCTCGCGCGGCATGGACGACGTCGCGAACCACTGCCAGATCGCGAGGTCCTCGGGTCCGGGGAGCAGCAGGACGTCGGCGTGCTCGACGGCGCGACCGGCGCGGCCGACCTGCTGGTAGTAGCTGACCGGCGAGGACGGCGCCCCGAAGTGGACGACGAAGCCGAGGTCGGGCTTGTCGAAGCCCATGCCCAGCGCCGACGTGGCGACGAGCGCCTTGACCTCGTTGCCGCGCAGCGCCTCCTCGGCGGCCTTGCGGTCGGCGTCGTCGAGGCGGCCGGTGTAGGCCCGCACCTCGTGCCCGGCGTCGCGCAGGAGGGACGCCGTCTCCTCCGCCGCGGCCACGGTGAGCGTGTAGACGATGCCGCTGCCCGGCAGGTCGCCGAGGTGCGCGGCCAGCCAGGCGAGGCGGGCGCGGTCGGACGGCAGCCGCAGCACGCCCAGCCGCAGCGAGTCGCGGGAGAGCGGCCCGCGGACCGTCGTCACCTCGACACCGCCGGCCCCCAACTGCTCCGCGACGTCGGCGACCACGCGCTCGTTGGCGGTCGCGGTGGTGGCGAGCACCGGCGTCCCGGCGGGGAGGGTGCCCAGCAGGTCGCGGATGCGGCGGTAGTCGGGCCGGAAGTCGTGCCCCCAGTCGGAGACGCAGTGCGCCTCGTCGACGACGACCAGGCCGCAGCGCGCCACGAGCCCGGGCAGCTGCTCCTCGCGGAAGCGCGGGTTGGTCAGCCGCTCGGGCGAGACCAGCAGGACGTCGACGTCGTCGGCCGCGAGGCGGGCGGCGATGTCGTCCCACTCGGTCATGTTGGCGCTGGAGATCTCGACGGCGCGGATGCCGGCGCGGGCGGCCGCGGCCACCTGGTCGCGCATGAGGGCCAGCAGCGGGCTCACCAGCAAGGTCGGGCCCTTGCCTCGCCGACGCAGGAGCGCGGTGGAGACGAAGTAGACCGCCGACTTGCCCCACCCGGTGCGCTGCACGACCAGCGCCCGCTGCGAGCGCTCCACCAGCGCGGACACCGCGGCGTCCTGCCCCTCGCGGAAGACGGCGTCGGGCCGGCCGGTCAGCTCGCGGAGGACCCCGAGGGCCTCGGTGGCGAGGTCGGACGTCGGCGCAGCGGTGCTCATGCCGACGACAGTAAGCAGTCGGGACGACGGAACCGACCGCCCGGCGGAGCGTGTGGACGGCGGGGGAGAATCCACGGCGATGCGCGCCTCGGAGGACCTGCCGCCGGACAACCACGTCCACACCCACTGGTCGTGGGACACCGCCGACTCGTCGACGATGCGCCGCGCCTGCGAGCGGGCCGTCGCGCTGGGGCTGCCCTCGATCGCGTTCACGGAGCACCTGGACTTCACGGTCTGGGACCCCGACGACCGCGCGACCGACGAGGGCCTGGTCGACCGGCACGCGTCCCGGCACGCGGAGATCGACGTCGAGGGCTACTTCGCCGAGCTCGCCGAGGTGCGCGACCGCTTCCCGGACCTGCGCATCCTGTCCGGGGTCGAGACCGGCGAGCCGCACCTGTTCAGGGCCAGCGTGAACGCCTACCTGCGCAACGCCCCGGTCGACCGGGTGCTGGGATCGCTGCACTCCCTCGCGCACGAGGGCCGCCTCTACGGCGTCGGGCACCTGCTCTGGGACGACGCCGACGGCACGATGCGCCGCTACCTCGGCGAACTGGTGGACATGATCGAGACCAGCGACGTCTTCCAGGTGCTCGCACACGTCGACTTCCCCCGCCGCTACTGGCCCGGTGGCACGCACCGGTACGTGGAGAAGAACTACGAGGAGGAGTACCGGGCGGTGTTCCGGGCCCTCGCCGGCAGCGGCCGGGCCCTCGAGGTGAACACCAGCAGCCCGCTGGCCTCGGTCGACCAGGTGCGCTGGTTCCACGAGGAGGGCGGTGAGGCGGTCAGCTTCGGCAGCGACGCCCACCAGCCCGGCGCCGTCGGGCAGCACTTCCGGGTCGCCGTGGACGTCGTGGAGGCCGCCGGGTTCCGGCCGGGCCGCGACCGCTTCGACTTCTGGCGCCGATAGCCCTCCGAAGAGGTACTTCACCGCTAAGGAATCTGCCGCTAGGGTCCTCCGGGTGACGTCGCAGCGCGTGGTGATCGCCCTCGGCGGCAACGCGATGACCGGGCCCGACGGCTCGGCCACCCCGCAGGCGCAGCGGGACGCCATCCGCGTCGCCGCCGCGCACATCGCCGACGTCGTCGCGGGCGGCGTCGAGGTGGTGCTGACCCACGGCAACGGCCCTCAGGTCGGCAACCTGCTGGTCAAGAACGAGATGGCGGCGCACGTCGTCCCGCCCGTCCCGCTGGACTGGAACGTCGCCCAGACGCAGGCCACGATCGCGTTCACCGTCGCCGACGAGCTGGACGCCGCGCTGCAGGCGCGCGGCCTGGCCCAGCGGACCGCCGGCCTGGTCACCCGCACCCTGGTCGACCTCGACGACCCCGGCTTCCGCGAGCCCTCCAAGCCGGTCGGCCGCTACCTCCCCCGCGAGGAGGCCGAACGGTTCGTCGCCCACGGCCAGATCTGGGAGGACCGCGGCGAGCGCGGCTGGCGCCGCGTGGTCGCCTCCCCCGAGCCGAGGTCCGTCGTCGACTCCCCCGCGATCCACGCCCTGGCGGCGGCCGGCTTCGTCGTCGTCTGCGCCGGCGGCGGGGGCATCCCGGTCACGGACGACGGCCGGGACGGCGAAGGCCTGCGCGGTGTCGAGGCGGTCATCGACAAGGACCTGACCGCCGCGATCCTCGCGCAGGAGCTGGACGCGGACACCCTCGTCATCGCGACCGACGTCCCGAACGTCATGGTCGACTTCGGCACACCGGCCCAGCGCCCGCTCGGGCGGGTGACCGTCGCGGAGCTGCGCGAGCACGCGGCGGCCGGGCAGTTCGCCCGCGGCAGCATGGGCCCCAAGGTGGAGGCCGCCCTCCGATTCGTCGAGGGAGGCGGCTCCGCAGCTGGACGGCGGAGAGCCGTCATCACCTCGCTCGAGCACATCGCCGACGCCGTCAGCGGCGACGACGCCGGCACCGTCCTGACTGCCTGAAACGGCCCGCCCGGCCCACCCCCGAGAAGGAGAACCCGTGCCCGCACCGATCGAGGTCCGCAAGGTCCCGCTGCACAACGTCAGCGACGCCTCCGAGCTCGCCAAGCTCATCGACGACGGCGTCATGGAGGCCGACCGGGTCGTCGCCGTCATCGGCAAGACCGAGGGCAACGGCGGTGTGAACGACTACACCCGCATCATCGCCGACCGAGCCTTCCGCGAGGTGCTCCTGGAGAAGGGCAGCCGGTCGAAGGAGGAGGTCGCCGAGATCCCGATCGTGTGGTCGGGCGGCACGGACGGCGTCATCAGCCCGCACGCGACGATCTTCGCGACGCTCCCCGAGGACGCCGTGGAGAAGACCGACGAGCCGCGGCTGACCGTCGGCTACGCGATGAGCGACGTCCTGCTGCCCGAGGACATCGGCCGCATCTCGATGGTGGAGAAGGTGGCCGAGGGCGTGAAGCGGGCGATGGAGGCCGCCGGCATCACCGACCCGGCCGACGTCCACTACGTGCAGACGAAGACGCCGCTGCTCACCATCGAGACCATCCGCGACGCCAAGTCCCGCGGCAAGGACACGTACTACGACGAGCCGCACGGCTCGATGGACCTGTCCAACGGGACTACGGCCCTGGGCATCGCCGTCGCACTGGGCGAGATCGAGATGCCGAAGCAGGAGCAGGTCATGCGCGACCTGTCCCTCTACAGCGCCGTCGCCTCCTGCTCGTCGGGCGTGGAGCTGGACCGGGCGCAGATCGTCGTCGTCGGGAACGCCCGCGGGCACGGCGGCAACTACACGATCGGCCACTCGGTGATGAAGGACGCCCTCGACCAGGACGGCATCTGGGACGCCATCCGCCAGGCCGGGCTCGACCTGCCCGAGCGTCCGCACGTGAGCGACCTCGGCGACCGGCTGGTCAACGTCTTCCTCAAGTGCGAGGCCGACCCGACCGGCTACGTGCGCGGCCGGCGCAACGCGATGCTCGACGACTCCGACGTCTTCTGGCACCGCCAGATCAAGGCGACGGTCGGCGGCGTCGCCGCGTCGGTGACCGGCGACCCGGCGGTGTTCGTCTCGGTCGCGGCGGTGCACCAGGGCCCGTCGGGCGGCGGCCCGGTCGCCGCAATCATCAAGGCGTAGCGAGGCTGCTGGGGCCGGGCGACCTGCCGTCAGGCGACCTGGCCCCAGAGGCTGCCTCGCGCCGTTCCGGGCACCACCCGGGGAAGCGGCGTCGTGCGGTCCACCGGCTCGGGTGCCGGCGCCGCGGCCGGCACGGGCGGCAGGTCGCGGCGGGCTGACCCCGGGACGACGAAGCGGTACGTGGCATCGAGGTCCCGCACGGCGAACACGTCCTCGTCCGGTCCGGCCTGGTGCAGCACGACGGAGTCGAAGCGCTCGGCCACGCGGTGCAGCGACTCGGCGTCGGCGACGTCGATGACGGTCGAGCCGGGGCTGAACGACGCCACGGGCACGATCCGGTCGGCGTGCCGCACGAGGAACCGGTCGGAGGCGTTCCCGCGCCCGATGCGGCCGATCCCGAGACCGGCACCGAGCGCGACGAGCGAGAGCAGCAGAAGCGCTCCCACGAGCTTGCGGGCGGTCCCGATCGGGATCGATGCGGCGAGCACCTGGATGCTCCGCGGTGCGATCTCGTCGACCGGGACGCCGGTCGTGAGGGACGGCTCGAACGCGGCCGCGTCCGTCGACGTCGGCATCAACGCCATGCCGTCGAGGGCGAAGGCGAGCCCGGTCAGCGGCTCGGCGGTGAATGCCTGCCCCTGCACGGTGCCCGTCACGTCGGTGACCGGGGTGACCGTGAGGGTCGCCGTCCCGATCGACGTGCCGGTCTCCTCGCCGTGCCGGCTGAGCAGCTCCGCGGCCTGGTCGGCGTCCACGGCGACGGACGCCGTCGCCGCGCCGTCCACGAGCGGTACGGGTGCCCCGCTGGTGACGACGGCGCTCCAGCCGTCGGCGGCCGACACGACGACGTCCAGGTGGACGCTCCCCGCCAGGTCGGCCAGCCCCGGCCCGGAGAACGAGCCGGCCAGCGTGACGGTCAGGTTCTCGACGAGGCGGTTCCAGACGGTGTCCCCGGTGGTGAGGGTGCCCGTCGGGTACGTCGTCCCGGTCACCGCGGTGCCGGAGTAGGAGTACGTGCCCTGCTGGGTCACCTCCAGCGTGCGGGTCTCGACCTCGTTCGGCGGCAGGGCGAGCAGCACCCCGCAGCCGACCGCGGACGCGAGCGCGACCACCCCCGCGCCGAGGGCCACCTGGCGAGCGCGGCCCCGCGTCGACACGGGGAGCGTCGGCACCCGGGCGCCCCGGCGGCGCAGCCAGCGGGCCGTCCGGCGGCCCCGCGGGTCGTGCAGGGCACCGAGGACGACGAGCAGCACACCGGCCAGGGGGAACGCGACACCCGGCGAGCGGATGGCGTCGAGGACCTGGCCCCCGTGCGGGATGCGGAACGACAGGCTGCCGAGGATCTCGTCCTCGGTGGGACGGTCCTCGTCGAGCCAGTCGTTGTTGTCGCCCTGGGTGACGAAGCGGTCCCCCTCGATCGACACGATGCGGTGCATGACGATCGTGTCGAGGGCCTCGCTCCGGTAGGCGACGATGTCGCCCACCGAGTAGCCGTCCGCGGGCGTCAGGACGGCGAGGTCACCGGTGTGGAAGTGCGGCTCCATGCTGGTGCCGTGCGTCGTGACGTACGTCGTCGCACCGCCGAGTGCCGAGGGCCAGAACAACCAGACAGTCGTCAGCACCAGCGCGGCGACCGCGCTGGTGCTGACGACTCTCGGGACGGCGTTCATGGCGAGGACACCCAATAGGTCAGGGCGGGGCGGCCACCCGGCCGCCCCGCCCACTCCGACACTGCTAGTTCGACGTGACCGTCAGCGAGGTCTTGTCGAAGGACGAGATCAGGGGCGGCGTCGTGAAGGTGCAGGTCAGGATGTGGTCCGAGGCGGGCATCGTGTAGACGCAGGTGTTGGCGCCGTTCGCGATCGGGGTCGTGCCGTTGTACAGCGTCACGCGCGCTGACATGCCCGGCGACGCGACCGCCTGGTCGACGGTGAAGGCAACCGACTGCAGGCGTCCGCTGTCTGCGGTGGTCGGGGTGTAGGCGATGTTGTTGACGTTGACACCGGTCGCCGTCACCTCGCCGTAACCGGCGACGTTGTTGTCCAGACCGGTGAAGGTGTTGCCGGCGGTGAAGGCCGAGGTCGTGACGGCGGCAGCCGCGACCGCGACACCGGCGAGCAGAACGCGCGACTTGCGCATTGCAGGGTCCTGTTCTCTCAGTGGCTCAGTACGGCGCGGATGGGTTCACCCGGCTCAGCGACGGCTGGCCTGATCGTTGACATCCCGAGCTTCGGCAACAGGAACCCAGGACTTGACTCCAGTCCCAACAAAAACTGGAGTCGCTGAAGCGACACGGGAAATGCGATGACCGCCAATCCCGCGACCACGCGGAATGGTCGAGCGAGGCGGTGGTCAGCCGCCGTGGCGGTAGAGCAGGAAGGCGACGTCGTCGTCCGGGGCGTCGCGGAAGAGCTTCCCCCGGAGCACCTCGGCGAGCTCGTCCGGCGGCAGCCTTCGGCCGGCGACGAGCGCGCCCACCGCGCGGGCCGTGCCCTCGTCGAGCGCCTCGCCGCGCCGCTCGACGAGACCGTCGGTGTAGAGCAGCAGCGTCGAGCCGGCGGGGAGGACGACGTCGACCTCGGGGCGCTCGCGCTCGGGCGCGACCGCGAGGGGCAGGGACCCCGCCTCGGACAGCAGCCGCGCGTCGCCGTCGGCGTCCACCACGATGCCGGGCACGTGCCCGGCGCTGCTGTAGCGCAGGGTCCCGGTCCGGGTGTCCACGAGGCCGCAGAACACGGTGCTGACCGCGGCCCCGGGGACGAGTTCGGCGAACCGGTCCAGCGCGCTCAGCACGTGCGCCGGGGACCGGCTCTCCAGGAGCAGCGCCCGTCCGGCACTGCGCAGCTGGCCCATCACCGCAGCGGCTGGCAGGCCGGTGCCGACGACGTCGCCCACGACGACGCCGTGCCGGCCGTCGGGCAGGTCGACGACGTCGTACCAGTCGCCACCCACCTCGAGGGTGCCGCTGGCCGGTTCGTAGTGGACGGCGAAGCCGTCCGGGAGGTTGGTGGGCCCGAGCACGGCGCGCTGCAGCGTGACGGCGACCTCGGTGAGGAACTGCGCGCGTGCCCGGTCCAGCTCCGCCTGCTCCTCCGCCCGGCGCCGCTCCAGCTCGACGGCGCGGGCGTCGGCCAGCGCCGCCGACACCTGCCCCGCCGCCAGGGAGAGGAAGACCCGGTACTCCTCGTCGAACCGCAGGTGGGGGCTCGTGCCGACGACCAGGGCACCGACGGGCCGTGGCTGACCGGCGACCACCAGCGGCAGCACGACGGCGGTGTGCACGTCGGCCTGCCCGATCGGGCTGGCACCGACGACCGACAGACCCGGGAGCCGCTCGTCGAGCCGGGTCAGGGTCTGCACCGTCCCCGTGGCGATCGCGGTCCGCACCGGCTCGAGCAGCACCGGGCTGGCCAGGTGCCCCGGCTCCCCCACGCCCTCCGAGGCGATGAGGCGGGCCCCGGTCCCGTCGTCGAGGTAGACGACGCCCACCGGGCAGTCGGCGCGCGCCTCGGCGAGGACCCGGAGCACGGCGGCGACGGCCTCGGCGGTGTTGCCGTGCGTGGACCGGGGCAGGCCGCCGAGCTCGGACAGGATGCCCAGGCGCCGGGTGGCCAGCACGCGGGAGGTGGTCTCGACGACGACGTCGAGCAGGCCGGCGACGACGCCACCGGGTGCGACGACCGGGCTGTAGGCGAAGGTGAAGTAGCACTCCTCGGTGAACCCGTGCCGGGTCATGACGAGCAGCAGGTCCTCGAAGTGCGGCGCGCCGCCGGCCAGGCCCTCCTGGATCGCGGGCTCGATGGCGTCCCAGACGTCGGGCCACACGTCCCGGACCCGGTGGCCGAGGGCGCCCGGGTGCCGCAGGCCCAGGATCGGCGCGTACCCGTCGTTGTAGATCATCACGAGCTCGGGGCCCCACATGAGCAGCATCGGGAACCGCGAGTTCAGGCAGGTGGCGACCGCGGTGCGCAGGGTCGGCGACCACTGGTCCTCGCCGCCGAGCGACGTCGCCGCCCAGTCGTGCTCGAGGACCATGCGCTGGAGCTCGGTGCGGGGCATCCCCACGACCAGCTCCGCCAGCCGCCTGTTCAGACCCCCACCCCCCGCGACGCCGCCGACCGGGCACCGTGGTCGACGCCGCTGCCCGATCGTCTCACCCCGCGACGACCGCGAGGTACCGCGGCGGCACCCGGTCGACCAGCCACACGCCGTTCGCGCTGCGGGTGAGGACGTGACCGTCGGCGGAGAGCGCCGCGGCGTCGACCCGGAGGACGACGGGGCGACCCCGTCGTCCGCCCACGGCGCGGGCGGTGGCGGCGTCCGGGCTGAGGTGGACCGCGTGCCGCCGCCCCGGTCGCAGCCCCTCGGCCAGGATCGCGGGGAGGAAGCGGTCGACCGTCCCGTGGAACAGCTCGTCCGGCGGCGTCGCCGGCGCGTACCCGAGGTCGACGGCCACGCTGTGCCCCTGGCTCGCGCGGATACGGCGCCCCGTCGCGTCGAACGCGAAGCGCTGCTTGTCGTTCGCGGCCACGACGTGCTCGAGCTCCTCGCGCGTGAGCCGCAGGGTCGTCAGGAGCTCGTCGACGTCGGCCCAGCCGGCGTCGTCGAGGGTGAGCCCCACGCTCTCCGGGTGGTGGCGGAGGACGTAGGACAACCGCTTGCTCACCCGGACGACGTCGGTCACGGCACGATCGAGTCCACGTAGCCGCCGTCCACGCGCACCGCGGCACCCGTCGTCGCCGACGCGAGCGGCGAGGCGAGGTAGACGCACATGTTCGCGATCTCCTCGGGCTCGATCAGCCGCTGGAGCAGCGACTGCGGCCGGTGCAGCCGCATGAACTCCCGCTGGGCCTCGTCCCACGGCAGGTCGCCGACGAGCGAGCGCACGAAGTCCTCGACGCCGCCGGTGTGGGTCGGACCGGCGATCACCGAGTTGACCGTCACCCCGGACCCGGCGGCGGCCTTGGCGAAGCCGCGGGCGACACCGAGCAGCGCGGTCTTGCTGACGCCGTAGTGGATCATCTCGGCGGGGATGGCGACCGCGGAGTCGCTGGCGATGTACTGGACCCGCCCCCAGCCCCGCTCCTGCATCGCCGGCAGGTAGGCCCTGGTCAGGCGGACGGCGGTCAGCACGTTGGTCTCGAAGTACCGGCGCCATTCGTCGTCCGAGATCTCCAGCGCGGGTTGCGCCCCGAAGATGCCGAGGTTGTTGACCAGCACGTCGACCGACGGGACGGCGTCGAGCAGCGCCGCCGTGCCCTCGTCGGTGGTGACGTCGCCGGCCACGGCCCTCACCCGCCCGCCGATGCCGTCGGCCGCGACCCGGAGCTTGTCCGCGTCGCGGCCGGTGAGCACCACCTCGGCGCCCGCCCGCGCCAGTCCCGTGGCGATGGCCAGCCCGATGCCCTGGGAGGAGCCGGTGACGAGCGCCGTCCGTCCGGTCAGGTCGATCTGCATGCCGGAGGCAAGGCCTGGGCGCGGGACGGTGTTCCCGCCGGGCGGGTCAGCGGGAGTAGTACTCGACGACGAGCTGCTCCTCGCAGATCACCGGCACCTCGTCGCGGCCCGGCGTCCGCTCGACGCGCGCCACCAGGTCGGCCAGCCGGACCTCGAGGTAGGCCGGCGCGTCGGCGTGGGCGCCCGACGCGGCGACGAGGAACGGCTCCTTCTTCTTCGACTTCTCCGCGACCTCGATGAAGTCACCGGGCTTGAGCCGGTAGGAGGGCCGGTCGACCCGCTTGCCGTTCACCAGGACGTGCTGGTGGGTGACGAACTGGCGCGCCTGGTAGATCGTCCGCGCGAACCCGGCGCGCAGGACGGTGGCGTCCAGCCGCGACTCGAGGTCCTGGATCAGCGCCTCGCCGGTCTTGCCGCCGGAACGCTTGGCCCGGTCGAACGCCGCCCGCAGCTGGGTCTCGCTGATGTCGTACTGCGCGCGCAGCCGCTGCTTCTCCTTGAGCCGCGTGGAGTAGTCGCTGTCCTTGCGGCGCTTGCGGCCGTGCTCACCCGGCGGGTACGGCCGGCGCTCGAAGTACGGGACGCACTTCGGGGTGAGCGGGATGCCCAGCGCGCGGCTGAGCCGGACCTTGGGACGGGGCGTGTTCACAGAACCTCCGGTTTGGTTAGGCTCACCTTACTACTCGCCCGCTAGTCCTCAGAGGTGGTCCATGACGGCCGGTCCGACCCACTCGTCCGCGACCACGGACCACCACCCACCGGTGGCCGAGCGCGCCCGCACGGTGGCCGCCCGGCCGGCGGCCTCGCTGTACTGCGCGGGCCTCGGCATCAGCCAGCTGTGGGGCGCCACGACCACGTGCGGTGGCGAGGTGCTGCTCGTCGTCCCCACCTCCGGCGAGGTGATGACGGCGCTCGGGCACTCCCCCGTCGGCGACGTGCCGGCCCGGTTGACCGTCACCGACCGCGCACCCTTCCCGCTCCGGCACCCCGTGCGCGGCCTGGTGCAGCTCTCCGGGTGGGTCGCCCGCGTCCCGGAGGAGGACGTCGCCAGGCTGGTCCTCGACTTCGCCGACAGCCACCCCTGCGACAGCCTGTTCGACGTCGGGCTCAGCGCGACCCTGCTGCGGATGGATCTCGCGGAGGTGCTCCTGGAGGAGGCGGGGGTGTCGAGCGACGTCGAGCCCGAGGACTTCCTCGAGGCACGGGCGGACGGCGTGAGCGCCGCCGAGACCGAGCTGCTGGCCGCCGAGCGCGGCCCGCTGGACCGCCTCACCCACCGGGTGCAGTGCTGGGCGGGACGGCACGACGACGTCCGGCTGCTGGGGCTGGACCGCTTCGGCGTCCGGTACCGCGTGGAGAGCCGGGGCGGCTGCTACGACCTGCGGGTGCCGTTCGCCTCGCCGCTGTCGTCACCGGCCGACTTCGCCGCGGCGATGGAGCGCCTGCTCACCTGCGGCCCGGCCTGAGCTGCCGTCGAGTGCGACGAACGCGTGGCCATCAGCAGCTGATCGCCACGAGTTCGTCGCATTCGCTCACCGCTCGTCGGGCGCCCGGCCCGCGTGGTCGACCAGGTCGGACACGCTCCCCGGCTCCCCGTGCATCCGGGCGCACGAGGCGCAGCAGAAGAACGTGCCGTCCGCCTCGACGCCGTGCCCGACCACCTTGACGCCGCAGTGCTCGCAGACCGGCGCCAGCGCGTGGATGGCGCACTCGAAGCTGTCGAAGACGTGCACCGCACCGGCGGTGTGCACCTCGAAGCTCAACCGGTAGTCGTTGCCGCAGACCTCGCAGCTCGCCATGGGGTGCCTCCTCGCCGTCGGGCCGACGTCCTACCCCTCACGTCGACGGTTCAGGCGGCGGCGCGGGACTCCTCGGCGAGGGCGGCGAGGGCCTTCTCGAAGCACTCCTGGGGCGGCTGGACGAGACCCGCGCCGACCTGACCGGTGCCGGCGATCCGCCCGGCCATCCCGGTGTTGATCTGCGGCAGCCACCCGGTGCGCGCCACCTTGAGGACGTCGATCCCCGTCGGCGAACCGCGGAAGCCCATGATCGGGATCGCCATCGCCGGGTTCTCGGCCAGCGTCACCTGGTACATGCGCTCGGTCGTGGCGAGGGCGTCGGGCACGGTGCCGCCGACGAACCGCACGATCGCCGGGGCCGCGGCCATCGCGAACCCGCCGATCCCGTACGTCTCCATGATCGCGGAGTCACCGATGTCGGCGTTGGCGTCGTCCGGGCCGTAGTCGCCCAGGAAGAGGCCGACCGGGGTGTTGGCGGGGCCGGTGAACCAGCGGTCGCCGGTGCCGGCGGTCTGGATGCCGAACTCGGTGCCGTTGCGGGCCATGACGGTGACCATCGAGGAGCCCGGGACGTCGCGGGCGGCGTCCATCGCGAGCTTCGCCGTCGGCATGCCCAGGTTGAGGAAGAAGTGCTCGTTGCCGCCGATGAACTTCAGGACGGCCGCGATGTCGGACGACGGGGCGTCCACTTCGACCAGCGCCGGCGACAGCTCGCGCAGCGTCATCAGGGACCCGGCGCGGTTGCGGTTGTGCGCCTCGTCGCCCATCTGCAGCATCTGCGCGAGCACGTTCTTGACGTCCAGCGGCTCGGCCATCGACCGGACCGCCGTCGACAGCACCGGGCCCAGCACGTCGCGCATCCACGCCAGCCGGTCGAGCACCTCCTGGTTGAAGGCGCCGTAGCGGAGCACCTTGCCCAGGCCCTCGTTGAGGTTGCTGAACGCCTCCCCGCCGTGCACCGGGTCCTTGAGGCACCACATCCACATCGACGGTGAGGTCACCCCCGCCATCGGGCCGACGGTCCGGTGGTGGTGGCAGGGGTCGAGGGCGATGGCGCCCGACGACAGCAGCGCCTCCGCCTCCTCGACGTCGTCGGCCCAGCCCTCGAACAGGCACGCCCCGATCAGCGCGCCGCGCATGGGACCGGACGCGGTCTCCCACGTGAGCGGCGGGCCGGAGTGCAGGAGGGTGCGGTCCTCGAGACCGATCACCTCGCGGGCGGGCCGGACGTCGACCAGCTGCGAGCCCGCCGCGAGGATCCGCTCCACGGCCACCCGGTTGGCCGAGTTCCGGCGCGGGTCGAGGGCGAGCGCGGCGAGGTCGGCCGGGTCGCCGAAGCCCGGCGGCCGCCAGTCGACGTCGTGGACGTCGGCGCCTTGGGCGCGGAGCGCGTCGGAGAAGACGTCGACACCCGCGGCGACGATCGCCGGGGGCGCGGAGAGCAGTCCGCCCAGGGTCACTTCGAGGCTCCCAGCAGGTCGAGGGCGTACCGCGTGGCCGCGGCGTTGGAGGCGAAGACGGCGGCGCCGGCCTCGGCGAGGGCGTCGGCCTGGCGCGACCAGCCCTGCGGGTCGGCCTCGGTGCCGATCAGGGCGATCACCACCGGCAGCGTTCCGGCCCGGCGGGCGGCGGTCAGCGCCGGCACGAGCGAGTAGGCCGGGTCGGGGTCGGCGCCGTAGCCGAGGACGACGTCGAGCAGCAGGACGGCGGGCTCCCGGCGGGCGGCCAGGTTGCTGATCGCCTCCAGCCGCAGCGTCGGGTCGATCATCGGGTGCGCGCGGCCCACCGTCAGGGCGTCGTCCCCGAAGTCGACGACGACGTGCCCGGGGGCGGACAGGTCCGTCCCGAGATCCAGCTCCGGCTTCAGCGGGGTGTTGGAGCGGATGTCGCCGAGCACCGGCGCGGCCAGCAGCATCGTCTCGTCGGCGAGCGTCCCGCCGGAGTAGAAGCCCTTGAGCACCGCGCCGGGCACCGCCGCCTCCGCCGGCCCGGGCCGCGACGGCCAGACCGGGACGTCGAGGCCCATCTCGGTGAGCAGCCCCTCGACAGCGGCGGTCAGGTCCGGTGTCCCGGGAGAGAGGACGGCGTTGCTCACCGGCACCGACAGCTTCCCGGCGGCCTCGGCCACCGCGGCGGCGACCGACGGCGCAGGCGGCTTGGAGACCACCATGACCCGCTCGGTGCCCTCGTCGGCATCCAGCGCGGCGAGGGCGTCGAGGGTGGCGAGCCCGCCGACGGCCTCCGACAGGTCGCGGCCACCGACGCCGAGCACGTGCGAGACACCGACACCGGCCATGTCGAGCAGGCAGGAGATCTGCTGCGCGCCGGTCCCCGACGCGGCGACCAGGCCGACCGGTCCCGGACGGACGACGTTGGCGAAGCCGAGCGCGACGCCGGAGACGATCGCGGTCCCGCAGTCGGGGCCCATGACCAGGACGCCGGCCTCGTGGGCGGCCCGCTTGAGGGCCACCTCGTGCTCGACCGGGACGCCGTCGGAGAAGACCAGGACGCTGCGGCCGGCGGCGATGGCGTCGGCGGCCTCGGCGACGGCGTACTGACCGGGGACGCTCACGATCGCCAGCGCCGAGCCCTCGAGCTCGTCGAGGCCGGCGCCGATCGTGCGCTGCGGGATCGCTTGCGCGGAGCCGGTCGAGCGCTCGCGGGCGGCGAGCGCCGCGTCGACCGCGGCGACCGCGGCGGAGAGCGCGGCGTCGTCGTCCGCGCGGATCGCGATGAGCAGCTGCTCGGGCGAGGCCGGCTCGTCGGGCGAGAGACCCATGCCGGCGGCGAGCTCGAGGTTGAGCGGCGTGGCCATGGCGACCAGGACGGCGCTGACCCCGTCGGCCGCCCCGACCTCCCGGCTCACCTGCATGAGCCGGACCGAGTCGGCGTAGACGCCGCTGCGCAGGGAGACGTGCCGGACACCCGCGGGAGCGCTCACCCGGCGGACGCTACCGCACAATTGCCTTAGCGGTAAGAGATGTTCTGGAGCCCCACCAGCAGCCCTCGGCACCACCCGTTCCAGTGGCGTTCACCTGCAATAACGATTTAGCACTGAGGTACTTCCGCCGTGTCGTCGGCGGTGCAACAGTGGCGCCTCCCAGTGCTGGCAACGCCCGTTGTCCGGCACCGATCCGGGTCGGAAGTGCACGTCGAGGAGGCACTCAGATGGCGTTCGGTTGGAAGCTCTACGGGGACGGCAAGACGCCGCCCCTGGGCGAGGCGGTAGCGCCGGACGAGCGGCTGTCCTGGCCGCTCACCATCGGCATCGGCGCCCAGCACGTGGTGGCCATGTTCGGTGCGACGTTCGTCTTCCCGCTCATCATGGGCCTGGACGCGAACCTCGCGATCATGATGAGCGGCGTCGCGACGATCCTGTTCCTGCTCATCGTCAAGAACCGGGTGCCCAGCTACCTGGGCACCAGCGCCGCCTTCGTCGGCGGCGTGGCGGCGATCCGCACCAACGGCGGTGACTCCAGCGACGTCGTCGGCGCGATCCTGGTCGCCGGTGTCGTGCTCGCCCTCGTCGGCCTGCTGATCCACTTCGCGGGTCTCGACCTGATCAACAAGGTGCTGCCGCCGGCGGTCACCGGCGCCGTCGTCATGCTGATCGGCTTCAACCTGGCCCCGGTCGCCGCGAGCGTCTACTGGCCGCAGGACCAGTGGGTCGCGCTGGCCGTCATGGCGTTCGTCATCGTCTGCTCGCTGGCGCTACGCGGCTTCCTCGCCCGCATCTCCATCCTGCTCGGCCTGGTCTTCGGCTACCTGCTGTCGGTCCTTCTCGACGTGACCGCCGGCCAGATCACCTCGCCGGACGGCACGGGCACCGTGTCCACCCGCGACCGGATCAACTTCGACTCGGTCGGGGACGCCGACTGGTTCGGGTTCCCCGAGATCACCACGCCGACGTTCTCCCTGAACTTCAGCCTGCTGGTCCTGCCGGCCGTCATCGCCCTGGTCGCCGAGAACGTCGGCCACGTCAAGGCCGTGGCCGAGATGACCAAGCGCGACCTCGACCCGTACATGGGCCGGGCCGTGGCCGCCGACGGTGTCGCCACCGTCGTCGCCAGCGCCGTCGGCGGTTCGCCGACCACCACCTACGCCGAGAACATCGGCGTCATGGCCGCCACCCGCGTCTACTCGACGGCGGCCTACTACGTGGCCGCGATCGTGGCGATCCTGCTCGGCCTCATCCCGAAGTTCGGCGCCCTGATCAACATCGTCCCGGGCGGGGTGCTCGGCGGCATCACCGTCGTCCTCTACGGGATGATCGGCCTGCTCGGCGCCAAGATCTGGAAGGAGAACCGGGTCGACTTCGCCAACCCGATCAACCTCGTGCCGCTCGCGGCCGGGATCATCATCGGCATCGGCCCGGTCAACCTGCAGATCACCGACGACTTCTCGCTGAGCGGCATCGCGCTGGGCTCGATCGTCGCCGTCGCCGGCTGGCACGTCGCCCGGGCCCTCGCCCCGGCCGACATGAAGGCCGCGCTCACCCGCGAGGGCACCCACCCCGCCGCGGCGTCGTCGCTCGGTCACCACGGCGCGCCCGACCCGTCGTCGGTCGACGAGGTGGGCCGTCCGGGGGTTCCGGACACCAACCGGTAACCCTGCTCCACCCGCTCTGCGCGCACGCCGTCCCCGGTCCGTCCGGGGGCGGCGTGCGTCGTTCCGGGCCCGGTCACAGGGCGATGAAGATTTAGCGCTGAGGTACTTTCGCCGCCCTCCGCGCGGTGACAGAGTGACTGCTCTCGCACGTCTCGTACGGAGGTGACCGCAGCCGGTGAAGCCCGCACCGTTCCGCTACGCCGACCCCGGCTCGCTCGACGAGGCCCTCGCGGTCATGTCCGCCGAGGGGAACGGCGCGAAGGTGCTCGCCGGCGGGCAGTCCCTGCTCCCGCTGCTCTCCATGCGGCTGGCCGCGCCCACGACGCTGGTCGACATCAACCGGGTGCCCGGCCTCGCCTCGATCGAGGTGGACGACGCCGGCGTGACGGTCGGGGCGCTCGTCCGCCACAACGCGCTGCTCTCCGACCAGGTCGCCGCCGGCGTCCAGCCGCTCCTGGCGCGGGCGACGGCGAACGTCGCCCACCCGGCCATCCGCAACCGCGGCACCACCGTCGGCTCGATCGCGCACGCCGACCCCTCGGGCGAGATGACGTCGGTCCTCGCCCTCACCGACGGCTCCGTCACGGTGGCCACGCCCGCCGGGGTCGAGACGGTCGCGTGGCGCGATTTCTTCGTCGGCCCGCTCGAGACCTCGGTCCACGGGCCCGCCGTCGTCACCTCCGCCTTCTTCCCCGCCCTGCCGGCCCGCTCGGGGGCGGCGTTCGCCGAGGTGGCCCGCCGCAAGGGCGACTACGCCGTCTGCGGCGCCGGCGTCGTCGTCACCCTGGACGAGGACGGCCGCGTCGCCGCCGTCCGGGCCTCCTACGTCTCGGTCGGCCTGACCCCCGAGGTGCACGACCTGACCGACGCCGTGATCGGCTCCCCCGTGGAGAAGGCCGACTGGGCCGCCGCCGGCGAGCTGGCGCGCACGCTGGTCGACCCGGACACCGACATCCACGCCAGCGCCGACTACCGGCGGCTGCTGGTCGGCGTCCTGACCGAACGGACGCTGGCCGAGGCGGCGACCGAGGCAGCTGGGAGGGCGGCATGAGCGTCGACGTCGAACGGACCATCACCGTCACGGTGAACGGCGTCCGCCGCGAGGCAACCGTGCCGGTGCGCCGGCTGCTGTCGGACGCGCTGCGCCACGACCTCGGGCTGACCGGCACGCACGTCGGCTGCGAGCACGGCGTGTGCGGCGCGTGCACGGTGCTGGTGGACGG
This sequence comes from Blastococcus sp. SYSU D00922, assembly GCF_054050495.1. NCBI lineage: Bacteria > Bacillati > Actinomycetota > Actinomycetes > Geodermatophilales > Geodermatophilaceae > Blastococcus > Blastococcus sp. SYSU D00922. The sequence goes on from NZ_JBJGZL010000004.1 coordinate 19,379, forward strand.
CGACCCGGTGCGCTCGTGCCTGATGCTCGCCGTCCAGGTCGACGGGCACTCGGTGACCACGGTGGAGGGCCTCGCGCGGGACGACCACCAGGGCGGGCAGGTGCTGCACCCCGTGCAGGAGGCGTTCCGCGAGTGCCATGCGCTGCAGTGCGGGTTCTGCACGCCGGGCTTCCTCACCACGATCGCCGCGGGGCTGGAGAAGCGGGACAACGCCGTCGAGCTGACCGAGGAGGAGGTCGACGAGATGGTGGGCGGCAACCTCTGCCGGTGCACCGGCTACGCCAACATCAGGAAGGCCGTCCACCACGCCAACGCCGCGATGCGGGACCGCGCATGACCACCAAGCTGTTCGGGGAGCCCGTTCGCCGGCGCGAGGACGCCCGGCTGATCGTCGGCAAGGGCCGCTACCTCGACGACATCGGGTCGGGTGCCCTGGCGGCGGCGTTCGTCCGCTCGCCGCACGCCCACGCCCGCATCGTCGACATCGACGTGGACGACTGCTTCGACGTCGAGGGCCTCGTCGCGATCTACACCTACGAGGACCTCACCGGCCCGATGGCCGAGCCGCTGCCGGTGCTCATCCCCCACCCGCAGCTGACCGAGCCGCGCACCGGCTACCCCTTGGCGAACGGGGTCGTCCGGCACGTGGGCGAGCCCGTCGTCATGGTGGTGGCGACCGACCGGTACGTGGCCGAGGACGTGTGCGAGCGCATCGTCGTCACCTACGAGGAGCTGCCGGTCGTCGTCGGCGTGGACGCCGCGCACGAGGCGAAGGCCGCCGTGCACGACGACGTCCCCGACAACGTGGCCGCCCGGCACCACCAGGAGACCGGCGACGTCGAGCCGGCGCTGGCGGCCTCGACGCACACGCTCTCGTTCACCCAGTACATCGAGCGCAGCGCCTCCATGCCGATGGAGGGCAGGGGCGTGCACGCGCGCTGGGACGCCGACGACCGGTCGCTGCGGGTCTACACGAGCACCCAGGCGTCGACGTCGGTCCGCGCGGCGATCGCGGCGAAGCTGGAGCTGTCGCTGGACACCGTCGAGGTCATCGCGCCGGATGTCGGCGGCGGCTTCGGCGTGAAGATCGTGCACCCGTGGCCCGAGGAGCTGCTGGTGCCGATGGCCGCCATCGCGCTGCAGGCCGAGGTGAAGTGGGCCGAGGACCGGCGCGAGCACTTCATCTCCTCGGCGCACGAGCGGCAGCAGCGCCAGGACATCACCGTGGGCTACGACGACGAGGGCCGGATCACCGCGCTCGACGTCCACGTGCTGCACGACAACGGCGCCTACACGCCCTACGGGATCATCGTCCCGATCATCACCGCGACCCAGCTGGTCGGCCCGTACGTGATCCCGGTGTACCGGGTGCGCGTCGACAGCGTCTACACGAACACCGTGATCGTGACGCCGTACCGCGGGGCCGGGCGGCCGCAGGCCTGCTACGCGATGGAGCGGACGATGGACCGCATCGCCGACGCGCTGGGGCTCGACCGGGCCGCCGTCCGGGAGCGGAACCTCATCCAGCCCGACCAGTTCCCCTACGACCACCACCTGACGTTCCAGGACGGCCGGCCGGTCATCTACGACTCGGGCGACTACCCGGGCCTGGTGGAGAAGCTGAAGACGCTGGTGGGCTGGTCCGAGGCTTCGCGGCTTCGGGAAGAGGCGGCCGCCCGCGGCAAGCACCTAGGCATCGGGATGGCGCTGTACGTGGAGGGCACCGGGCCTGGGCCGTACGAGGGCGGGCACGTGCAAGTGCTCGGCAGCGGCAAGGTGCTGGTGTCGACGGGGCTGACCTCGCAGGGGCAGGGCCACGAGACGGCGTTCGCGCAGATCGTGGCGTCGGAGCTCGGGGTGCCGATCGAGGACGTCGAGGTGACCACCGGCGACACCCGGCGCTTCGGGTACGCCGTCGGGACCTTCGCCTCGCGGGCCGCGGTGATGAGCGGCAACGCCATCGCGCTGGCCGCCCGTGGCGTGCGGGAGAAGGCCCTGCGGATCGCCGCCGACGTGCTCGAGGCCGCACCGGAGGACCTGGAGATCGACGAGGGCCTGGTGCAGGTCAAGGGCGTGCCCGGGACGTCGATCCCGCTGCGGACCGTCGCCGTCCTGTCCAACCCGCTGCGCTACGCGTTCGACGAGGCGGCCAAGCAGGCCACCCAGTTCACGACGCACGACGACTCGAAGCCACCGGTGGCCGAGGGCGACGCCCCGGGGCTGGAGCACCGGGACTACTACTCGCCGCTGCGGTCGACGTTCGCGTCCGGGGCCCACGCCGCGATCGTCGAGATCGACCCGGCGACGTGGGAGATCGACGTCGTGAAGTACGCCGTGGTCCACGACTGCGGCAACGTCGTGAACCCGATGATCGTCGAGGGACAGGTGCACGGCGGCGTCGCGCAGGGCGTGGGCGGGGCGTTGTACGAGCGGATGGTCTACGACAAGGACGGCCAGCTGCAGAACGCCTCCTACATGGACTTCCTCATGCCGTACGCGTCCGAGGTGCCCGACATCGACATCGACCACCAGCAGACGCCGTCGCCGCTGAACCCGCTGGGCATCAAGGGCGCCGGCGAGGCCGGGGTCATCCCGGGGACGGCGGCGATCGCCTCGGCGATCGAGGACGCGGTGGGACGGCGGATCACGTCGATGCCGATCTCACCGACGGAGCTGTACGACCTGGTGCGCTCCCCTGATTCGGAGATGACCGCGGCGGCTGCCAGCCGCGCGGGGACTGGAGTGATGGCGTGAACCTCGACGGCTCTGCGGTTCTCTCGGCGTCGCCGGAGCGGGTGTGGTCGGTGATCACCGACCCGGCGGTGCTGGCGCGGACGATCCCGGGGTGCGAGTCGCTCGAGCAGGTGGGGGACGACGAGTACAAGATGAACGTCTCCGTCGGCGTCGGGGCGATCCGCGGGACGTACGCGGGCGAGGTGCGCCTGTCGGACAAGGAGCACCCGAAGTCGTACGTTATGCACGCCTCGGGCGCCGGTGCGCCGGGGAACGCGCGGGCCCAGGTGACGATCAACCTGGACGACGCGGGCGACGGGAAGACGAACCTGACCTACTCGGCGGACGCCGTGATCGGCGGTCCGGTCGCGGGTGTGGGCCAGCGGATGATCTCCGGCGTCGCGAAGCGGATGGCCGGCCAGTTCTTCAAGGCGATCGACGCCGAGCTGACCGGCACCGTGACGCCGATCAGCGCCGCGCCGTCTGCTGCCGCAGTCTCGACCAGCGACGCCTCACTGGTGGCCGGCGGTGCGCCGGTCGCCGCCTCGGGCCCGCAGGTGTTCAGTGGCCGCGCAGGCGTTCCCGCGGGAACGTCCGGCGACGCCCAGACCCTGCTCGTCGGCGCGGTGGGCGGCGCGCTGCTCACCCTTCTCGGCGTCCTGGTCGGGTACCGCCTCGGTCGCCGCTGACGAGTCCGGGCACCAATCGTCGCCCTGCCGACGTTGAGCATGGCATCGGTGCCGGACGGCGCTGCTCTCCCGTCCGACACCGACGCCATGGGCGCACCATCGGGTGGCGGACGTCGAGGAGGCACGGGCGATGGCGGAACTCCAGCCCCGCATGCGAGCGGGTGACAAGGACCGTCAGCGGGTCGTCGAGCAGCTCGGCAAGCACTTCGGCGAGGGCCGGCTGACCGTCGAGGAATTCGACGAGCGGGTCGTCCGGGCGCACGCGTCCGTGTTCCTCGACGAGCTCCCCGCGCTGACCGCCGACCTACCGTCCGATCCGGAGCCGCCCCGCCGTCCGAGCAGGTCGGCGGTACGCGTGCCGGGCGTCCTGGCGGTCCTCGTCTCCATGCTGCTCGCCTGGTCGATCGTGGCGGCCGTGATCTACGGCGTCCCACCGCTGTTCGGCTTCGTCGTCCTGTTCCTCTTCCTCCGGCACATGCGATTCAGCCGTTACCGGTGAGCGCGTCGTGCCGGTGAGGCCGGCGCTCCTCCACCGGTGACCGGACCGGCGACCTGCGCGAGCCGCCGGGCGCCCACGTCAGGGCTGGACGACCAGCGGCACCTCGGTCTCCCGCTCGGAAACGCGCCACAGGTGGTCGATCTGCTTCTGCAGGTCGAAGCGGCGGAGGATCGGGTGGCGGACTGCTGGGCCGTGCGACCCGAAGCGAGGCGCGTAGAGCTCGCCGCCCTTGGCCCGGGGGTCGGTCGCTGCCCGTAGCTGTGGTCGCGCGCCCTCGAACGGCGTCATCCCTGACCGCGCCGTCATCGCCTCGAAGAACGCTCCGAGCCAGCCGGCGCCGCCTTCCCGCACCGACCGCGCCTGCAGGTCCGTGTTCGTCAGCCCGGGGTGCGCCGCAAGGCTCTGCGCCGCCACCCCCGCGCGCTCGAACTGCTGCTGAAGCCCCAGTGCGAAGTGCAGGTTCGCCATCTTCGACCGCGCGTACGACGCCCACGCCCCGTAGTTCCGCCGCATGTGCGGGTCCGCCGGGTCCAGCGGCCGAGCGCGATGCCGGGCCGTCGACGTCACCGTCACCACCCGCGCGGCCGGCGCGGCCAGCAGCGCCGGCATCAGGTGCGCCGTCAGCGCCCAGTGCCCCAGGTGGTTGATGCCGAACTGCATCTCGAAGCCGTCGGCCGTCTCCCGCTGCGGCATCGCCATCACCCCGGCGTTGTTCACCAGGATGTCGATCCGCTCGTGCCCGGCCAGCACCTTGTCGGCGGCCGCACGAACCACCGACAGGTCCCCCAGGTCCAGCGGCACCACCTCGAGCGACGCCGCCGGGTACCGCTCCGCGATCCGCGCCACCGCCGCGGTCGTCTTGTCCGGATCCCTCGCCGCCATCACCACGTGCGCGCCCGCACCGGCCAGCGCCAGCGCCGTCTGGAAGCCCAGCCCGCCGTTCGCCCCGGTCACCACCGCCGTCCGGCCGGTCAGGTCCGGGATGTCCTTCTCGGTCCAGGTCAAGGTGCGACCTGCCGCAGCCTCGCTTCCGCGCGGAGCTGCACCGCCGTCAGCACCTCCCAGCGGATCGCGGTGCTCCCCGGCTGCACGACCATCCAGTACCAGCTGAACCGGCCCCGCGTGTCCGGGTCCGTCGCCAGCACCCGCGTCTCCGACGACAGCTCCGTCCCGCCGCGCACGGGCTTGAGCCGGAAGTCCATGACCGCCTTCACCCAGCCCGGCTGGATGAACCGCGCCAGCTCCTCGGCGTCCAAGGAAGGCGGGTCCTCGCCTCCCCGCAGCCGCCACGCCTGCAGCGCCCCGCCGAACACCACCGACTCGTTCTCCGTCGACGACAGCAGCGGCACCGGCAGCGCGTCGAGGAACGGCCGGTCGTGCAGCTGCTTCAGCCCGTGCCCCGACAGCAGCACCGGCAGGAACCGGGCCGCACTCAGCACGACGGTGACCGGCAGCCCGCTCAGCCGGACGGCGTGCAGCTCCTCCCACACCACCTCCGGCGCTGCCGCGATCCACCGCGACTGCCGCGTGACGTAGTGGCTGTTGGGCAGCACGTCGTCGAGTTCCACGCCGCGCTACCTATCCCGCCAGGTCAGCGGGCAATCAGAGTGCGTCGTACACCGCACGGACATAGGCCTCCGACCGCGCCGACCCGAGGATCCCCTGCGCCATCGCGTTCATCATGTACGTGATGGTGAGCCGGCGGTCGAGGTCCATGACGGCCAGCGAGCCGCCCCAGCCGCCCCAGTAGAAGGTGCGGCCCTCCGGCACGTACGGCACGACCGGCGACCCCAGGCAGTAGCCGATGCCGAACCGGAACGGCTCCTCCAGCACCAGGTCGACGCCGTCGGACTGCTGCTCGAAGACCAGGTCGACCGACTTCTCCGACAGCAGCCGCACGCCGCCCGCGGTCCCGCCGAGCGAGAGCACCCGCAGTACGTCCAGCACGCCCCGGGCGTTCGAGTGCCCGTTCAGCGCGCCGAGGTCGGCCGCCCGCCACTCCGGCCTCGCCGTCGCCTTCACCGACATCACCGGCGCCGTGAACGTCCGCACCGAGATCGACGCCGGGTCGGGGTCACCGGCCGACTCCGGCCGCGGCGGCGCGACCAGCGACGCCACCCGGTCCCAGTCGGCGGGCCGGGCGCCGATCTGGAAGTCCGCGCCCAGCGGCCCGGCGATCTCCTCCCGCACGAACGTCGAGAACGTCTTGTTGGTGATCCGCCGGACCAGCTCGCCGACGAGGAAGCCCTGGCTGGCCGCGTGGTACCCGGACGCCGTCCCCGGCTCCCACCACGGCCGCTGCTGCGCCAGCCGCTCGCAGGCCGTCTCCCAGTCGTACATGTCGCGCACGGAGAAGGGCTGCTCCCAGCCGGAGACGCCGGACGTGTGCGACATCAGGTGCCGCACCTCGACGTCCTTCTTGCCCTTGGCCGAGAACTCGGGCCAGTAGTTGCCCACCGGCGCGTACGGGTCGAGGTCGCCGCGGTCGACGAGCATCAGCGCGGCCAGGTTGAGCACGCACTTCGTCGTCGACCAGACGTTGACGATCGTGTCCTGCGTCCACGGGGTGGTCCGCGCTTCGTCGCGGTAGCCGCCCCAGATGTCGACGACGGTCTCGCCGTCGAGGTCCACCGCGATCGAGGCGCCGAGCTCGTCGCCGTCCAGCTGCTGTGCCAGCGCGTCCCGCACCCCGGCGAACCGCTCGTCGAAGTTGCCGTGGACCTCGGCCATGAGCCCCCCTCGTCGATCGCGCGGCGCCGTTGCCACGCAGACAGCGATCAGACCACGACCACAAGATCGCGACAACGACGCACCGAGATACTGGAATGTTCAAGCATCCGGTCGGAGTTGCCTCCAGCACGACCGACCAACGGAGGCACAGACATGGCACGGATCAGCGTGTTCGGCGGGACCGGCTACGCCGGCAGCAACATCGTCGCGGAGGCGGCGACGCGGGGGCACTCGGTGACCTCGGTCAGCCGGAACCTCCCCGAGCAGCGCGTCGACGGCGTCGACTACCTCGAGGGCTCCCTGCTCGCCGCCGACACCCGCGCGAAGGTCCTGGCCGACGCGGACGTCGTCGTCGTCACCGTCGCCCCGCGCGGTGACATGGGAGGCCGCGTGGCCCCGGGCATCGCCGAGCTGGCCGCCGAGGCCGAGCGCGCCGGCGTGCGCATCGGCGTCGTCGGCGGCGCCGGCAGCCTGCACGTCGCCGAGGGCGGACCCCGCCTCTTCGACACCCCCGAGTTCCCGGCCGTCTACAAGCCGGAGAGCCTGGAGATGGCCGCGGCCCTCGACGACCTGCGGAACTCGGCGGAAAGCCTCGACTGGTTCTACGTCTGCCCGCCCGCGGCCTTCGGCGGCTTCGCCCCAGGGGAGCGCCAGGGCACCTTCCGCGTTGGCGGCGACGTCCTGCTGACCGACGACGAGGGCAACTCGTTCATCGGCGGCGCCGACTTCGCCACCGCGATCGTCGACGAGATCGAGCAGCCGGCTCACCGCCGCGCCCGGTTCACCGTCGCCTACTGAGCGACACCCGGGTGGGCCGGAACACGCGTCCGGCCCACCCGGTTGCCCGGTGACATGCCCAAGACCTGGTTCATCACCGGCGCGTCCCGCGGCTTCGGCAAGGAGTGGGCGATCGCCGCTCTCGAGCGCGGGGACTCCGTCGCCGCCACCGCCCGTGACCCGAAGACCCTCGACGACCTCGTGCAGCGGTTCGGCGACGCCGTCCTGCCGCTCCGGCTCGACGTGGACGACCGCGAGGCGGTGTTCGCCGCCGTCAAGGATGCCCACGACCGCTTCGGCCGGCTGGACGTCGTCGTCAACAACGCCGGCTACGGCCAGTTCGGGATGATCGAGGAGATCTCCGAGGCCGAGGCCCGCGCCCAGTTCGACACCAACGTGTTCGGCGCCCTGTTCGTCACGCAGGCCGCGCTGCCCTACCTGCGCGAGCAGGGCTCGGGTCACTTCCTGCAGGTCAGCAGCATCGGCGGGATCAGCGCGTTCCCGAACATCGGCATCTACAACGCCTCCAAGTGGGCGCTCGAGGCGTTCAGCCAGTCGCTGGCCGCGGAGGTCGCCGACTTCGGCATCGAGGTCACGATCATCGAGCCCGGCGCCTACGGCACCGACTGGGGTGGCTCCTCGGCCAAGCACGCCCAGCAGAACCCGGCCTACGACGCCTTCCGCGAGAAGGCCGCCGAGCAGCGCAAGGCGCGGGCCGGCAACCCCGGCGACCCGGTCGCCACCCGGGACGCCGTCCTGGAGATCGTCGACGCGGCGAACCCGCCGCTGCGGGTGTTCTTCGGCGAGGCCCCGCTGCGCATCGCCGAGCGCGACTACGAGTCGCGCCTGGCCACCTGGCGCGAGTGGCAGCCGCTGTCCGAGAAGGCGCACGGCTCACAGAGCTGAGCACGTTCCCGCGGGAACGCCCGGGCAAGGCCAGTGGCTTGCAGAGGCGTTCCCGCGGGAACGTCTCAACCGGCGCGCGCCGCTTCCTCGCCCAGGCTGATCGTGTCCGGGTCCGACGGCTTGCCCTCCCCGGTCTCGATGAGGCTGCGCAGGCTGTCGCCGACGTAGAAGGTCCAGGCGTTCCGGCAGATGTCGAAGCACTCGTAGGCCGGCACCAGACCGTGGTGGGTGAACCGGAGCTCGGTCCCGCCGTCCCGCTCGGTCAGCTCGAAGCGGATCTCGGTGCCCTTCCACTCGCTCTGGTCCTGGATGAACCCCATGTGGTTGTCGACGACCCGCCACACGACGCGCTGCCCGGGGACCAGCTCGGTGACCCGCATCCGGCAGTAGTGGATGCCGGGCACCCGGTAGGAGAACTCGTCGCCGACGGCGCGGTTGTCGCCGTCGACCTTCGTCATCCACCAGCTCCGCACGTCGGTGATCGCGTCGACCACCTGGTCCGGCGAGCGCTCGACGGTGAACGCGGTGGTGTAGCTCGGGTCGGTCATGGCTCCTCCAGAGGCCAGCTTGCATGACGCAAGTCACCCTAGAGGCACCTGCTTTCGTGATGCAAGCGGCTTGGCTACGATGGGCGGCGTGCTGGGGAAGACGTACGACGACGAGGTGTGCTCGATCGCCCGCGCGCTCGAGGTGGTCGGCGAGCGGTGGAGCGTGCTGATCGTTCGCAACGCCCTCTTCGCCGGTTCCACGCGGTTCGCCGACTTCCAGCGGAGCCTCGGGATCGCGACCAACGTCCTGGCCTCGCGCCTCGAGGGCTTCGTCGAAGCGGGCATCATGCGGCGCTCCCGCTACTCCGAGCAGCCCGAGGCGTACGAGTACCTGCTGACCGAGAAGGGGCGGGACCTCGCACCCGCCCTCATCGCGCTCACCGCCTGGGGCGACCGCTGGTCCGCACCCGACGGGGCGCCGGTGCTGTACCGCCACCGCGCCTGCGGCTCCGAGATCCGCTCCGAGGTCGTGTGCGCCTCCTGCGGCGAGGTCCACGACGCCGCGGAGGTCGACGCACTGCCCGGCCCCGGCATGCCGGCCGACCGTGCCCAGCGCATGGAGCAGCGCCTGGCCGCGGGGCGGTGACGCGGAACGGCCCCCTCCCGGAGTCCGGGAGGGGGCCGTCCGACGTCGTCAGGAGACGGCGCGGCGGTGGGTGAGGACCCAGCCGGCGACCGTGCTGACGACGACCCAGCCGGCCAGCACCGCGACCGACTGCGTCGTGGCGTCGCCCTGGGCGAGGGCGAGCACCGAGTTGGCCGGGTCGAGCTTCTCGGCCAGCGCCGGCTTGACGTTCAGCAGGACCGGCATCACGCCGAGCAGCACCAGGTAGAGCCCGGTCAGCGACCCCGGGGTGTTGCCCAGCGCGGCACCCACACCGGCACCGATCACCGCGAACGCCGCCCCGGCGGCCACGACCGTGGCGACCGCCCGCCCGGCGCCGTCCCAGGAGACGCCGCTCTCCATCGCGGCGAGCACCCCGGCCGACAGCGCGGTCGACAGGGCCGACAGGGCCGCCCCGAGCAGGGCGACCGCCACCGCCTTGGCCGCCAGCACGCGGCCGCGCTGCGGGACCAGCAGGAACGTCGTCTGCACGGTCCGGTGGCTCCACTCGCCCGCGGTCGAGAGGACGCCCAGCGCGATCAGCAGGTAGCCGGTCAGCAGGCCCATGACCGCGAGCGGCCCGGTGATCGAGCCGAGGGTCTCGCTGCTCTGCGCCGACGCGAGCAGGGCACCCGCCGGCGCCAGCAGCACGGCGGCCGCGGCCAGGGCCTTGCCCGACCGGGTGGACAGCGACTTGCGCACCTCCAGGCCGACCAGCAGGGGCAGTGACGGAGCGGTCCGGCGCACCGGGACGTCGATACGCGGGGAGGCGAGGGACAGGACGTCGGTCATGGCGGTTGCCTTCCGGGAGTCGAGGACGGCGCTCATGCCGAGGCCGCCGTGGTGAGCTGGAAGAAGAGGTCCTCGAGGCCGCGCTGCTGCGGCCGCAGGTCGACGAGCGCGAGGCCGGCCGTGGCGGCGACCTCGCCGACCGCCGCGGGCTCGACGCCGGCGACCACCAGGGCGCCGTCCGCACCGGGTTCCACGTGGAACCCCGCCCCGACGAGCGCCCGGCCGAGCGCCGCTGGGTCGACCGCCCGGACGACGGTCCCGTCGGCGCCGAGGAGCTGGGCCACCGGGCCGTCGGCGACGATCCGCCCGTTGCCGATCACCAGCAGCCGGTCGACGGTGTGCTCGACCTCGCCGAGCAGGTGGGAGGAGAGCAGCACCGTGCCGCCCCTGGCGGCGTGCCCGCGCAGCAGGTCGCGCATCCAGCGGATCCCCTCCGGGTCGAGGCCGTTGGCCGGCTCGTCGAAGACGAGCACGGGAGGGTCGGCCAGCAACGCGCCGGCGATGCCGAGCCGCTGCCGCATCCCGAGCGAGTAGCCACCCACGCGCCGGCCGGCCGCGTCGGCCAGACCGACCTGCGCCAGGACCTCGTCGACCCGGGTGGCGGGCACGCCGATCGCCGACGCGAGCAGCCGCAGGTGGGTCCGCCCGGTGCGGCCGGGGTGCACCGCCGAGGCGTCCAGCAGGGTGCCGACGACGGCGCCCGGGTTGGGCAGGTCGGTGTACGACCGCCCGTCGACGGTCGACGTCCCGGACGTCGCCGGCACGAGGCCGGTCATCATCCGCATCGTCGTCGTCTTCCCGGCACCGTTCGGGCCGAGGAAGCCGGTCACCGTGCCGGGCTCGAGGGCGAACGAGACGTCGTCCACGACGGTCCGGCCGCCGTACTGCTTGGTCAGTCCGCTGACCGTGATCATGGGAACCTCCGGGGCTGTCCGCGTTGTCGGCGAGAAATCTGCCCGCGACGACGGGCTCCCCGCGTCGGCCGCAGGACCGGTCTTCGCATCCACCTCCGGTCGGACGCCGTCATCCGGAAGTTGACGTCGACCCCCACCGTCCGGGCGACCCGGCGGGTGCGCTCCGCGAAATACGCTCGCGGCATGGGGCTCCGGGCGCGCATCTGGCCGGGTCTCGGCGCGCGCTCGATCTGGCTCGAGGCCGTGGTCGCGCTGCTGAGCACCGCGAGCGTCGTCCTCGGGACCGCCACCCCGGAGGCCGGGCTCGTCCCGGACCCGGTCCTGCTCCTGGGCGCGGCGCTGCTGACCGTGCTGCTGTTCCTCCTCCGCCGCTCGGCGCCGCTGGTGCCGTACGCCGTGAGCGCCGTCCTCAGCGCCTTCTCCCCCGCCGTGACCGCCGGGATGATGCTCACCAGCTACGCCGTGGGGCGGTACGTCGGCCGCTGGCCGGTGCGCATCGGGGCGGCGGTGGTCGGCGGCCTGGCTCTGCTCCAGCCGTGGGCGGTGCACAGCCTGGACGAGTGGGTGGGCGCCGTCGCCGGGACGGCGCTGGTCCTCGTCCTCCCCGGCGCGCTCGGGGTCTGGCAGCGCACCCGCGTGCAGCTGCTCGAGGCCCTGCGCGACCGCGCCGAGCGGGCCGAGGCCGAACGTGAGCTGCTCGCCCGCGAGGCGGTGCTGGACGAGCGCACCCGCATCGCCCGCGAGATGCACGACGCCGTCGGCCACCGGGTGAGTCTGATGGTGCTGCAGGCCGGCGCCATCGAGGTGGCCGCCCGCGACGCCGACCGGGTCGAGCAGCTCGCCGAGCAGGTGCAGACCGCCGGCCGCCAGGCGCTCGACGAGCTGCGCCAGATGGTGGGCGTCCTGCGCGGGGCGGAGATCGACGAGGACGCCCCACTGGGCCCGCAGCCGGGTCTGGACGACGTCCCGCGGCTGGTCGCCTCGGCCCGGGAGGCCGGGATGGACGTCGAGCTGCGCGGCGACGCCGGAGCGGCCGACCCCGCCGTCGGGCGGGCGGCGTACCGGATCGTCCAGGAGGGGGTGACCAACGCGGGCAAGCACGCGCCCGGCGCGAGGGTGTGCGTGACGGTCGAGCGGCGGGCGGACGAGCTCGTGGTGTCGGTCGTCAACGGCGCCGGGGGGACGCCGGCCGACGCGGGCAGCGGCGGGTTCGGCCTCGTGGGGTTGGCTGAGCGGGTGCGCACCCTGGGCGGCCGGCTCGACGCCGGCCCACGGCTGGACGGCGGCTTCGCGGTCGAGGCGGTGCTGCCCGCGTGACCGAGGACATCCGGGTGCTGCTGGTCGACGACGAGGAGCTGGTCCGGTTCGGGCTGCGCACGGTGCTCGAGTCGGTGGGCGGCTTCACCGTGGTCGGCGAGGCGGGCGACGGGGCAGCCGGGGTGCGGGCGGCGCGGGAGCTGCGGCCGGACGTCGTCCTCATGGACATCCGCATGCCGGTGCTCGACGGGCTGTCGGCGACGAAGGAGATCCTGGCGCTGCCCCAGCCGCCGCAGGTCGCCGTCCTGACGACGTTCCACCTCGACGAGTACGTGTACGCGGCCCTGGCCGCCGGCGCGGCCGGGTTCCTGCTCAAGGACACCCCGCCGCGGGAGATCGCCGCGGCCGTGCGGGCCGTCGCCGACGGCACCGCGACGCTCTCGCCCAAGGTGACCGCGACGCTGATCGAGTCCTACGTCGAGCGGCGGGCAGCCCCGCGCCGGGCCGAGGCGCTGCAGCGGGTGGCCGCTCTCTCCGACCGCGAGCGCGAGGTGCTCCAGCTGCTCGGCAGCGGGGAGTCCAACGCCGAGCTCGCCCGCCGCCTGTTCGTCAGCGAGGCGACGGTGAAGACCTACGTCTCCCGGCTGCTGACCAAGCTCGACCTGGCCAACCGGACCCAGGCCGCGATCCTGGCCCACGAGGCCGGCCTGCTGGAGAGCTGACCCAGCAGGCCGGGCACCCGTTCAGGCCATCGCCTCCGCACGCCGCGAGGTCCGCATGAGCAGCAGCACGCTCGCCGCCAGCGCCCACACGAGGAACAGCAGGAATCCGCCGAACCCGCCGATGGCGACCAGCACGGTCTCCTCGTCGGACTCGAACACCGCGGCGAGGCTGAGGACCAGGAGCACGCCGGTCAGGCCCGACAGGTAGCCGAGCCAGGCCGGGAAGGCGTGGGTGCTGAGCACCGCGCCGGTGGCGCCGATCATCATGGCCACGCCGGCGGGCACCGCACAGATGCCCACCCAGTAGTCGAGGACCTGGAGCGTCGGCAGCGTCGCCGGGTCCGCGGTCTCGGCGGCCTGCACCAGCGCCAGGTAGATGCCCTCGGAGACCAGGATGGTCGCCGAGAACACGGCGCTCCCGATCGCGAACAGGCCGGACATCATGCCGCCGGTGCCCTCGTGGCGGCGGAACCGGCTCCACATCCCGGCGAGGAACAGCAGCACCGCGATGTCGGCCAGGAAGCCGAGCAGCAGCGCCCACTGGTGCCCCGTCCGGTCGTCGGTCAACACGGTGGCCAGTTCGTCCGCGGTGCTCGGGTAGTCCGGCGTCGAGGGCGTGAAGAAGCTCGCGACGACCAGCAGGACGAAGACGATGCCGGCCGCGCCGGCGATGCGGTCCCACCTCGCCTCGGCCTCGTCCCGCATCCCTGCGGTGACCGCCGGGCCGCTCATCCCGGATCCAGCGCTGGCTTCCATGACGACACCCCTCCCGTGAACCGGGCCCCGCCGGGCGGCGACGCCCACGGGGAGTGTGGAACCGCCGCCGCCATCGCGGGAGGGGCTCGTGCGTGGCCACCGGATGTGCGCGAACCGTGGTTTCCGGGGCGCGTGCGCGACGTCCTGCGCACGAACGGTCGAAACCGCCGTGGGGCACTCCCGCGCGGCCCCGCGCGGCGCTACGTTCCGGCCGATGACCTCGGGCCGGGGCGGTGCCCGCCCGGTCCTGCGCCGGCTGCGGATCGGGCTCCTCCCGCTGCCCGGCCAGGCCCTCGGGCTCGCCGTCCTCGTCGCGGTGCTGGCCGCCGCCCTGGCCTCGGTGCCCCTCATGACCGGGTCCGCCGAGGAGGGCGCCTGGCAGCGGGAGCGCGCCCGGCACGCGGAGTCGTCGATCGGCGCCACCTTCTTCTCCTCCTCCCTGCCGGGCAGTCTGGAGCTGATCGACGAGCGGGTGCTGAACGCGGCCGAGCTGGACGACGCGGTGGTCGCCGCCGCGGCCGATCTCGCCCTCCCCCGGCCCGTCTCCCTCGTCCGGCTCCGCGACCCGCTGTTCATCACCACGCCGTCCGGACCGGCCCGGCTCGTGCTGGTTTCCCGCGCCGGCGCCGAGGAGCACCTCGACCTGGTGGCCGGGGGGCCCGGGCTGCTGGCCAACAGCCGCCTGGTCGATCTCGTCGGCCTCGAGCCCGGCGGTGTGCTCACCGCCGATGCCGACTCCGGCAGCATCGCCGAGCTCGCGATCACCGGCATCTACCAGGACCCGGCCGTGCCCCTCGACCCGTACTGGGGCGGTGTCGAGAACCTGTTCATCCCCCCGCCGGACCCCGGCACCAAGGACCCGGAGTTCCCGACCGTCGCGCTCTTCGCCCCGCGCGACGTCGTGCTCGCCACCGCCGATTCCGTGGGCGAGGACGTCGAGCTCGAGTGGTACCTGCCGCTGCCGGCAGGGATCGGCGTCGACGAGGCACGGCGCACCGTCGACCGGGTCGCGCAGCTCCAGGCCGACCTGGTCGCGCCGCGGTCGGCCGCCGTCCGGATCACCAACCTGTTCGGCTTCGACCGGCCGGCGCCCGCCTCGGAGCTCCCCGACGCGCTGGAGCGGGTCGACGAGACCGTGGCCCTCCTCGCACCGCCCGTCCGCGCGGTCGGGTCCGGCGCCGCCGCGGCCGCCCTGGTCCTCGTCGGCGCCTGGGCCGGCCAGCGGGTCCGCCGGCGGGACGACGAGCTGCGCTCCCTCCTCGCCCGGGGGCTCCCGCCGCACCGGGCCGGCGGCCAGGCGCTGCGCGAGGCGCTCCTGCCCACGCTCGCCGGAGTGGGCGTGGGCGCTGCGGCCGGGTGGCTGCTCGTGCGCGCGCTCGGTCCGTCAGCCTCGCTCCCGGACGCCGCCCTCCCGGCCGCGCTGGTCGCCCTCGCGGCGGCCGGCGTCGCTTCGCTGCTCACCGTCGCCGTGGTCACCACGGCCCTGGTGACGCGGCTGGACTCCCCCGCTCGCCGTCCCGGCGTCCTGTTCGCACGGATCCCGTGGCTGCCGGTCACCGCGGCGGTCACCGTGGTCGTCGCGATCCCCGTGCTCACCGGCGAGGCCGACGGCGGCGGCATCGACCTCCTGCAGCTGGTCCTCCCGCTGCTGGTCACCGCAGTCGTCGCCGGTGGGCTCACCGCGGCGCTCCCCCGCGTGCCCCTCCGGCCGGCCCGTCTCGCTCCCGCGCCCTTCCTCGCCCTCTCCCGGGTGCTGACCGGTCGCGCCGCCGCCCGCCTCGTCGTGATCACGACGGCGCTCGCCCTCGGGCTGATCGTCTACTCCGGGGCGCTGGCCGACTCCACCGACCGCACGCTCGTCGCCAAGCAGGCGGTGGGCACCGGCAGCGACGTCGTCGTCCCGCTGCTGCGCCGGACGGTCGAGGCCGGACCGCCGCCCGACGGCACGACCATCGTCGGCGTCGGGCAGCGGGCGCAGCTGTCGACCGGCGAGGAGGCCGACGTGCTCGTCGTCCGGCCGGAGGAGATCCCGGCGGTCACCCGGTGGCACCCCTCGTTCGCCGACCAGGACGTCGACCAGCTCATGCGCGCCCTCGCCGACCACGACGGTGGCGGCGTGCCCGTCGTCGTCGCCGGGTCGGCCGACGCCGACGTCGGCGCGGAGCTGGTGGTCGAGTTCGGCCGGGTCTACCGGGTGCAGGTCGACGTCGTCGGCACCGCGACCGCCTTCCCCGGTCAGCCCGGCCGGGCCCCGATGGTGATCGCCGACTGGGACCGGTTCACCGGCGCGGTCGAGGCCGCCGGCCGCGACCCGGAGACCGTCCTCGACCGCCAGCTGTGGGCCCGCGGCGACGACGCCGGGCTGCTGGACGTGCTGACGGCGAGCGGTTACGCGTTCGACCTCGACCAGGTGCGCACCACCGGCGACTTCGCCGCCCGGCCGGAGCTGAGCGCCCAGTCGTGGTCCTTCGGCTATCTGCGGGCGGTCGCGCTGGCCGCCGGGCTGCTCGGGCTCACCGGCGTCGCCATGCACGCGCTGGCCCAGCAGCGCCGCCGCACCGTCGCCGCCCTGCTCCTCACCCGCATGGGCATGCGCCGCCGTCACCTCGACGCCGCCGCCGCGCTGGAGATCGGGCTGCTGTCCGGCATCGGCGTGCTGGTCGCCGTCGCGGTCGCCGTGCCCGCGTCCGCGCTGGTGCTGCGCCTGCTCGACCCGGTGCCCGGCCTGCTCCCGGCGCCGCTGTTCGCCGTGCCGTGGAGCAGCGTCGCCGCCGTGGTGCTCGGCGTGGCCGTGCTGAGCGCCGCCACCGCCCTGCTGGTCGGCCGGGCGGCGCGGTCCGACGACGCCGGTCAGGTCATGCGGGGTGCACCGTGACGCGCGGTAGGTTCCGCCCGATGGCCACCTCGGGAGCGCTGCGCCGGGCCCGCCTCCGGCTGCTGCCGCTGCCCGGTGCGGCGCTCGGGCTCGCCGTGCTGGTCGCCGTCCTTGCGGCGGCCCTGGTCTCCGCGCCGCTGTTCGTCGCCTCCGCCGAGCAGGGCGCGTGGGAGCAGAAGCAGGACCGGATCAGCCGGGTCTCCCTGGGCGCCACGATCCTGGCCTCGACGATCGACGGCCGCGGCGGTCCCACGGCCGACCGGGTGGCGGAGGTGGACGAGCTCGACGCCTCCGTCATCGAGGCCGCGCGCGGCGTCGGCCTCGGGACGCCGGCCCTGCTGACGATCCTGCAGGACCCGGTCGCCGCGACGACGGCGGACGCCGGGGACCTCGCCCAGGTGGTGTCCCTGCCCGGAGCCGCCGAGCACGTCGAGATCGTGGACGGCGGGCCCGCCGACGACGGCGTGCTCGTCCCCGAGGCCCTCCTGCCGGCCGGCCTGGCTGCCACCAGCACGGTCGCCGTCCAGAGCGAGGGCGGCGCGAGCACCGAGGTGCCGGTCAGCGGCGTCTACCGGACGCCGACCGCACCGCTCGACGAGTTCTGGGACGGACTCGGCTTCCTGTTCCTGCCGACGCGCGACATCACGACCGGCGACCTGGTCTACCCGCCGGCGGCGATCATCGCCCCGCAGCCGGTCGCCCAGTCGGTCGCCGGAGCCCTCGGTGAGGACCTGTTCCTCAACTGGTCCATCCCGCTCGACGACTCCGTGGGCATCTCGGCCGCCCGCACCGCGGCCGACCGCTACGAGGCGCTGCAGGCCGCGCTGACCAATCCCGACGGGCCGGTCGCGGGCGTGATCGTGGAGGGCGGCTTCGAGACCGCCGCGGTGCGGACCGGGCTGCCGAACGCCCTCGAGTCGGTCGAGGAGACCGTCGACCTGCTGGCCCCACCGGTGCGCGCGGTCGGGATCGGGGGCGGCGCCGCCGCGCTGGTGCTGGTCGGCGCCTGGGCCGGGCACCGCATGCGCCGCCGGGACGACGAGCTGCGCTCCCTGGTCGCCCGCGGGCTCTCCCCGGCGCGGGCGGCCGGCGACGTGGTCCGCGAGTCGGTGCTCCCCGTGCTGGTCGGCGGGGCGGCCGGCGGCGTGGCGGGCTGGCTGCTGGTCCGGGCGCTCGGCCCCTCGTCGCACCTGCCCGCCGGCGCCACCGACGCCGCCCTGGTCGCGCTCGGGCTCGGGCTGCTCGCCGCGCTGCTGGTCCTCGCCGCCGTGACCGCCGCCCTGGTCACCCGGCTCGACCAGGTCGGCCGCGGGCAGGCGGCCCAGCTCCTCGGGCGGGTGCCGTGGCTGGCCGTCGTCACCGCGATCACCGTCGTGACCGTCGTCCCGCTGGTGACCCGTGAGAACTCCGGCCGGGTCGACGTCCTCACCCTCGCCGTCCCGCTGCTCGTGACCGTGGTCGTCGCCGGCGCCGTCACCGCCCTGCTCCCCCGGCTGGGCTCCCGGGCCGACACCCGGCTGCGGCGCCTCCCGACCGGCGGCTACCTCGCCGCCCGCCGGGTGCTGGCCGGCTCGGGCACCGCTCGCCTCGTCGTGGTGACGACGGCGCTGTCGCTGAGCCTGGTCGTCTACGCCGGGGCGCTGGCGTCGTCGACCGACCGGACGATCGCGGCCAAGGCGTCGGTGGCGACCGGCAGCGACGTCGTCGTCCAGCTGCCCCGGGCACGCGCGGTCGAGGGACCGCTGCCGGCCGGAGCCATGGTGGTCGGCGTCGAGCCGGGCGTCGAGGTGCTCCCCGGCAGCACGACGGCCAACGTGCTCGTCGTGCGGCCCGAGGAGGTGGCCGGCGTCGTCCGGTGGAACGACGCCTTGGCCGACCGGCCGCTCGCCGACCTCATGGCCGCGCTGAGCGGCTACGACGGCGACCGGGTGCCGGTGATCCTGTCCGGGGAGCTGCCCGACGGTGTCCTCGAGGGCACCGGCAACGAGCTGACCGCCGACTTCGGCTACTTCGACCTGCCGGTCGAGGTGGTCGCCC
This sequence comes from Blastococcus sp. SYSU D00922, assembly GCF_054050495.1. Taxonomy (NCBI): domain Bacteria; kingdom Bacillati; phylum Actinomycetota; class Actinomycetes; order Geodermatophilales; family Geodermatophilaceae; genus Blastococcus; species Blastococcus sp. SYSU D00922. Next base: position 38,218 of record NZ_JBJGZL010000004.1, read on the forward strand.
GTGCCGACGCCTTCCCCGGCCAGACCGAGCGCCGGCCGCTGCTCGTGGCCGACTGGGACCGCTACGCCGGCGCGCTGGAGGCCGCCGGCCGCGACCCCGAGCTGGTGATCGCCCAGGAGCTGTGGGCGCGCGGCGAGCCGCAGGCCGTGCTGGACAGCCTCACCGCGGCGGGGATCCAGCCGCCCGAGGAGGAGCAGGTGACGACGGCGGCGGAGTTCGCCGACCGGCCCGAGCTGTCGGCGCAGACCTGGTCGCTGGACTACCTCCGCGCGGTCGCCCTCGCCGCGGGCGCGCTCGGCCTCGTGGGGCTGGCCATGCACGCCATGGCGCAGCAGCGGCGCCGGACCGTGGCGGCGCTGCTGCTGGGCCGGATGGGGATGAGCCGGCGCTCCGCCGACGCCTCCGCCGGCGCGGAGATCGGCCTGCTCGCCGGCGTCGCCGCCCTCGTGGCCGTCGCGGTGGCGCTGCCCGCGTCGGCGCTGGTGCTGCGGGTCCTCGACCCGGTGCCCGCGCTGCGCCCCGACGCGCTGTTCCAGGTGCCGTGGAGCAGCCTCGCGATCGTGCTGGCAGGCGTCGTCCTGGTGACCGCCGGCAGCGCCGTCCTCGTCGGGCGCGCCGCCCGGCGGGCCACCGGAGGACAGGTGATGCGCGATGCCTCCTGACAGCACCCCCGCGGCCGTGTGTGAAGGACTGGTCCGCATCTACTGGTCGCCCAGCGGCGAGGTGCACGCGCTCAAGGGCGTCGACGCCGTCGTCCCCGCCGGGCGGCTGACGGCGATCACCGGCCCGTCCGGCTCGGGCAAGAGCTCGCTGCTGCGGATCCTCGCCGCCCAGGACCGGCCGACCGCTGGCCGCGCCGAGGTCGCCGGCCACCCGCTCACCGGGCTCTCGGCGCACCGGCTGCGCGCGCTGCGCCGCCGGCACATCGGCTACGTGTTCCCCCGGCCGCCGCAGAACCTGCTGCCGCACCTGACCGCGGCCGAGCACCTCGCCATGGCCGGGAAGCTCCGCGGCGTCGGCCGGGCCGAGGTCTCCCGCGAGACCGGCGACCTGTTCGACCTGCTCGGGATCGCCGATCGCGCCGACCACCTGCCCGGCCAGCTCTCCGGCGGCGAGCAGCAGCGCCTGGCGTTCGCGCAGGCCGTCGTCGGCCGGCCCGCCCTGGTGGTCGCCGACGAGCCGACCAGCGAGCTGGACAGCCGGACCACCGCCGACCTGCTGGGCGCCGTGGCGGAGCTGACCCGCACCGGCACCACCGTCGTCATGGCCACGCACGACCCCCTCGCCGCGGAGGCCGCCGACCAGGTCATCCACCTGCGCTCGGGCACCGTCGCGCACGAGGAGGTGGCCGGCCGGCGTCTCGCGGTCATCGACGGCGACGGCCGCGTGCAGCTGCCCGATGAGGCGCTGGCCCGCTTCGCGGCCCGCAGGGTGCTGATCGACGTCACCGACGACGGCGTCGTGCTGCGGGAGCCGTCATGACGCTGACCGCCACCGACGTGTCGAAGACCTACCGCCGCGGGCGGGAGCAGGTGCACGCGCTGCGCGGGGTCTCCATCGCCGTCCGGCCGGGCGAGGTCGTCGCGCTGCTCGGGCGGTCGGGCTCCGGCAAGACGACGCTGCTCAACTGCCTGCTGGGCTGGGAGACCCCCGACGCCGGCACGGTCGCGGTGCCGGGGGCCGCGGCGCCCGCCGCGGCGGACTGGTCGACCGTCGCCGTCGTCCCCCAGCGGTTCGGTCTGCTCGACGAGCTGTCGCTGGCCGACAACGTCGCGCTGCCGGCCCGGCTGGCCGGGGCGGCCGAGCCGCGGGAGGCAGCGGTGGCCACCCTCGAGACGCTTCGACTGGGGCACCTGGCCGACCGGATGCCCGACGAGGTGTCGCTGGGGGAGCAGCAGCGGACGGCGATCGCCCGCGCCCTCGTCGTTCGCCCGTCGTTCCTCATCGCCGACGAGCCGACCGGCCGCCTGGACGAGGAGCTCTCCACCCACGTGCTGACGACGCTGCGCGAGGTCTACGCCGCCGCCGGCACCGGCGTGCTGGTGGCCAGCCACGACCCGGTGGTGGTCGCCGCGGCCGACCGCGTCGTCCGCCTCAGCGACGGCCAGGTCGTCGACGCCTGAGGGGCCATGGTGGCCACGAAGGCCTCTCCGGCCCCTCACTCGTACTCGGGGCCGACGTTGCCGAGCTCGACCTCACCGACCCGCTGGTAGGTCGTCATGACGACGCCCGTGCCGGACACCTTGTGGTCGGTCAGCCGCCAGGTGCGCGGGATCGTGCCCTCCCCGAACAGCCGCTTGCCCTCGCCGAGCACCACGGGGAAGACGACCAGCCGCAGCTCGTCGACGAGATCCTCGCGCAGCAGCGTCTGGATGAGGCCGGCCGAGCCGTGCACCTGCAGCTCTCCGCCGTCCTCGGCCTTGAGCGCCCGGACGGCGTCGGGGACGTCGCCCTGCAGCAGCTCCGCCGTCTCCCACTCCACCGAGGTGAGCGTGCGCGAGGCGACGTACTTCTTCTTGAAGTTCAGACCCTGGGACACCGGGTCGTCGCTGATCATCTGCGGCCACGCCGCGTAGAAGAGCTGGTAGGTGGTGCGCCCGAGCAGGAAGTCCTGCGCGGGGGCGAACCAGGCGTTCATCTGCTCCCCGACCGACTCGTCGAAGAACGGCGGCAGCCAGCCCTCGTGCGAGAACCCGCCGGAGGGGTCCTCTCCCGTGCCCCCGGGGGCCTGCATGACACCGTCGAGGGTGACGAACGTGGTGACGACGAGCGGACGCATGACGACTCCTCCTGTTGGCGGGCCGCTGTCCGGCCCCTCGCTAGGACGTCGAACGGGGATCGACCTGATCGACACGTGCGGAGGAATTTCCTCCAGAAAGTTCTGCGAGCTGTCGATCAGGGCGACGTGGGCAGGAAACGCTCGGAGGCGGAGCAGCAGGTCGCGGACCTGTTGCGGACCGCGCGCACGTCGTTGCAGATGAGCGTGGCGTTCCTCAGCCGGCTCGACGGCACCACGCAGCACCTGGAGGTCGTCGACTCCCGGATCCCGCTGGTCTTCCGCGACGGCATCACGCAGCCCCAGGAGACGACCTTCTGCCAGGCGATCCTCGACGGGCGGCTGCCCGCCGTGATCCCCGACGTCCGCGACTTCCCCGAGGCGATGAAGCTGCCGACGGCGAAGATCCCGCGGATCCGCAGCTACGTGTCGGCGCCGGTCCGGCTGTCGGACGGCGAGCTGTACGGCACCTTCTGCGCCTTCGGCCTCACCACGGACAAGGAGCTCGCGGAGCGGGACAAGGCGCTGATGGAGGTGCTGGCCTCGGCCGCCGCGGTCATCATCGAGCCCGGCGTCCGCGCCCAGGAGCAGCGCACCGAGATCGTCGACCGGCTCGACCCGGTCATCGCGGCGGGTGGCCCGACCGTCGTCCTCCAGCCGATCGTCGAGCTGGCCACCGGCCGCCGGACCGGCGCCGAGGCGCTGAGCCGCTTCCCCGCGGAGTGGGGCATGCCGCCGGACGTCGTCTTCGGCCAGGCGCACGGCGTCGGGCTGGGCCACCGCCTCGAGCTGCTGGCGCTCGACCGTGCCGCGCAGCTGCTGGACCGGGTGGGCGGCTACGTCTCGATGAACGTCTCCCCCGCCACCCTGCTGACCGAGGACTGCCGCCGGCTGCTCGCCCGCCTGCCCCTCGACCGCGTGCTCCTCGAGCTCTCCGAGCACGACCGCGTCGAGGACTACGACGCCCTGGCGGCGGTGCTCGAGCCCCTGCGCGCCGACGGGCTGCGCCTGGCGATCGACGACGTCGGCGCCGGCTTCTCCTCGCTGCACCACATCGTCGTCACCGCGCCCGACGTCATCAAGATCGACCGGAGCATCGTCAGCGGCCTGCACGCCGACCCGGTGCTGGCCAAGCTCGTGCTCTCGCTGGTCGAGTTCGCCCACGGCTGCGACATCGCGGTCGTCGCCGAGGGTGTCGAGACCGCCGACGAGGCCGCCGCCCTGCTCGTCTCCGGGGTCGACCACGGCCAGGGCTGGCACTTCGGCCGCCCCGGCCCGGCGGAGGCCCTCACCGACGGCGGCCCCGTGTCAGTGCCCCGCCCGCGCGTCCCCGCCTGACGCTCAGCGGGCGGCAGCGGCCGCCAGGTGCGGCTCGACCGCCTTCAGGATCACGGCCTGCGGACGGGCGCCGGTCAGGGTGGTGACCACCTCGCCGCCGACGAACAGCGCCATCGTCGGCATGCCCATGACCCCGTGAGCACGGGTGGTCAGCGGGTTCTCGTCGACGTCGATCGCGAGGACCCGCAGCCGGCCGGCCAGGTCGGCGGCGATCCGCCCGAGCACCGGGGCGATCATGCGGCAGGGCGGGCACCAGGTCGCGGTGAACTCGACCAGGACCGGGACGTCGCTGGCGAGGACGTCATCGCGGAAGGTCGCGTCCGAGGTCGTGGGCAGCGTGCCGGCCATGGTCTCTCCTGTCGGGGGATCAGCGGTTGACGGCGGCGATGAGCCGCTCGCGCGGTGCGGTCTGCTCGCCGCACTCGCAGACCAGGCGGGCGGTGACCCGGCCACCGCAGCCGCCGTGCCGGTAGTCCACCCCGGGGGTGCCGCCGCCGAGGTGGCGCTGCGCCCAGTCGGACATGGCCGACAGCAGGGGCACGAGGTCGTAGCCGGCGTCGGTCAGCACGTACTCCGTGCGCGAGCGGCTGCCCGGCACCTGGTAGGGCCGGGTCCGCAGGACCCCCGCGTCCACGAGACGGCGCAGGCGGTCGGACAGGACGGTCCGAGGGGCGGCGGTGGCGGCCTCGAGCTCGTTGAAGCGGCGCAGCCCGAGGGACACCTCGCGGACGACCAGCAGTGCCCAGCGGTCGCCCACGAGCTCGAGCACGCGAGCCACTCCGTCGTCCACGGTGCTGAGTGTGGACTCAGTACTCAGGTGGCGTCAACGGCGACGTGCTGGGCGGATTCCGGTGACGAAGAGTCACGATCGGCGACCGGGAACGGCTGGTTCGTGCCCGCCGAGCAGTCGACCACGCCGTGTGGCACCCGGGCACGCGGTGTGCGGCGTGGTCGGCTGATGTGCGGCGTGGTCGGATCGCTGCCCGAGGCTTCAGTCGGCGCGGCGGTCGCGCCCGCCGTGACGGTGCGGGTGGGCCTTCGCGCCGTACATCGCCCGGTCGGCCCGGCTGATCAGGTCGTCCGCGTCGTCCCCTGGCCGGCCGACGGCGATCCCGACGCTCACGCCGATCGACAGCGGGCCCTGCGGCCCGTCGAACGGCGCGCCCACGGCGTCGTGCACCCGAGCGGCCAGGGCGGTGAGCTCCTCCTCGGGACGGCCGCTGCACAGGATCACGAACTCGTCGCCGCCGAACCGCGCCACGAGATCCCCGGCACCGGCCACCTCGGCCAGGCGCCCGGCCACCTCGGCCAGCAGCGTGTCCCCGACGGCGTGCCCGTAGCGGTCGTTCACGACCTTGAACTGGTCGAGGTCGCAGAACAGCAGCGCGCAGCCCGGACCGTCCCCGACCCTCGCCCGCAGCGCGTCGAAGAGGGCACCGCGGTTTGCGATCCCGGTCAGCAGGTCGGTCTGGGCCCGCAGGTGGAGCGCCGCCTCCCGCCGCCGGTCGTCGGTCACGTCGATGCCCACGCAGCCCACCGCGTAGGGCCGGCCCTGGTCGTCGCGGAGCACCGTGTTGCGCATCGCGACCCGGCGCCGCTCGCCGGCGCCGGTGAGCCAGTCGCCCTCCTGCGGGTAGGCGACCCCCGTCTCCATCGCCCGCGCCACGGCATCCTGCGCCAGCGCCACGTGCTCGGGGACGACGTAGACGTCCCAGAACGGCACCCCGGCCATCTCCTCGGCACTGCGGCCGGTGAACCGCTGCAGCGCGGGGTTGGTCATCAGGATCCGGCCGCCCCCGTCGACGATGCACAGCAGGGCGTCACTGGCGTCGACGAAGTCCCGCAGCAGCTGATCCGGCAGCTGGGCCACCTCGGGCTGCACGGTCACCCGGGCACCTCCCGCCCTCGGATCGGTCCACGTCGTCGTCTCGCCGGCGTGCGGACCGGACGGCTCGGCGTCGCGTCCCACGCGTCCCCCCACCGGCGATTCTGCGGTCATACACGCAGGAGGCCGCAAGTGTTACCGGAGGTACGGGTCAACTACGGCTTCCTGCGAGCGTCGGGTAGTCGACGTAACCGATCGGTCCCGAGGCGTAGAAGGTGGCGGCGTCGGGCTCGTTCTCCGGGTGCTCGCCCGCCCACCGCTCGACCAGGTCGGGGTTGGCCAGCACCGGGCGGCCGACCGCCACCGCCTCCGCGTGCGCGTCCTCGATCAGCCGGACGGCCTCGTCGCGGGTGGTCACGGTGCCGAAGCCGCTGTTGGCGATCAGCGGACCGTCGAACCGCCGGCGCAGGTCCTGCACCAGCTCTCCGGCCGGTTCGTGGTGCAGCACGGACAGGTAGGCCAGGCCCAATGGGCGCAGCTGGTCGACCAGGTACCCGTAGGTGGCGCGGACGTCGGCCTCGTCGACCTCGTGCATGCCCTGCACGTGGTGCATCGGCGAGATCCGGATCCCGACCTTGCCGGCACCGATGGCCTCGCTCACCGCCGTGGCCACCTCGATGACGAAGCGCGCGCGGTTCTCCGGCGAGCCGCCGTAGACGTCGGTGCGCTGGTTGGTGTTGGGCGAGAGGAACTCGTGCAGCAGGTAGCCGTTGGCGCTGTGGATCTCCACGCCGTCCAGCCCGGCGGCGATCGCCCGCTTCGACGCGGCCACGATGTCGGCCAGCGTCTCCTGGACCTCCTCGGTGGTCAGCGCGTGCGGCACCGGGTAGGGCACCTTGCCGTTCGGGGTGTGCGCCTCACCGTCGATCGCGATCGCCGACGGAGCCACGATCCTGTCGGTGCCGGTGATGTCGGTGTGCGACACGCGACCGCCGTGCATCACCTGCATGACGATCTTCCCGCCGCGGGCGTGCACGGCCTCGGCGACGCTGCGCCAGCCGACCTCCTGCTCGTCGTTCACGATCCCGGGCTGGCCCGGGTAGGCCCGCGAGTCGGGGTTGGGGTAGGTGCCCTCGGTGATGATCAGGCCGACGCCGGCCCGCTGGGCGTAGTGCTCGACGACCAGGTCCCCCGGGATGCCGGAGCGGCCGGAGCGCATGCGGGTCAGCGGCGCCATGACGACGCGGTTGGCGAGCTCGAGATCGCCGAGACGGACGGGCGAGAAGAGATCCATGCCCGGCGCAACCCGTCCCGCGGAGGGAGCTGTTCCGGAACGGACCCGGATGCGGCGATCGTCACTCCCCGGCGTTGCGCTCCACCGCCGCCAGGAGCCCGGTGAACGCCTCCCGGTCGGCGCCCCGGAGACCGCCGAGCAGCCGGTCCAGCGTGGCGACGTGGTCGGTGACCGCCGCGTCCACCGCCGCCCGCCCCGCCTCGGTCAGCTCGACGACGCCGAACCGGCCGTCGGCGGGGTCCGGCCGCCGCACGACCAGACCCCGCTCCTCCAGCCGCTGCAGCCGGTTGGTCGTCGCCGCGGGCGAGAGGACCATCGCGCGCGCCAGGTCGCCCGGGGAGAGGCGGTACGGGGCCGACGAGCGGCGCAGCGATGCCAGCAGGTCGAACTCGCCGCGGTTGAGGCCGTGCGCCCCCAGGGTGGCCTCGATCGCCCGGGTGGCGGCCAGGTGCGCCCGGGTCAGCCGGGCGAAGACGGCCATGGACGAGGGATCGACGTCGGGACGCTCCCGCCGCCACTGGTCCACCATCTGCTCCACCGCGTCACCGTCGGGCACGGAAAGAGTTTGACATCGAAATACCTGCGGGTCCATCATTTCGACGTCGAAACGAACAACGGGGGACGACCCCTGGAGGACGACATGAACTCACCACTCACCGCGTGGTACGACGCGCTCGCCGCCGGCGACCTGACCGCCGCCGCCCAGCACCTGACCGAGGACACGGTGCTGCACGTGCCCGGCCGCAGCTCCAACACCGGCACCTACACCGGCCGCGACGCCGTCGTCGGCTTCGTCGCGCACGCCGCCGAGGTGACCGGCGGGACGCTGGACCTCACGGTCCACCGCGTCCTGGACGACGGCGAGTGGGGCGTGGCCCTGTGCACGTACACCGCCACCCGGCCCGACCGCGAGCGGTCGCTGGAGAACAACCTGGCCCACGTGGCCCGGCTCCGGGACGGCCGGATCGCCGAGTCGTGGCTGCACAGCCGCGACCAGTACGCCGTCGACGAGTTCTGGGGCGAGCCGGCGCGGCATGAGGTGGCGTCGTGAGCCGGGACGTGCAGCGCGTGCGGCTGACCGCGCCCGCCACCGAGGTCGCGGCCCTGGTGCTCGACTGGTCGCGGGACGGCGAGTGGCGCCCCACGGTGGTCCGGATGGACGTGGACCCGCCGGGGCGCGCCAAGGTCGGGCAGCGGATCACCGAGGAGCTGCGGACCGGCGGCCGCACGTACGTGACCCCGACGACGATCACGGAGGCCGGCGAGCTGACGGCGTCCTTCGCCGGCGGCGCCGGCGCCCTCGTGGTCGAGGGGCGGCGCACCGTCGTCCCGGAGCCGGACGGCGGGTGCACCGTCGTCCTGGAGGTGGAGGTCCGGATGACCGGGCTGCGCGCGCTGCTGAACCCGGTGCTCTCCGGGATGAACCGGCAGCGGCTGGCCGGCGAGGCCGCCGCCCTGGCTCAGGCCGCGAGCTCCACCGCACGCTCGGCGGAACCGACCAGCCGGGCGTAGCGCCCGCGGCGGGCCACGAGCTCGTCGTGCGCGCCCTGCTCCACGACCCGGCCGGCGTCCAGGACGGCGATCCGGTCGGCGTCGCGCACCGTCGACAGGCGGTGGGCGATGGTGATCGTCGTCCGCCCGCGGGCCGCCTCGTCGAGCGCGGCCTGCACGGCCCGCTCCGTCTCGTTGTCCAGGGCGCTGGTCGCCTCGTCGAGGACCAGCACGCGGGGATCGCGCAGCAGCGTGCGGGCGATCGCGAGCCGCTGCTTCTCCCCGCCGGAGAAGCGGTGGCCGCGAGCGCCGACGACGGTGTCGTAGCCGGCCGGCAGGGCGGCGATCACGTCGTGCACCTGGGCGCGGCGGGCCGCGTCCTCCATCTCGGCGTCCGTGGCGTCCGGGCGCGCGTGCCGCAGGTTCTCGCGGATCGTGCCGTGCAGCAGGTAGGTCTCCTGCGAGACGACGCCGACGACCCGCGCGAGGTCGGCCAGCGCCATGTCGCGGACGTCGACGCCGTCGATCAGCACCCGTCCGGTGGTCGGGTCGGCCAGCCGCGCGACCAGCGAGGCGAGCGTGGTCTTGCCCGAGCCGGTCTCGCCGACCAGCGCGAGCGTGGTCCCCGCCGGCACCGTCAGGTCGACGTCGGCGAGCGCGGGGCGGACGCCGTCGGGATAGGTGAAGCCCACGCGCTCGAAGCGGACCGCGCCGCGCACGGCCGCCGGGTCGACGGTGACGGGGTCGGCCGGGTCGTCGATCTCGACCGGCAGGTCGAGGTACTCGAACACCCGGCTGAACAGCGCCATCGACGCCGTCAGCGAGACCCCGATGTCGAGCAGCTGCATCAGCGGGCGGAACAGCGCGCCCTGGAGCGTGGTGAACGCGACCAGGGTGCCGATGGTCATGCCGCCGGACGTCGCGGGCAGGCCCGCGGCGAGGTAGATCAGCGCCGGGATGCCGGCGAAGACGACGCTCATGGTCGCCATGCGCCAGCGGCCGGCCAGCTGCGAGCGCACCTCGAGGGCGACCAGGTCGTCGGAGGTGGTCGCGAACCGCTGGGACTGCGCGGGCCCGGCGCCGAGGGTCTTGCCCAGGAGCACCCCGCTGATCGAGAGCCCCTCCTCGACCTGCGAGTGCATGTCCGCGAGCGAGCGCTGCCGCTGCGCGGTGATCGACCGGCGCATGCGGGCGACCCGGCGGGTCAGCCAGATCGCCGGGGGCAGCACGACCAGCGAGAGCAGCGACAGCCGCCAGCTCAGGGCCGCCATGGCGACGGCCGTGCCGATCACCGTGGTCGCGTTCGAGGCGAACGACGTCGCGGTCGAGGTGACCACCGACTGCATGCCGCCGATGTCGTTGGTCAGGCGCGACTGCACCTCGCCGCCCTTGGTGCGCGTGAAGAAGCCGAGGGACTGGCGCTGCAGGTGCGTGAAGACCGCCGTTCGGAGGCCGTGCATGACCCGCTGGCCGACGGTGGTCGACAGCCAGGTCTGGACGACGCCGAAGACGGCGGTGACCACGGTGACGGCGAGCATGCCGCCGACGGCCCACAGCAGCAGGGGGACGTCCTGCCGCGGGATCGCCTCGTCGATGACGAGGCGGATGAGGAACGGGGTGGCCAGCGCGACCAGCGACGACGCCACGATCAGCGCCACCACCACCGCCAGCTGCCACCGGAACGGGCGGAAGAGACCGGCGACGCGGCTCCACCGCACGGGGGAGCGCTCGAGCTGCGCCATGTCGGCCGGGTCGGGCCGCCGGCCGCTGCGTCCGCTGCCCTTCGTCATCTCGTCGATGCCGACCACCTCCTGGGATCAGATGCTGAGGTTACCTCACGGTGTGGTAACCGCACGACGGGCGGTACCATTCCGCCGTGGCCGAGGAGGGGACGGGCGAGCTCGGCGAGCTGCTCATGCGCGTCTTCCGCGCGCAGCGCCGCCGCTGGCGCGAGGCGCTCGCCCCGTGGGACCTCTCCCCCCACCAGGCCCGAGCGCTGAAGGTCGTGTCCGAACGGGACGGCGTCCGACTGTCCGACCTCGCCGAGGCGCTGCGGATCGCCCCACGCTCGGCGACCGAGGTGGCCGACGGGCTGCAGGACCGCGGGCTGGTCGAGCGGACGCCCGACCCGGGTGACCGGCGGGCCGTGATCCTGCGGCCCACGGACGAGGGCCGGCGGGTTCGCCGGGAGATCGACGCCGCCCGGGCGGCCGACTCCTCGGAGCTCTTCGCCCGCCTCTCCCCCGGCGACCGCGACGCCCTCGCCCGGATCCTGCGCACCCTCGCCGATTGAGGACAGGTTCGGGCACGTCCCAGCGCTAGCGTGACCGCCGTGCGGACGGTGACCAGGCGCCAGGTGCTCGGGTTGCGCGTGCGGGCGCAGCAGCTCGGCCGGAGTTCCGGCTCACCGGCCGACACCGCCGTCCTCGACATCGGCGTCCAGGACACCGGCCCGGACGGCGCCCGGTGGGCGCTGGCGGTGCGGGGCGTGGAGGCGCCGGCCGAGGCGGAGCTGGCGACCGTCTGGACCATCCGGGGCGCGCCGCACGTCTACCGGCGGGCCGACCTCCCCGGCGTGGCGGCGGCCACCGCCCCCTTCTCCGACGCGGACGCCGGCAAGCGGATCTTCGACGCGAGCCGGCCGCTCAAGGCCGCCGGGATCCCGAACCTGACCGCGCTCGACACCGTCGCCGGTGCGATGCGTTCGATCGTCACCGCGCCCATGGTCAAGGGCGAGATGTCCACGCGGCTGACCGCGGTCCTCGACGAGCCCTACCTCCGCTTCTGCGTCCCCTGCGACGCGACGCACACCTACGAGCAGCCGTTCCGGCTGTCCGCCCTGCGCGCCGGCCTCGAGCTCGAGCCCGGCACCTCACCGCCGGTCCTCCGGCCGATCCCGGGGTTCGCACCGGCGACCGAGGTGCCGGAGCACCTGGACGTCGTCCGGGCCTACCTGCGCCTGCTCGGCCCGGCCACGCCGAAGCTCGTCGCCGAGTACCTGGACGCCACGGTGAAGGACGTGCAGGCGCGCTGGCCGGGGGACGCGGTCGAGGTGGACGTCGACGGCGAGCGCCGCTGGCTCCTGGAGCAGGACGTCGACCTGCTGGGCGACCCGCCGCGGGGAACGCTCCTGCTGGCCCCGTTCGACCTGCACCTGCAGGCGCGGGACCGGGCGCTGCTGGTGCCGGACACCGCTCGCGCCAAGGACCTCTGGCGGACCCTCGGCCGGCCCGGCGGCGTGCTGGTCGACGGCGAGATCGCCGGCACCTGGCGCGCCCGCAAGAGCGGCTCGTCGGTCGGCGTCGAGGTGGGCCTCTGGGCGGGCGCCGGTGCGGCCGTCCGCCGCGGCATCGCCGAGCAGGCCGAGCGGCTCGCCGCCTTCCGGGGCCTGTCGCTGAAGGACGTGGACTTCCTGGAGTGAGCGTTCCGCCGGTGCGACGATGCGGCCGTGACCGAGCCCGTGCGCCCCGAGGACCTGCGCGTCTCCGACGGTGAGCGCCGCGCCGTCCAGGAGCGGCTGCACCACGCGGTCGAGCTGGGCCAGCTCGACATCCACGAGTTCGACGCCCGCGTGCAGTCGGTCTGGGCGGCGAAGACCCGCGGTGAGCTGGTCCGCACCACCGCGGACCTGCCCGAGCCTCCTCCCCCGCCGACGCCCGCCCCCTCGTGGGAGGCGTTCGCCCAGGACGACGCCGGGACCGCGATGCGGGTCCTGACGATCATCTGGGCCTGCATCCTGGCCGCGACCGTCAGCATCTGGGGCGCCACGTCCCTGGCCGTCGGCGAGTTCGTGCACCCGTGGTTCCTGTACGTCGTCGGCCCACCGGGGGCGGTCCTCGCCGTCCTCTACGCCTTCGGCATCGGACGACGGACCGGGTGAGCCGCACCCTCGCCGCCTCGCTCGCCGTGGTGCTGCTCCTGGCGACGTTCGGCAGCTTCGCCGCCGGCTTCGGCACGATGACCGCCTGCACGAACACCTACAGCTGTACGTCGACCGGGTGCGCGCCGTGCGCCACGGCCGAGGCCTGGCTGACGGGCGGCTGGATCGGGCAGGGCGTCCTGTTGCTCACCGGGCTGGTGCTCGTCGTGCTGCGCCGCCGCCGGGCCCGCCTCGTGCGTCTCGGGGCGATCCTGCTCGGCCCGCTGAGCCTCGGGTTGTTCGCCGCCACCACCGCCCTGGCCGTCGCCAGTTACTGAGGCGCGACGCTTCCCGCGCCGGTATCTCACCGCTAAGGTTTCTGCCATGAGCGAGCGCCGGGTCCGCATCGGCATCGACACCGGCGGGACGTTCACCGACGTCGTCGCGGTGGACGAGGAGACCGGCCGGACGACGACCACCAAGACGCCGTCCACCCCCGCCGACCCGGCGGAGGGCTTCCTCAACGGCGTCCGCAAGGTCCTCGCGCTGATGGACCTCGACGGCAGCGCGGTCACCGCGGTCAGCCACGGGACCACCGTCGCCACGAACCAGCTGCTCGAGGGCAAGCTGGACCGGATCGGGTTCGTCACCACCGAGGGCTACGAGTCGGTCCTCGAGATCGCCCGGCAGTCGGTGCCCGACGGCTACGGCAACAGCTACTTCTGGGTCAAGCCGCCCCGCATCGTCCCGGCCGACCTGGTGCGCACCGTGCGCGGGCGGCTGGACCACACCGGCGCCGAGGTCCGCCCGTTCGACGAGGACGACGCCCGCGCGGCGGCCCGCTTCTTCCGCGACGCCGGCATCACCACGATCGGCGTCTGCTTCCTGCACGCGTACGCGGACGACGCCCACGAGCGGCGCATGCTCGAGGTGATCCGCGAGGAACACCCCGGCGCCGTCGTGAGCATCAGCTCCGAGGTGCTGCGCGAGTACCGCGAGTACGAGCGCTCGGTGACCACCCTCGTCGACGCGGCCGTGAAGCCCAAGGTCGGCGCCTACGTCACCAACATCCGCACCCGGCTCGACGAGATCGCCCCCGGCGTGCCGTTCTACGTGATGAAGAGCAACGGCGGCGTGCTGAGCGCCGGCGAGGTCGTGCACCAGCCGATCACCACGATGCTGTCCGGTCCCGCGGCCGGCGCCCTGGGCGCCGCGCTCATCGCCGGCACCGCCGGGTTCGACCGGGTGCTCACCTGCGACGGCGGCGGCACCTCCACCGACGTCACGGTCGTCATCGACGGCGAGCCCGCGCTCACCACCGAGGGCTCGGTCGGCGACTACCCGTCGAAGATCCCGATGATCGACGTCGTCACCGTGGGCGCCGGCGGCGGCTCCATCGCCTGGCTGTCGCCCGAGGGCACCCTCAAGGTCGGCCCCAAGTCGGCCGGCGCGGACCCCGGTCCCATCTGCTACCCGGACGGCGGCGACCAGCCCACGGTCACCGACGCCCACGTCGTCCTCGGCCGGATCCCCCCGCACCTGCTGGGCGGCGAGATCCCCCTGTCGGTCGACGCCGCCCGCGAGGGTCTGAAGCAGCTGGGCGCCAAGCTCGACATGGACCTCGAGCGGACGGCGACCGGCATCCTCGAGATCTCCGCGTGGAACCAGGCCAACGCGCTGCGGCAGGTCACGGTGGCCAAGGGCCTCGACGTCCGCGACTTCACGCTCACCACGTTCGGCGGCTCGGGCTCGTTGCTCGCCTGCCGGCTCATGGACATCCTCAACCTCCCCCGCACGCTCGTGCCGCCGAACCCGGGCAACGTCAGCGCGTTCGGCTTGCTCACCGTCGACGTCCGCAACGACTACGTGCAGACCGTGGTCTCCAAGCACCTCGACCTGGACCTCGACCGGGTGCGGTCGGTCTTCGCCGACCTCGAGGCGCAGGCGCAGACCGCCCTGGACGGCGAGGGCTTCGGCCGCGACCAGCAGCGCATGCAGCGGACGGCGGACCTGCGCTACGTGGGCCAGGCGTTCGAGGTGCGCGTCCCGGTGGCGGACGGCGAGCTGGACCGGGCGGCGGCAGAGGACGTCGCGCAGGCCTTCCACGCCGCGCACCGGCAGCTCTACGGCTACGACTTCGCGACCGACCCGCGCCAGGCCGTCGAGTGGGTGAACCTGCGGGTGAGCGGGATCGGGCCCATCCGCCGTCCCGACCTCGTGGAGCTGCCCGCCGGCGAGGGGGGGACGGACCGGGCCGTCACGGGCTCGCGCCGGGTCTTCTTCGACGACTGGGTGGACACCCCGACCTACAACCGGCCCGACCTCGCCCCCGGCGACGTCGTCAGCGGCCCGGCGATCATCGAGGAGTTCGGCTCGACGGTCCCGGTGCACCCGGGCTTCGCCGCCACCGTCGACACCTACGGCAACCTGCTGCTCACCAAGGAGGACGCCCGATGACCGCCGTTCAGGGCCGAAGTGGCCACTTCAGCCCCTCGAACGGCAAGGTCGACGCCGACCCGGTCCTCGTCGAGATCGTCGCCGGCACCCTGGCCGCGATCGAGAAGGAGGTCGAGACCTCCATCGGCCGGACGTCGCGGTCGCCGATGATCCGCGACGCGCACGACTTCCGCGCCGGCATCCACGACCGGCAGCTGCGCAAGCTCACCGGCCGCTCGTACTCGGCGCTCGTGCACCCCGTCGTGCGCGACTACCCGATCGAGACCATGAACGTCGGCGACGTCTTCTTCCACAACGACGTCTACCTCTCCGAGGGCGGGATCGGCCACCTGCCCGACCTGTGCGTCACCGTGCCGGTGTTCGCCGCGTCCCCGGAGACCGGCGAGCCGGAGGTCGTCGCCTTCATCCAGGCGTTCGGCCACCACGACGACATCGGTGGCGCCGTGCCGGGCTCGATGCCGTCGGCGGCCACCAGCGTGTACGAGGAGGGCCTGATGGTCCCCCCGATCAAGCTGTGGGACCGCGGCGTGCCCAACGAGAGCGCGCTGAAGATCATGACCCGCAACTCGCGGATGCCCGACTCGCTGGCCGCCGACCTCGACGCGGAGTGCTCGGCGTGCCTGGCCGGCGCGCGGCGCCTGGGCGAGCTGTTCGACCGGTACGGCGTGGCCGCGGTCGAGGCGTGCTTCGACGCGATCCTGGCCAGCTCCACCGAGGTCTACCGGCGCGAGATCCTCTCGCAGATCCCCGACGGCACCTACGTCTGGGAGGACTACGCCGAGCACGACGGCGTCGAGGAGCCGCAGCTGCACCGCCAGCGGATCACGCTGACCATGGACTCCTCGAAGGAGACCCCGCTGGTCATCGACTTCACCGGCACTGGCCCGCAGGCGAAGGGCCCGATCAACCACTGCGGCGACTACGCCGACGGCAACTTCCTGAAGAAGTGGCTGGCGCCGATCCTCCGCAACCTGGCGGAGACGCCGGAGCGGATGGCCCAGCTCGACGTGAACGAGGGCGTCGTCCCGTTGATCGAGATGCGCTTCCCCGAGAAGGGCACGCTGCTCACGCCGATCTTCCCGGCACCCACCAACGCCCGGACCTTCGTCATCCTGCGGCTGCTCGGTGTCCTGGCCGGCGTCCTCGCGAAGGCCACCGGCGGCCGCATGCCCGCCGACCAGGAGACGATCCGCTACACCGGCGTCTACGGCACCGACCTCGACGGCGAGCCGTACCTCATGCGCGAGGTGCTCGGCGGCGGCTCGGGCGGGCGGTACTACGCCGACGGCGAGGACACGATCCACGTCGTCCCGGACTCCCGGAACCTGCCGACCGAGTTCACCGAGTCCCGGTTCCCGTTGCGCGTCGAGCGGCTGGGCCTGGCGGTGGACTCCGGCGGCGCCGGGCGCTACCGCGGCGGCTGCGGCTACGAGAAGCACATCCGGGTGCTGCGCGACGCCCACTTCATGTCGATCGCCGACCGCTCGATCCTCGCCTGCTGGGGCGTGAAGGGCGGCAAGGCCGGCAAGCCGTTCCAGATCACCGTCGACCCGGGCGGCCCGGACGAGCACGACGTCGACGCCCTCGCCGACGCCGAGCCGCTGAAGGCGGGCACGGTGGTCCGCATCCGGACGACGGGCGGTGGCGGCTGGGGCGACCCGCTGGACCGGCCGGTCGACGAGGTCCTGCGCGACATCGCCTGGCGCAAGGTGTCGGTCGCGGGCGCCCGTGAGGACTACGGCGTGGTCGTCCTCGACGACGGGACCGCCGACGAGGCGGCCACCGAGGCGCTGCGGGCCGAGCTGCGGGCGAACCGGACCGGCGAGGAGCCGTTCTTCGACCGCGGGCCGGGCTACGCCCAGCTCGCCGGTGGGGCAGCCTTCAACGAGTTCGACGTCCTCTGAGGGTTGCTCCGGGCACGCTCGTGCTCTGAGTCCCCCTGGGGACTCGGAGCACGAGCGTCCGGACTAGGTGACCGGATCGGTGCTGCCCGGGGTCGGCTTGGCCTGGTCGCCCTCCCCGCCGTCCTGGTCGCCCTCGGCGCCCTTGACGGATTCCGGAGCCGTCGGCGTCTCCTCGAGCACGTTCTCCCGGGCCTGGTCGCGGTCGGTGCCTGGTACCTCGGTCATGTCGGCCTCCTCGTCGGCAGGCCCGGCACTACCCGCGCCCGACCGCGCCGATCCCCCGCTTCGCCACGGGCGAACACGGCAGTCGCGGCGCTCAGGCGGCTCGGAGGGTGCGCAGGGCGCCGGTGAGGCGCTCGATCTCGCCCAGCATCGCCTTGGCGCCCACCTCGAGCTCGGCGTTGGGCACGAACTCGTCGTCCTCGTCGAGGAACTGGGCGAAGAACGGGATCGACACGGCCTCGACCACCGGCACCACGCGCAGCGCGGCGAGGACCGGCTTGAGGGCGGACGCGGCGCGCAGGCCGGCCGAGACACCGCCGTAGGAGACGATGCCGGCCGCCTTGTCGGCCCACTCCACGGACAGGAAGTCGAGAGCGTTCTTCAGCGAGCCCGGCAGCGAGTGGTTGTACTCGGGGGTGACGAAGACGAAGGCGTCCGCGCGGGCGACCGTCGCGGCCCAGTCGCGGGTGTGCTGGTGCGTGTACTGCTGCAGCCGCGGGTGGTTCGGCTCGTCGAACACCGGCAGGCCCACCTCGGCCAGGTCCACCAGCTCGACGTCGAAGCCGCCGTGCGCCTCGGCCTGGCGCTGGATCCACCGCGCGACGGCGAGGCCCTTGCGGCCGGGACGGGTGCTGGCGGCGATCACCTGCAGGACGGGTCGCGACATGCCGTGCTCCTCCGGTTGGTCGTTGCAACGTTCGTCAGCGCGCGATGCCCGCATTCGTCCCGGCGTCCGGGTGAGCGTGCTCACGCGTGGCGCGGGAAACTGGTCGGGTGACCGAGCCACGCGAGGACGACGAGCACGAGAACAACCTGCACCCCGGCCAGCACGACCACGGGGGTCACGGCGGCATGGCCACCCGCGAGCAGGAGGCGCGAGAGGAGGACGGCGACCAGCAGCCCGGCTGACCGCTAGGGCGAGAGTTCCCGCAGCACCTCGGCGGTGCGCGGATCGGCGGGCAGGAACGCCTCGATGCTGAGCTCCGCCGCCGTGAGGTCGACCGCGGTGCCGAACGTGGTCACCGTGCTCAGGAAGCTGAGGACGTCGTCGCCGGCCCGGATGCGGAGCGGGACGGCGATGCCGTCCGGCGGCGTGCGGTCGGTGCCCCCGGGCAGCGCGGCCAGCTCGCGGTGCAGCGCCCGCAGCTGCGGGTCGCCGGTGAGCTGCGCCTCCCGGTCCAGCCGGTGCAGCACGTGCCTGCGCCACTGCGGCAGGTTGAGGATCCGGGGCGCGAGCCCGTCCGGGTGCAGGCTGAGCCGCAGCACGTTGGCCGGCGGTACCAGCAGCTCCTCGGCGACGCCGTCGGTGAGCAGCGCGACGCTGCGGTTGCCCGCCACCAGCTGCCAGGACCTGTCCACGACGACCGCCGGGTAGGGCTCGTAGGCCGCCAGCACCAGGTCGATGGCGCGGCGGACGGCCGCCATGTCCGGGTCGTCGAGCGCCCGCCGCCCGTAGACCGGGGCGAACCCGGCGGCCAGCAGCAGCTCGTTCCGCTCCCGCAGCGGCACCTCCAGCTGCTCGGCGAGGTGCAGCACCATCTCGCGGCTGGGGCTGGCCCGGCCGGTCTCGACGAAGCTGAGGTGGCGCGTGGAGACGCCGGCGTCGCCGGCCAGGTCGAGCTGGCTGAGCCGCCGTCGCAGCCGCCAGTCGCGCAGCAGCTCGCCCACCGCGGGGCGCGTCCGGACCGAGGTCACGCCGGGGACGCTAGCGACGGCCGGCCGCTCTGTCGCTTACCCGCCAGGTAATCGACCGGCGTCCGGCCCGGCGCCACGGTAGGGCCATGACCACCTCCACCGCCGCGCCGCACGCGGTCTCCCCCTCCACCCGATCCGGCTCCCTGCTCCGGCTGGCGCTCCGCCTCGACGCGGTCGTCACCGGCGCCAACGGCCTCGCCTACCTCACCGCGGCACCGCTCCTGGACGACCTGCTGGGTCTGCCCGGGGGCCTGCTCCGCGGCGTCGGCGCCTTCCTGCTCGTCTACGCCGTCGCCGTGTGGCTGGTCGGGGCCGGCCCGCGGATCAACCCGGCAGCCGTCGAGGCGGTCGTCGCCGCCAACGTGCTGTGGGCGATCGGCAGCGTCGTCGCCGTCGTCACCGGCTTCGGCTCCCCCACCACCGTCGGTGCCGTCTGGCTCGCGCTGCAGGCAGCCGTCGTCGCCGGCTTCGCCGTCCTCCAGATCACCGGCCTCCGCCGCCACCACTGAGAGAGGAACCCACATGACCGCCACCCCCGACCTCGCCGACCGCTACATCGCCGCCTGGAACGAGACCGAACCCGCCGCCCGCACGGCAGCGATGGCCGGCCTGTTCGCCGACGACGTCCGGTACACCGACCCGCTCGTGGTGGCCGAGGGCCGCGACGCCCTCCACGCCACCATCGGCGCGGTGCACCAGCAGTTCCCGGGCTTCGTCTTCCGCCTCGCCGGTCCGGTCGACGCCCACCACGACCAGCTCCGCTTCAGCTGGGAGCTGGGCCCGGAGGGGCAGGAGGCGCCCGTCGCCGGCTCCGACGTCGCCGTCGTGGACGGCAGCGGACGGATCCGGACGGTCCTGGGCTTCCTGGACCGCGTGCCCGCCGCCGCCTGAGCGGGCGATCAGCAGGTGGACGAGCCCGCCGGGGCCGTCCGGAACTCCAGCCGCACACCGGGACCGCGGGGGATCAGCACCGCGGTCCCGGTGTCGCGGGTCCAGGTCGCGGCCACCAGCAGGTAGTGGTTGCCGGCCTGGCGCACCAGCCGCAGCCCGTCGTAGCGGAACCGGTAGGCGGCGTCGGGATCCGCGCAGCGCACCTCGGTCACGCCGTCCGCGGTCAGGCTCAGGCTCTGCTCGCTGTAGAGGACGGCGGCCGGTTGCGCGGGCAGGGCGCGCTGGAGCTGGAGCGCCCGGCCCGTGCCCACGCCGAAGGCGTACGTGCCGACCGCCCAGTAGAGGCCGACGCTCACCAGCAGGAACGCCGCGCCCCACTCGGCCAGCTCGGCCTGCTCCGACCGGGGACGCGGGTGGTCGGAGGAGAGCCTGACCAGCCGCAGGACGTAGACCAGCAGGAGCACGCCGACCGCCAGCGCCAGCCCGGCCGCCTCGGACTCGCCCCAGAACAGCCGCACCGAGGTCAGCAGGTCGAGCAGGGCCAGCCCCAGCAGGACGGCGCCGGTCACCGCCGCGGCGGGCACCAGCGCCCGGAACAGGCGCTGGTAGGTGCCCGCGCGCACCCGGCCGAGCACCAGGCGGTGCAGCCAGAGGAGCACGAGCGCGAGGACGCACGCGCCGGCCAGCGGGACGAAGAGCCCGTCGGCCCCGACGATCAGGAAGTCGGTGGTCGTGAGGTCGAGGACGGTGAAGTTCACGCCGAAGTGCCGGAAGTAGCCGGCCGCGTGCAGCCTGCCGAACTGGAACAGCAGGGCGGTGAGCAGCGTCGCCGGCGCGACGATCTCGCCGGCGATCCGCACCAGCCGCGGCAGCGCCTCGCCGGCGCCCAGACCGTCGTCGTCCGGTGCGACGGCCGGGGCGGAGGACGGGGACGCCTCCGCCGCGGGCCCGGCCGCCGGCGGCGGGCCGTCGGTCGAGGGCGCCGTCCGGTCCTCGGTGGCGGTCATCCGTCCGAGTCGTCCTCGGTCGTCCCGTCGGTGTCCGTCGACTCCTCCGTCTCCGTGGACTCCTCCGTCTCCGTGGTCTCCGTCGACTCCTCGGTCTCCGTCGACCCCTCGGTCTCGGTCGACCCCTCGGACTCCGTCGACTCCTCTGACTCCTCCGAACCCTCCGGCGGGCAGGCGATGAACACGGTGACCGTCGTCCCGCGCTGGATGAACTGGTCGGACGCCGGGGCCCCCTCCGGTCGTGCCGGCGGGTCGTAGGCGAAGTCGGCGACCTCGCAGAGGCCGACGTCATCGGACTCGTACCACTGCTCGACCAGCGTGCACCGGCCGCCGCTGCAGTACGCGTAGCCGACCGGGAGGAACTCATCGGCCGGCTGACCGATCTGCTCGAACGCCTCGACGTCGAACGGGTTGCCCGGCCGGCCTCCCCCGCCGTCGACAGGATCGGGCCCGCCGGCGCGGCCACCGCCGTCGTCGTCGGAGCTGCCGTCGTCGGGGGTCTCGTCCTGCGGCTCGACGCCGGCGGAGGCGGCCCCGCCCTCCACGGCGGTCTCCTCGACACCGGGGCCGCCCCCCGCGCAGGCGGCGAGCGGCAGCGCCAGCGCGAGACCGAGAGCGAATCGGAGAGGGGAGCGGCGGGTCATGGCGACCTCCTGCGGCCGATGGCCGAGAGCCCTCACGGTTCTCGTGACCGGTGGCATGGTCAAGAGAGCGGTGAGCGGCCGCCGGATACGGGCCGGCGGCGATCAGCCAGGTCACCGTGGCCGGCGGGCCCACCGGAGCCGGGGCCGCCGGCGTGGGGGCGCTGCCTCCACCCGGGGAGCCGGAGGTGGCTCGGGTGGTCGGTGCGCGCGCCAGGCCGCCACCAGCACCTCGACGTCGGCCAGGCCGGGCACCGGTGACCACCGGCTCTCCTGCGGCCGCCGCCAGAACACCTCGACCCGGGCGTTGTAGTCCTCGGCGAGCGCCCGCACCTCCGCCTCCGAGGCCAGCCGGGCGACGCGGGTGGGCAGCTCGTCCCGCTCCCGCCGGAGCGCCAGCCCGGGAGGCAGCATCGCGGCGGTGTCGACCCCCTCGCGGCGGGCCTTGGCCACCGCCCAGTCGTAGGCCGTCTCCTCGCGGTCGAGCCCCTGCAGCGGCTTGCCGGCGCCCGGCAGGTCCTCGAAATCGCCCCTCGCCATCGCCTGCGAGATCTGCTGACCCACCCACGTCTCGAAGGACATCCCGGGTGGCTTGCGCTCGGTCATCGCCTCCCATGGTCCCAGCGGTCTGCGAGGCTCGCGGCATGCGGACGACGAGCAGCCGAGAGGTCTACCGGAACCCCTGGACACGGGTGCGCGAGGACGTGGTCGAGCTGCCCGACGGATCGACGGGCGTCTACGGGGTGGTCGAGCGCCCCCACTTCGCGGTCGTGCTCCCCACCGACCGGGACGGCTTCTGGCTGGTCGAGCAGTACCGCCACCCCATCGGCAGGCGGAGCTGGGAGTTCCCGCAGGGCACCTGGACCCCGGGGCAGGACGGGAGCCCGGAGGAGCTCGCCCGCGCGGAGCTCGCCGAGGAGACCGGCTTCCGGGCCGGCCGGATGGACCACCTGGGCAGGCTCGACCTCGCTCCCGGGTTGTCGACGCAGCTGTTCGACGTCTGGCGGGCCGCCGAACTCACGCCGGGGCCCACCGCGCGCGAGGCGTCGGAGGCCGACATGCGCTCGGCGTTCGTCCCGGAGCGCGAGCTGCGGGCGATGGTGGCCGACGGCAGGTTCACCGACAGCCCTTCCCTGGCCGCTTACAGCCTGTTGCTGCTCTCCGGGTGATCGACGAGGTCAGGGCCGTGTCGGCCGGAGAACGTCTCGACGGCGGTCACGGTCGGTCATCGGCACGCGGAGCGCCGGTCCCGTTCGGGTGATGCCGTCGTCCCCCGCCGTGCACTGGCGCCGGGCGGCCGGGAGGCTGACCGGGTGCCGTTGTCCGCCCCCGGCCTGCCGGGCCTCCCGCCCGAGCTCTCGGGGCCGGTCGCGGTGGAGCTGGCCAAGCCCGTGCGCGAGATCCCGCCGCCGCACGCGCTGCCCGGCGGGTGCCTGTACGAACCCAAGTGGGACGGCTACCGGCTAGTCGTCGTCCGGAGCGCCGCCTCGACCCGCGTGTGGTCGAAGCAGGGCCGCGACCTGACCGACCGCTTCCCCGACGTCGTCGCCGCCGCGCGGGCGCAGGTGCCGCCCGGCACGGTGCTCGACGGCGAGGTCGTCGTCTGGAACGGCTCGCGGCTGGACTTCGGACTGCTCCAGCAGCGGATCGTAACCTCCCCCGGCCGGATCGCCGCCCTGGCCGCCGCGCACCCCGCCTCCTACGTCGCTTTCGACGTGCTCGCCTCCGGCGGCACAGACCTGCGGACGACGAAGCTGACCCGCCGGCGGGCGGTGCTCGAGGACCTCGCCGCGCGGTGGGCGCCCCCGATGCAGCTCTCCCCCGTCACCGCCGACCTCGACGAGGCCCGCGCCTGGTTCACCGACTACCGCCCGGCCGGGGTCGAGGGCCTGGTCGCCAAGGGCGCCGGCACCCGCTACGCCCCCGGCCGGCGGGAGTGGCTCAAGGTCAAGTCGTGGGAGACGACGGAGGTGCTGGCCGGCGGTGTCATCGGACCCATCGGCGCCCCGAGCCAGCTCGTCGCCGGGCGCTACCGGGACGGCGAACTGGTGGTGGTCGGCCGCACCAGCCCGCTCAACCCCCGCCAGTCCGCGGAGCTGGCTGCCGTCCTCTCTCCACCGGAGGGCCAGCACCCCTGGCCCGACCGCATCGGGACCGGCCGCTTCGGGGGTGGGCGCCTGTCGGTGGCGCTCACCCGGGTCGACCCGACGGTTGTCGTCGAGGTCAGCGCGGACGCCGCCCTGCAGGCCGGCGTCTTCCGGCACCCGCTGCGCTTCGTCCGCGTGCGCTCCGATCTCCGCCCCGAGGACCTGCCGCCCATCTCCTGACGGCGCATCCCCCTCCGGGGTGAGTTGATCAAGCTCGTCGCCGCACGTGTCGATGGGACGGCGTGAGCGTTTCCGCAGCCCCGACCGCCCGTGCCGCCTGGCAGCACGCGGCGCTGGCGGTGCTGCTCGTCGCCCTCACCGTCACGTTCGTCCCGCTGGGACCCTGGCGCCCGGCGGCCGAGGTCGTCCTGTTCGCGCTCGGCCTGGCCGGGGTCCGGGTGGCCCTCCACCGGCACCGGACGCCGCTGGTCGTCGCCTGGCGGGGCCTCGGCCTGGGCCTGGCCTTCTTCGCCCTGAGCTGCCTCGCCGAGGTCCTCGAGCTCGCCGGGATCGCCGAGGGCCCCGCCGGGGTCGTCGAGTCGGGCTTCGACATCGCGGCGTACGCGGCCATGGTGGTCGGCGCCCTGGGCGTCGTGCGCCGGGGGCGGCGCCGCCGCGACCGGGCCGCCTGGATCGACACCGCGACCCTGCTGCTCGCCGCCGGCCTGGCGCTGCTGGCGGTGACCGGCGACCGGCACTCGATGTCCGCCGACGTCGTCGAGCTGGGCATCGGCACCCCGCTGCTGACCGCCGTCATGCTGATCGTCTGCGTCCCGCTCGCCATGTCCCGCGGCGGCCGCTCGGTCACCACGATGGCCCTGTTCGCCGCCGCCGTCCTGACCGTCGTCGGCTACGGCGGCCGCATGTTCGTGGGCACCCTCCGGGAGTCCCCGCTCATCGACCCGCTGCCCCTGCTCGCGGTCGCCGCCCTCGTGCTCGCCGCCCGGCACCCTGCCGTGGCCGCCATGGGACGCCGTCCCGAGTCGGACCAGGACGCCGCGTCGAACCGGGTGCTCGGCCTCGGCGCCGCCCTGCTGATCAGCCCGGCGCTGCTGATCCTGTGGACGATCGGCCACGGCGGGACCGGCTACGTGCTCGGGGCCGGCAGCGCCCTGCTCACCGGCATGGCGCTGTGGCGGCTGACCGCGCTCAACCGCGACCGTGAGCGCACCCGCGCCGCCCTGGCCGCCAGCGAGGCGCGGCTGCAGCTGCTCCTGGAGAACGCCGCCGACGTCATCACGATCGTCGACGCGTCCGGCTCCATCGCCTACATCAGCCCGGCCGTGCAGTCGCTGCTGGGCCGGCCGCCGGCCTACTACCTGGGCCGCAACGCCATCGACCTGGCCGACCCCCGCGACCAGCCGCGGCTGCGGGCCGCGGTCGCCGAGGCCGGCAGCGCCGGCGACATCGAGTCCGGCGTGGTGGACACCGACATCCGCGTCCAGCACGCCTCCGGCGGCACCCGCTGGGTGGAGATGCGGATCAGCGGCCGGGTGGACGCGATCGGCATCGAGGGCTGGGTGGTGAACTTCCGCGAGGTCACCGACCGCAAGCTGTTCGAGGACGAGCTGCGCCGCCAGGCCCAGACCGACCCGCTGACCGGCCTGCTCAACCGGGCCGCGTTCTCCGACCGGCTCGCCACGGCCACCGCGGCGATCGACGCCGCGGCGCCGCCGGCGGTGCTGTTCGTCGACGTCGACGACTTCAAGGCCGTCAACGACAGCCTCGGCCACGCGGCCGGTGACGAGCTGCTGCTCGCCGTGGCGGCGCGGCTGACCGCCGACGTCCGGGCCGAGGACGTCGTGGCCCGGCTCGGGGGCGACGAGTTCGCGGTGCTGCTGACCGAGGCCGACGGCGAGCGCCTGCGCGACGTCGCCGACCGCCTGCTGGCGGCCCTGCGCGCGCCCATGTCCATCGCGGGCACCACCGTGTCGGTCACCGCCAGCATCGGCGGGGCGCTCGGAGCACCCGGCGACACCGCCGAAACGCTGCTGCACGCCGCCGACACCGCGATGTACCGCGCCAAGCGCTCGGGCAAGGACTCCCGCAGCCTGCTGGACGCCCTCACCCGCTGAGCCCGGTCGGGCGGCCGTCCACGCCCGGATACGTCTGCGCGCGGCAATCCGCGCGCCGATTCCCGCTCGGATGCGCACGGGAGCGGCATTCCCGACCTAGGGCTCCTGCGGCACCCGCCCCCGGGCGACCAGCAGCCGGCGGAGGAGAGCGGCCAGCTGCTCGCGGTCGCCCTCCGACAGCCCGTCCAGCAGCTCCCGCTCGGTCTCCAGGTGGTCGGGCAGCGCGGCGTCCAGGGCGGCGCGTCCCGCGGCCGTCAGGGTCACCACCACCGCCCGGCCGTCGGCCTCGCTGCGCTCGCGGGTGATCAGGCCCTTCTCCTCGAGCCGGTCCAGCCGCTGGGTGATGGCGCCGGAGGTGACGAGCGCGGTCCGCATCAGCGCGGTCGGCGTGAGCTGGTACGGCTCGCCCGCCCGCCGGAGCGCTGCCAGGACGTCGAAGGACGGCGCGTCCAGGCCGTAGCGCGCGAACGTCGTCCGCTGGGCGAGGAAGACCTCGCGCTGGAGCTGGGTGATCCGCCCGATGATGCCCATCGGCGAGCAGTCGAGGTCCGGCCGCTCCCGTGCCCACTGGGCGAGGATCAGGTCGACGGCGTCCCGCATGTCGCTCACCGTAGTTCTCCGGCTGCGCTCGGCAGCTCCACCGCGGCGAGGTGGTCGGCGAACGTCCGGGCCGGCCGTCCGAGCAGCGCCTCGAGCACGCGCGGGCTGCCGGTGAAGCCGTGCGCCCGGTAGTGGTCGAACATCAGCCGGGCGCAGTGGGCGGCGTAGTCGTCGGCCGGTGGCACCGGTCCGTCCGGGACGGCGTCGACCGCGGCCACCTCCCTGCCCAGCCAGGTGCCGAGCAGCTCGGCGATGCGGGGCGCGGTCAGCGGGTCGGGCCCGACGGCCTCGAACGTGCCGCCGTCCAGGCCGTCCTCGGTCAGCAGCACCGCCGCGGCCTCGGCCACGTCGCGCAGGTCGACCAGTGACTGCGCCTGCGCCAGCCCCCACGGGCTGCGGAAGGTCCCCGTCGCCGCGACGCCGGCCAGCTGCCCGTCGAGGTTGTCGGCGTAGGCGCACGGCTGGAGCACCCGCCAGCGCAGCCCGCTCGTGTCCAGCGCCTCTTCCACCCGGTCCTTGGCCGCGTGGTGCGGCATCGCGCGCGCCTGCGGACGGAGGACGGAGTGGTAGACGACGCGCCCGACGCCGGCCCGGCGGGCCGCGGCGAGCAGTGCGGTCGCGCCGGCGGTCTCGCCCCGGTCGAAGTTGGGCCAGATCAGGTAGAGCGCCTCGGCCCCGGCCAGCAGCGGCTCGACCGCGGCTGGATCGGTGAGATCGGTGGCGACGACGTCGGCACTCAGCGCGGTGAGCTCCGGGTGCTCCTGGCTGCCACCGACGAGGGCCCGGACCCGGCGCCCCCGCGACCACAGCGCCCGGACGACGGCCGAGCCGGTGGCGCCGCCGGCCGCCGTCACCACGATCACCCAGGTACCTCAGCAGTGAGGAATCTGCGCGTCAAGCAGCGACGCGTGGGCTCAGCGGAGGCGGGTGCTGAGCCGGACGCTCAGGCCGTCCGGGCCCGGGATGACGTCGACGTGGTCCCAGAGCTTGCGGGCCAGCCAGAGGCCCATGCCCCCACGGGACAGGTCGGAACCGTGCGCGGGCACGAAACCGCTCAGCTGGTCGCCGTAGGACGTGCCCCGGTCGGAGATGACGCACACGATGCGGTCGCTGCCCGCCCACACCCGGGCGGACACCGGGCGGGTGCCGTGCCGGAAGGCGTTCGCCGCGATCTCGCTCACCGCCAGGTGCAGGTCCTCCTGCTGCTCGCGGTCGGGCACGAGCTCGGCGATCGTCGCCCCCAGCTGGTGCCGGAGACCGGCGAGGGTGCGGGCGTCGTCGACCGCGAACACGGGCTCGCCGTCCTCGACCGGCTCCCGCGGCAGGGGCAGCGACGGCACGTAGGAGCCAGGGTCTTGGAAGTCCGGGTTGCGCTCGTACCGCCCGTCGGCGTGGAGGAGCGTGGGATGCGTCGCCCTCACGCTCTCCACCACGGACGGGTCGAGCCGACGGCGGTCGTACACGCAGACGATGTCCATCGGCTCGGCGCCCAGCAGCCGGTTCGTCACCGCGTCGAAGCGCTGACCCTCGCGCCAGTCCGCGGGGTCGGGACCGAAGTCGACCTCGGAGAGCACGCGCAGGCGACCGGAACTCGACGTCCTGGCGCGCTCCATGAACCTGGCGCACGCCGTCAGCGCGTCGGGCGCCCGCGATCCGAGCAGGTTCAACCGCGGCTCGGACTCGACCTCGGCGGCCCGGGCGCCCAGCTCGCGGGACAACAGCGCCACGGTGTCGGGGGGACAGGCGAGGGCGACCAGGTCGCCGGCGCGCAGCCCTTCGTCGAGGAAGGGCAGCGCCACACCGAGGAGCTCCGACTCTGTGGCGACGAGGGCACCGCAGTGGCCGTGGCTCACCGCCGGGGTCCCGTCCCCGGCGCGCTGGTTGGGCACGACGGTCGACGAGCACTCCGTCGCAGACCGGTCCACCAGCTCTCCGTGGGGTGTCGAGACCGGGTCGGTGCCGGTCGATGAGCGTTCATTCTGATCCATCGGCGCAACCCGTCCGCATCCGGGGCGCCCCGATCAGATGACGTGCGGTTCGCCGACGCGACCGGCGCAGGACGCCGTGCCGAGCCACGCGTGCGGCGCGCCCTGGTAGCACCAGCCCAGCCGCGGCCGCCGGGCGCTCATCCAGAACGCGGGGACCCGTTGGTCCCCCGCCCGCGAACCGGCGACCGAGAAGCAGCCGCGGCTGCTCAGGACGCCCGGGTCGGACACGAGCAGGGCCAGCCCCTCGGCCACGGTCAGCGGAGACCGCCCGGCGGTGGTGATCCGCGGGAGGACCTCGCCGGGCGGGACGTCGACGGTGTCGGCACCGAGGTCGACGTCGAGCAGCAGGTAGGGGCTCGCCGGGACGCCGAGCTCCGGGAGCGGCCGGAAGGCGGCCAGCTCCTCCGGGGACATCGTGGTGAAGCCCGTCCCGCCGAGGGTGTGCACGGTCTCCAGCACCGGCACGACCGGCACGCCGGGGAAGACGACGACGAACGGGATCCGGCCGACGTCCCCCGTCACCGGGGGCAGCAGGTCGCGCAGCGGCTCGGCGCACGCCCGGAAGCAGGCCTCGGCCAGCTCCATGGCCTCGGGCAGGCCGGTCATCACCAGCGCGTCGACCTGGCGGTCGAACTCGAGCTCCGCCTCGGTGGGGCAGGCGGCGACGGGAAGAGCGCTCATCGCAGGACCTCTCGGGGCGGCCCACCGGACGTCGTCAGCGGGCCGGACGGCGATCGGCGACCACTTCGGCTCCCCCTGGCCGCCGGCCAGCAACACTATCGAGGACCGGCCGATCCGGCCCACCGGCGGCACGGACGTCCTCGTCGTCGAGGGCGCCGCAGTCCAGCCCGCGCAGCACGACCGCCGCGAGCGCCCGCGCCGTCGCCGGCTCGTCGAGCACCCCGCCGTCGCCGCGGTCCAGGTAGGCGGCCAGCCGTCCGGCCGCCGCCGGGAGCGCGGCGCGGAAGAAGGCGTAGGTGGCCGTGTACCGCGTGACCAGCTGCGCCGGGTGCAGGTCCCAGCCCTGGTAGAAGCCGCGCACGAGGGCGCGGCGCACGAGGTGCGCGTGGATCTGCCACGCCTCGTGCACGTGCTCGCGGGAGCCGACCGGCAGCACGTTTGTCGAGCCGTCGACGGCGTGGGCGCCGGTTCCGGCGACGGCCACCTGCATGAGGTGCTTGGCGAAGTCGGCCGCCGGGTGGTTCGCGGCCTGGTACGCCGCGGAGATCCCGAGCGAGGCGCTGTAGTCGTAGGTGCCGTAGTGCAGCCCGACCAGGCGGGGGCCCGCGACGTGCACCATCCGGGCGAGCGGCGCGGTGCCGTCGGGGCCGAGGACCGCCTGCGGGGTCTCGATCTGCAGCTCCAGGTCGAGGGCGACGTCGTGGGCGCCCTCCAGCGCCTCCAGGACGGTGAGGAAGGCCTTCACCTGGTCGACGTCGGTGACCTTCGGGAGCGTGACCACCGCCCGGCCGGGGCCCTGCCCGGCCAGGGTGCCGAGGAAGAGGTCGAGGGACCGGACGCCGCGACGACGCGTCGGCGCCTCCAGCGACTTCGCCCGGATGCCCACCGACGGCGGGGCCGCGCCCGCCTGCACGTCCGCCGCCAGGACCGCCCCGGCGCGCAGCACGTCGTCGTCCTCGTGGTCAGGTCCGCCCCGGTAGCCGTCCTCGGCGTCGACGCGCAGGTCCTCGATCGCCTCGGTGGCCAGCTTGTGCCGCACCCGGGGCAGCACCTGCTCGACCAGCTCCGCGTCCAGGCCCAGGTCGGGCAGGCCGTGCTCGTCGAGCGCCTCGAGTGCCGCGCTCCCCCACGACGCCGCCAGGCCGGGGACGACGGCGTCGGCGGGCACGTAGCAGGTGTGCACCGGCTGCCGCTGCGGCCACTCGCCCGGGTAGCGGGCCAGCCGCAGCGCGTCGCCCGGCGTGAGCAGCCGGTCCAGCTGGGCGTACAGGTCCTCGGGCAGGGCGCCACTCACTGTTCGACTCCGGGCTCGTTCCGCTCCTCGGTCGCCGGCGCTCCCTGCGATGCTCGCTCGCCCGCCGTTCTCACGGTTCACTCCACGAGCCCGTAGGCGGGCAGGGTCAGGAAGTCGGGGAACTCGTCGGCGAGCGCCACCTGCTCGAACAGCCGCCGGGCGTCGTCCAGCCGGTCCAGCTCGCCGATCCCGGCCACCTCCTCGTCGATGACCCGGCGGACCAACTCCCCTGTGACCGTCTCGCCGGTGTCGAGCTGGACGCCGGCGTTGATCCACTGCCACACCTGCGAACGGCTGATCTCGGCGGTGGCGGCGTCCTCCATCAGGCCGTGGATGCCCACGGCGCCGTTGCCGGCCAGCCACGCCGCCAGGTAGCGGATCGCCACCTCCACGTTGGCCCGCAGGCCGGCCATCGTCCGCTCGCCGGGCACGCCCGCCACGTCGAGCAGCTGCTCGGGAGCCACGCGGACGTCGTCCCGGAGCCGGTCGAGCTGGTTGGGCCGCTCCCCCAGGACGCCGTCGAAGACCTCCCGGCAGACGCCGACCAGGTCCGGGTGCGCGACCCACGAGCCGTCGAACCCGTCGCCGGCCTCGCGGGTCTTGTCCTCGCGGACCTTGGCCAGCGCCCGCTCGTTCGCCTCGGCGTCACGCCGGCTGGGGATGGCCGCCGCCATGCCGCCGATCGCCAGGGCCCCGCGGCGGTGGCAGACGGCGACCAGCTGCTCGGTGTAGGCCCGCATCATCGGCGCGGTCATCGTGACCGCGCCGCGGTCGGGCAGGACGAACTCGGGGCCGGCGTCGCGGAAGACCTTGATGACGCTGAACAGGTAGTCCCAGCGGCCGGCGTTGAGCGCGGCGGCGTGGGGGCCGAGCTCGTGCAGCATCTCCTCCATCTCGAACGCGGCCGGGATGGTCTCGATGAGCATGGTCGCCCGGATGGAACCGGCGGGGAGGCCGAGCACCTGCTCGGCGTGGTCGAAGACCAGCTTCCAGAGCGCGGCCTCGAGGTGGCCCTCCATCTTCGGCAGGTAGAAGTACGGCCCGCTGCCGCGGTCGAGCTGCTCCCGCGCGTTGTGGAACAGGTAGAGGCCGGCGTCGACCAGGGCGCCGACCGACGGCTGCCCGTCCACCAGCAGGTGCCGCTCGGGCAGGTGCCAGCCCCGCGGGCGCGGCACGATCGTGGGCAGCTCGCCGTCGTCCCGCAGGCGGTACTCGCGCCCCTCGGGGCTGGTGAAGGAGAGCGTGCGGCGGACGGCGTCCTTCAGCACGACCTGCCCGCCGACGACGTTGCGCCAGTGCGGGGTGTTGGCGTCCTCGAGGTCGGCCAGCCAGACGTTCGCGCCGCAGTTCAGCGCGTTGATCGCCATCTTCGGCTCGGTGGGGCCGGTGATCTCGACCCGGCGGTCGACGAGGCCGGGCGGGGGCGGGGGCACCTGCCAGTCGCCCTCGCGGATCGCCGCCGTCTCGGGGCGGAAGTCGATCCGCCGGGCAGCGGCGATCTCGGCCCGGCGGGTGGCGCGGGCGGCGAGCAGCGCGTCGCGCTGGGTGCCGAACCGGGACTGCAGATCCGCGACGAAGTGCAGCGCCTCGGGGGTCAGGATCTCCTCGCCCCGCTCGACCGGCGGGCCCTCCACGCGCACGTCCACCACTCGCCGCACCTTCCCTCGACCGGCCGAGCTGGCATCCTCTCACCGTGGCGAGCCTCGACGAGTTCAACGACGAGCCGGCGGACCAGGCGGTCCAGTCCCTCCGGGCCTGCAACGCGGCGCCGCGGTTCGCGGCCGAGGTGGCCGCCGGACGGCCGTACCGGGACGTCGAGACGCTGGTGGCGCGGGCCGAGGAGGTCGCCCGGGCGCTGCCCTGGGACGACGTGGCCATCGCCCTGGCCGCGCACCCGCGGATCGGCGACCGGGTCGAGGGCTCGTCGGCGGAGGCGCAGTCCTCGCGGCGGGAGCAGAGCTCCGTGTCCGGCGCTGACGACGCGACCCGGCAGGCGCTGCTGGACGGCAACCGCCGGTACGAGGAGCGCTTCGGCCACGTCTTCCTGATCCGCGCCTCCGGACGGTCGCCCGAGGAGATGCTGGCCGAGCTCGAGCGGCGGCTGGGCAACGACGAGGACGCCGAGCGCGCCGAGGTGACCGAGCAGCTGGCACAGATCACCGCGCTCCGCGTGAAGGCGCTGGTCTCGTGAGCGTCTCGACGCACGTGCTCGACGCGGTGCTGGGGCGGCCGGCCGCGGGGATCGCCGTCCGGCTGTACGCCGACCAGGAGCTGATCGCCGAAGGCGTCACCGATCACGACGGCCGCTGCCGGCTGACCGAGGACGCGACGGCGCTGGGCACGCACCGGCTGGTCTTCGCCACCGGCCAGTGGTTCGCCGAGCAGGACCGCGAGGCGTTCTGGCCCGAGGTGGTGCTGACGTTCTCCGTCGCCGAGCCGGCCGAGCACCACCACGTGCCGCTGCTGCTCTCCCCGTTCGCGTACTCCACCTACCGCGGCTCGTAAGAAAGGACCCCTCTGCCCCCCACGCCTCGCACGCTCGGCGCGGGACCCTGCAGAGGGGCCGCTTGGCAACATCCGTGACATCTGCGCAGGGGAGGGTGCCCGCATGGCGATCGTGCTCGGACCGAACCAGTACGGGAAGGCGGAGGTCCGCGTCGTCGCGGTCGACCGCAGCGAGCCGCGGCACACCTTCTGGGACCTGAACGTCAGCTCCAGCCTGCGCGGCGACTTCACCGCCGCGCACACCGCGGGCGACAACGCGCACGTCCTCACCACGGACGCGCAGAAGAACACGGTCTTCGCGTTCGCCCGCGACGGCGTGGGGACGCCCGAGGAGTTCGGCCTGCGGCTGGCCCGGCACTTCGCCGGCTCCTACGACTGGATCACCGGCGCACGCGTGGCCGTGGAGTCCTACGGCTGGGACCGGATCGCCGTCGGCGGCGCGGAGCACGACCACGCGTTCCGCAAGGCGGGCGCCGAGGTCCGCACCGCCGTCGTCACCGTCGACGGCGACGACGCCCACGTGCTCGCCGGGCTGAGCGACCTCGTCGTCCTCAAGACGACCGGTTCGGAGTTCTGGGGCTTCCCGCGCGACCGGTACACGACCCTCGCCGAGACGACGGACCGGATCCTGGCCACCGCCGTGACCGCCCGCTGGCGCTACACGGGATCGGACGTCGACTTCGACGCGTGCTTCGCCGGCGTCCGGACCACGCTGCTCGAGACGTTCGCGTCCACGCACTCGCTCGCGCTCCAGCAGTCGCTGTACGCGATGGGCGAGGCGGTGCTGGAGCAGTTCCCGGACGTCGCCGAGATCCGGATGTCGATGCCCAACAAGCACCACTTCCTGCAGGACCTCTCCGCCTACGGGCTGGAGAACACCCCCGAGGGCGGCGCGGTCGTCTACCACGCCGACGACCGCCCCTACGGGCTCATCGAGGGCACGGTGCTGCGCGACGACGCCCCGCCCGCCGGCGTCGCCTGGCAGGGAACCGCCGGCTTCTGCTGAGCTCAGCCGGCCTCGACGCCGATGCCGCCGAAGACGGCGATCGCGTGGATCCGCACGTCCGCGGCGTGCTCGTCGTGGGTGCGCTGGGCGACGCCGTCGCCGCCCATGCCGCCGACGCCCCGGAACCGCCACCACACCCGCCAGTCGGCCGGCACCCGCACCGCCGCGCCGCCCATGAGCACCCGCAGCGTGACGTCGATGCCGTGGTCGGACCGCGGGATGCCGGTCAGGTCGATCTCCGCGCCGGCCATGCCCATGTCCACCCGGAGCCGCGAGAGATCCGGGTTCCGCGGGCGCAGCTCCAGGCCGCTGTGGGTCAGCACCCGCCGGATCGACGTCGACGACTCGTCGCCCTCGTTCCTCCGCCACGCGGTGACCCGGCCGGCCACGGCCACCAGGGCGTGGAAGGCGAGCAGACCGACGAGCCAGGGCCGGGCCGCGCGGAGAACGGATGCCGCCGAACGCCTCATGCGAGCAGCCTGCCACCATCGCGACCGTGACCGGCGAGCGAGAGACCCTGACCTACGAACTGTTCGGGACGGCGAGCCGCGAGTTGGCCGAGCAGGTGGCCGCCGACGGCTACGAGCCCGACCTCATCCTGTCCATCGCCCGCGGCGGCCTGTTCCTGGGTGGGGCGCTGGGCTACGCGCTCGACGTGAAGAACCTGTTCACGATGAACGTGGAGTTCTACACCGGCGTCGACCAGCGGCTGGACCTGCCGGTCGTGCTGCCGCCGACCCTCGACCGGGTGGACATCACCGGCAGCAAGGTGCTCGTGGCCGACGACGTCGCCGACACCGGCAAGACGCTCGAGCTGGTCCGGGACTTCTGCACCGGCTACGTCGCGGAGGTGCGCACCGCGGTCATCTACGAGAAGCCGCAGTCGGTCGTGCAGTGCGACTACGTCTGGCGTCGCACCGACCGGTGGATCGACTTCCCGTGGTCGGTGCTGCCGCCGGTCGTCCGCCGCAGCGGCCGCCCCGCCCACTGAAGAAGGACCACCCTTCCCCCCACGACTCGCAGGCTCGCCGCGGGCCCCTGAAGGGTGGCCGAACGCGTCGTTGCCGTGGATTGACGGCGGCGGCGGTGGGAAGCCCCCCACCGCCGCCGCGTCTCAGGCCGCTCCGGTAGCGCGTCAGTACCGGAACTTCGCGACCGAGCTGTGGAGCGAGGTGGCCATGCGGGCGACCTCGTCGATGGCGGCCTGCGCGTCGGTCATCGCACGGGTCGTGGAACCGGTGGCAGCGGCGACCGCGTCGATGTTCTCGGCGATCTGGCTGGCCGAGAGCGCCGCCTCCGACACGTTGCGGTTCATCTCCGTCGTCGTGGCGGTCTGCTCCTCGACGGCGGCGGCGATGGTGCTCTGCGAGTCGTTGATCCGGGCGATGATCGACGAGATCTCACCGATCGCCCGGACGGCACCCTCGGTGTCGGTCTGGATGGCCTCGACGCGCTTCGAGATGTCCTCGGTGGCCTTCGCCGTCTCCTGTGCCAGCTCCTTGACCTCGTTCGCGACGACGGCGAAGCCCTTGCCGGCCTCCCCCGCCCGCGCCGCCTCGATCGTGGCGTTGAGGGCGAGCAGGTTCGTCTGCTCCGCGATCGAGGTGATCACCTTGACCACGCCCGCGATCTCCAGCGAGGACTCGCCGAGCTTGGCCACCGTGGCGGTGGTGTCGTCGGCGGCGGCCACCGCCTGACCGGCCACGCGGGACACCTCGCTGGCGTTCTGCGCGATCTCGCGGATGGACGCCCCCATCTGCTCCGAGCCGGCGGCCACGGTCTGCACGTTGGTGGAGACCTGCCCGGCCGCCGTCGCGACGATGCCGCTCTGCTGCGAGGACTCGTCGGCGAGGCGGGCCATGTCCTGGGCGCTGGCCGAGAGCTGCTCCGTGGCCGAGGCGAGCGTGGTGGAGCTGTCGCCGATCGCGGTCATGACGGCGCGCACGTTGGCCATGGAGGTCTCGAGCGAGGCGGCCATCTGCCCGACCTCGTCCTTGCTGGTGATGTCGGTGGAGCCGCGCAGGTCGCCGTCGGCGAGACCGGCCAGGACGGCGCGGACCTTGTGCAGCGGCCGGACCACCGACCGGGTCACGACCCAGCCGAGCAGGGCCAGCACGAGGACGCCGACGACCGCGATGACGATCGAGGAGGTGATCGCGGCGGCCCGCTCGTCGCTGCTGCTCGTGGCCGCGGCCTCGGCGAAGGCGGCCACGGCGTCGCCGAGCGTGGGCAGCTCTTCCTCGAGGGCGGAGAAGGCGTCGGCGAACTGCGGGTAGGCGGCCGCGGCCGTGGCCGGGGCGGTGCCGGCGGTGGTCACGATGGCGTCGGCCGAGGTCAGGTACGCGTCCACCTCGGGGGCGACGGCCTCGACGGCGTCCACGACCTCGGGGCTGAGCCGGTCGGCGCGGGCCTCGTCCAGGATGGCGCGGAACGTCTCGGTGTGGTCGGCCAGGTCGGCGGCCGCCGTCGCGTACAGGTCGCCGGTCCCGCCGCTGAGCAGCGCCTGGAGGACGTCGGCCCGGACGGCGTCGTGCATCATGTCGGCGAGGAGGACGTCCTCGGTGGCCTCCGCGCTGGCCAGGAGCTCCTCGGCGGTCTCGCCGGTGTCCTGCAGCGCGCCGACGGTCACGACGGCGAAGACGCCGAGCGCCGCGGCACCCGCGGCGACCAATGCCGCCAGTTTCACGCCGAGCGGCCGGTCGGACCAGAGCGAACGCGCCATCGAGTACTCCAGGACCAGTGGCCGGGGCGGTGGTTCTCCACCGTTGCCGCGTTCTTCGGCCGGTGACTGGAGCGACTACAGCCGAAGAACGTGAAAGTTGCGGATTTTCTGGTTCCGGCTCGGTGAACCGATTCAGCCGCCCGTCAGGCGGTAGAAGCGGAAGAAGTCGTGCTCGACGGGGAGCACCTGCACCCCGTCGAAGCCGGCCGCGCGCGCGTATCCGGCCAGCACGGCCGGTCGCATCACGGTCCCCGTGGCCACCGACGGGGTCGTCGACATCGAGTCCGGCAGGCAGCAGGTGAGGCTGTAGCCGTACATCAGCCGCTCGACGTCGTCGCCCGGCGCGGTGAACGTCTCGGCCACCCGCTCGTCCACGACGAGGACGGTCCCGCCGGGACGCACCATGGTCCGCACGGCAGACAGCACGCCGACCGGGTCGGGCATGTCGTGCACGCACTCGAACGCCGTCACCAGGTCGTACTCCCCCACGTCCGTGAGGCCCGCGACGTCGGCGACGGCGAACCGCACACGGTCGGCGACCCCGGTCTCGGCCGCGTTGCTCCGGGCCTGCTCGATGGACGGCGCGTCGACGTCGAACCCGTCGACCCGGGCGGCCGGGTAGCCGGTCGCCATCCCGATCGACGACCACCCCATGCCGCAGCCGACGTCCGCCACCCGGCCGCCGTCGCGGAGGACCGCGTCCACGTCGGCGAGGCCGGGCAGCACCTCGGTGACCAGCGCGCCCATGAAGAAGGGCCGGTTCGCGGCCGCCTGCCCCTCCCGTGCTTCCGGACCCATCTCCGCCCAGCTCAGCCCGCCGCCGGTCCGGTACGCCTCGGCCAGTCGCGGGACGTTCCGGGTGAAGGTCATGGCCACCCGGGCCAGAGGGGTGGCGTAGGCGGGGTCCACCTCGTCGACGAGGACGGCGCGGTGCTCGTCGGGCAGCGTGTAGCAGCGCTCGTCGGGCGCGGCCCGGACGTCGTCCACGGCGAGGTAGCCGGCGACGGCCTGCTGCTCGAGCCACTCGCGGACGTACCGGGGGTGCGTGCGCGTGCGGGCGGCCAGCTGGGGCGCGGTGCACGGGGTGTCGGCCAGTGCGCGGTACCAGCCCAGCCGGTCCCCGAGGTCGACAGCAGCCGCCTCGAAGGCTCCGGTCACGGCGGCGACGAGGCGATCTCCGAGCGGGACGGGCGACGTTGCTGTCATGCACGGTCACCGTGGCCCGGTCCGGCCGCGGCGACAAGGGTCACCTGCGCGTCGACACCGTCACCGTGAACTTCGGCGTCTGCCGGGCGACCCGCGTCGGACCCACCACGCGGCCCAGGGTCGGCTTGTAGCGCAGCGCGCTGTTGTAGACGGTCCACAGGTCGCCGCCGGGCCGCAGCACCCGCGCCGCCGCCGCGAACAGCCGGTCCGCGGCGGTCGTCACGACGGCGGCGCCGACGTGGAACGGCGGGTTGCAGACGACCAGGTCGACGCTCGCGTCGACGAGGGAGTCGGCCGCGTCGTCCCGGACGACGCGCACCCGGTCGGCCACGCCGTTGGCCTCCGCGGTGGCTGCGGCCGACGCCACCGCGGCGGCGGACTGGTCGGCGGCCAGCACGGTGAGCTCCGGCCGAGCCCGCGCCAGCGAGGTCGCGAGCACGCCGGTGCCGCAGCCGAGGTCGAGCGCCGTCCCGGCGCCTGGCGCCCTGCCGTCCAGGACGCCGAGCAGCGTCCGGGTGCCGATGTCGACCTTCGTGCCCGCGAACGCGGCCCCGTGGGCGACGACGGTGAGCCCGAGATCGGCGTGCTCCTGCCGCCGCGGGAACGACAAGGTCCCCGGCTGCGGCCGCCGCCCGACCAGCACCCGCGACTTCTGCCGCGCGAGGGTGGCCGAGAGCTCGCCGAACGAGTCGCCCAGGACGTCGTTCATCGCGTGCGTCATGTGCTTGACCCGCCCGCCGACGAACACGGTGACGTCGGCCGCGGCCACCGCGGCGACCCGCTCGGCGATCTCACGCAGCGCGTCGAGCGCCTTCGGCGCCTGGACGAGGACCACCCGCGCCCCCGCCGCCACCTCGTCGAGCGGCAGCGGGCGGTAGGTCCCGACCAGGCCGGTCCGCTCGGCGTTGCGTGCCAGCGCGCGCTCGCCGACCAGGAGGTCCTGCGCGACCCGGACGTCCGTGGCGCCGTGCAGCGCCACCGCGCCGAGGGTCAGCGCCCCGTAGGCGTCGTCGACGACGGCGACCTCGCCGGGCCCGCAGATCGCCAGCGCGGCCGCCGCCTCGTCGAGGAGCAGGCGGTCGGTCGCGTCGACGGCGACCAGCTCCGGTGCCTCGACGTCCGGCGCGCGGCGGAGGGCGCCGAAGAGGTCCTCGGCCGCGGTCACCGGGGCGTGGCCGCCACGAGGTCGGCGACGACCCGGGCGAGCTCGGGGCCGACGTCCTCCTGCAGGAAGTGCCCGCCGCCCGCGAGGGTCGTGTGGGGCATCCCCTGCGCCCCCGGCACCAGCTTCTGGAAGACCCGGTCGCCGCCGCCGGTGATCGGGTCGCCGTCGGAGAACGCGGTCAGGAACGGCTTGTCCCACCGGGTCAGGACCTCCCACGCCGCCCGGTTGGCCGCCGCGGCCGGGTCGTCGGGGCGGGTGGGCACCAGCGCCGGGAACACGCGCGCGCCGGCGGTGTAGCCGTCGTCGGGGAAGGGCGCGTCGTACCCGGCCACGACCTCGGCCGGCAACGTCGTCCGGCAGCCGTTCGCGATCACCCGGCCGATCTGGAACTCCGGGCTCTCCTGCGAGAACCGCTGCCACGCCAGGAACGCCTCGCTCATCGGCTGGTCACCGGTCGGCAGGCCGGTGTTGGCGACGACGACCCGCGCGAAGCGCTCCGGGTGCTCGGCGACCAGCCGCAGGCCGATGAGGCCACCCCAGTCCTGGCCGACGAGGGTGACGTCGCGCAGGTCCAGCCGGTCGAGCAGCGCCTCCCGCATCCACGCGACGTGGGCGGCGTAGCTGTAGGCCGACCGGTCGGCCGGCTTGTCCGAACGACCGAAGCCGACGAGGTCGGGAGCGACGACGTGCAGGCCGGCGCCCGCCAGCACCGGGATCATGCGGCGGTACAGAAAGGACCAGGACGGCTCGCCGTGCAGCAGCAGGACGGTCTCGCCGTCGGCCGGTCCCTCCTCGACGACGGCGACCCGCAGGCCGCCGTCCAGGTCGACGTAGCGCGGCTCGTACGGGAAGTCCGGCAGGTCGGCGAACCGCTCCTCGGGCGTCCGCAGGATCTCCATGCCGCTCTTCCTACGCGATGGCAGCCCGTCCGGGCCCACCGGGCAGGATCGGGCGCATGCCCGTGACCACGCGTGAATGGCAGCTGGCGGCCCGCCCGCACGGCGAGCCGACCCCCGACGACTTCCGGCTGGTGGAGCTCGAGCGCCCCGACCCGGTGGAGGGGCAGGTCGTCGTCCGGATGCTCGCCATGTCGGTGGACCCGTACATGCGCGGCCGGATGAACGCGGGGAAGTCCTACGCGGCGGCGTGGGAGGTCGGCGAGACCATGAAGGGCGGCGCGGTCGGCCGGGTGGTCGACTCCCGCTCGCCCGCCGTGCCCGAGGGCTCCCTGGTGCTGGCCGACGCGGCGTGGCGCGACGTCGCCGTCCTCGACGCCCGGCACGTCCGGGTGCTCCCCGAGCTGCCCGGCATCCCGCCCAGCTACCACCTGGGCGTGCTCGGGATGCCGGGGCTGACCGCCTGGGTGGGCCTCTTCCGCCTCGCGGAGTTCCGGGAGGGCGACGCGGTCTTCGTCTCCGGGGCCGCGGGCGCCGTCGGCAGCCTGGTCGGGCAGTTCGCCCGGCTGAACGGGGCGTCCGCCGTGATCGGCAGCGCCGGGACGCCGGAGAAGGTGCGCTGGCTCACCGAGGAGGTCGGCTTCACCTCGGCGTTCGACTACCACGACGGACCGGTCGCGCAGCAGCTGAAGGCCGCCGCACCCGACGGCATCGACGTCTTCTTCGACAACGTCGGTGGCGAGCACCTCGAGGCCGCCATCGGGGCCTTCAAGGAGTTCGGACGCGCCGCCATCTGCGGCGCGATCTCGGGCTACAACGCCACCGAGCCGCAGCCCGGGCCGCGCAACATGTTCATGCTCGTGTCGAAGAAGCTGAGCCTGCGCGGGTTCATCGTCGGCGACCACGCCGACCTGCGCGACGAGTTCACCGAGAAGGTCACGCAACTGGTCACCTCCGGGCAGCTCGTCGTCCGGGAGACGGTCCGCGAGGGCCTGGACGACGCGGTGCCCGCCTTCCTCGACCTCCTGCGCGGCGGCAACACCGGGAAGATGGTGGTCAAGCTCGCCGACTGAGACGTCGACCGGGTGGGCAGGGCAGACGCCATGTGGCTCTTCTTCTCCCGGCGGCTGCGCATGTGGCTGATCCTCACCGTCGTCGTCCCGCTCACCACCGGCCTGCTCCGCCGGGTCGGCCGGTCCCTCGAGCGGCGCCGCGGGCCCTCCGCGGTGAGCCGCATGCTGCTCCGGGCGGGCGACCTCGGCGACCGGGCGCGGGCGACCCTCCGGGGCGAGCGACGGCGGTGACCCAGCCGCGGCTGGAGGTGCGGCCCGCCGAGGGCGGCACCACCGCGGTCGCGCTCCTCTGCCACGGCGGCACGGTGGCCAGCGTCGAGCCGCCGCGGGACCGGGCCCTGTCGCTGGTCCGGATGCGTGCCGTGGAGCAGTTCGTCGCGGCGACCGGCACCGGGCAGGGGCTCACGACGTGCCTGCTGCGGTACCGCGTCGCCGGCTGGAACGGCGTCGCGGCGGACGCGTTCGCCGACGTCCGCTGGGCCCTGGCGCGGATCCGAGCGGAGCACGGCGACGTGCCGGTCGTCCTCGTCGGCCACTCCATGGGCGGCCGGGCGGTGCTCCGCGCCGGTGGTGAACCGGGCGTTCGGGCGGTCTGCGCCCTGGCGCCCTGGACGCCGCCGGGCGAGCCGGTCGCGCACCTGCGCGGCGCGACCGTGGCGATCCTGCACGGCCGCGGCGACCGCTGGGTCCCGGCCGCCCTGTCGGCCGAGTTCGCGGCGCGGGCGCAGGCGGCCGGCGCACGCGTCGCGCGGTTCACCGTCGCCGGCGGGCACAGCATGGTCCGGCGGGCGCTCGTGTGGCACGCCTTCACCCGGGACGTCGTCCTCGCCCGGGCCGGCCTGGCACCGATGCGGCCCGACGTGGCCGAGGCGCTGGCCCGCGACGACGACGGGTCGCTGGCCCTCGCCCTCTAGGAGAACCGCCCTCTAGGAGAACAGGGCGCTGTAGCCGTTGAGGGCGGGCTGCCCGCCGAGGTGGGCGTAGAGCACCGTCGACGACGGGTCGATCTCCCGGCGCCCGACCAGGTCGATGGTCGCGGCCATCGACTTCCCCTCGTACACCGGGTCGGTGACCATGCCCTCGGTCCGGGCGGCCAGCTCCATCGCCGCGATCGTCGCCTCGTCGGGGATGCCGTAGATCCCCGCGTGGTACCGCTCGTCGAGTTCGACGTCGTCCAGGGTCAGCTCGCGTCGCACGCCGATGGCCCGGGCGGTCCGCCGGGCGATCCGCAGCACCTGGTCACGGGTCTCGGCCGGCTTGGCCGAGGCGTCGATGCCCAGCACCCGGCGCGGCCGGCCGCCCTGCTCCTCGAGCTGGGCGAAGCCGGCCACCATGCCGGCCTGCGTCGAGCCGGTCACCGAGCACACGACGACGGTGTCGAAGAAGACGCCGAGTTCCGCCTCCTGCTGCGCCACCTCGTGCGCCCAACCGGCGAAGCCGTGCCCGCCCAGCGGGTGGTCCGAGGCGCCGGCCGGGATCGCGTAGGGCTTGCCGCCGCGCTCCTCGATCTCCCGCAGCGCCGACTCCCAGCTCTCCTTGAACCCGATCCCGAAGCCGGCCTTGACCAGCCGCACGTCCGCGCCGGCCAGCCGGCTGATCAGGATGTTGCCGACCTTGTCGTAGACGGCGTCGGGCCAGTCCACCCAGCTCTCCTGCACCAGCACGCACCGCAACCCGACGCGGGCCGCGACGGCGGCGACCTGGCGGGTGTGGTTGCTCTGCACGCCGCCGATCGAGACGAGGGTGTCGCAGCCCTGCGCCAGGGCGTCGGCCACCAGGTACTCGAGCTTGCGGGTCTTGTTGCCGCCGAACGCGATGCCCGAGTTCACGTCCTCCCGCTTCGCCCAGACGGCGGCGCCGCCGAGGTGCTCGGTGAGCCGGTCCAGCCGGTGCACGGGGGAGGGCCCGAACAGCAGCGGGTAGCGGGGGAAGTCAGCGAGAGCCATGGTCGTGGTCCTCCAGCTCGGACAGCAGCGCCGTCCAGATGTCGGTGGTGGTGGCGACGGCGTCCTCGACGTCGGCGGCCGCGCAGGCGGCGATGAGGCGCTCGTGCAGCTCCACGGAGCCACGTCCGTGGGCCTCGGCGAAGCGGCGGCGCTCCAGCCGTCGGATGGCCGGCGTGAACCGGTCGACCGTCGCCGCGACCGCCGCGTTGCCGCAACGGGCCACCAGCACGCCGTGCAGGTCGTCGTCGGCGGCCATGGCCGCGTCGACGTCCCCGGCGTCGAGCGCCGCCGCGAAGCGGTCGTTGGCGGCGCGCATCGCGGCGACGTCCTCGGGTGTGAGCCGGGGGACCGCCTCGCGGACGGCCACCTCGTGCATCGAGCGGACGACGACGGCGGCGTCGAGGACCTGGCCGGGGACCAGCGGGGTGACGCGCGTGTGGCTCTGCGGCTTGGCCTCGACCAGACCCTCGTCGGCGAGCCGGGCCAGCGCCGCGCGCACGGGAGCGACCGACAGGCCCATCCGCTCGGCCAGCTCCGTGTCCTTCACGACCGCCCCGGGGGCGAGGTCGCCGGTCACGATCGCCTCCCGCAGCAGGGTCAGCGCCTGGTCGCGCAGCAGCACGCGGCGGACGGGCGGGAGCGGACGGGACACAACTGACATCTCAGATGTCAGTCGTCCTCACGTCAACCCTCGAGGGGCCGAAGTGGCCACTTTGGCCCTATCGGTGCGGTGGTTGGCCGTCGCGGGCCTCGTCGGCAGGACGGGCCGCTCCTAGCGTCGGGACCGTGATCGACTGGACGACCGACCCCACCGTGGCCGCCGCGCACTTCGCCCACCGACTCGCGGTGGAAACCGACGTCAGCGACGTCGCGGCCGCGCTCGACTCCGGCCGGCCCGGCTTCATCCTGCTGGACAGCCGCAGCGCCGAGGCCTGGGCGCAGGGGCGCGTCCCGGGGGCAGTCCACCTGCCCGGGAGGGAGATCGTCGACCGGGCGCCCGTCGAGCTGGACCGGTCCGTCCCGGTCGTCGTCTACTGCTGGGGCCCGGCCTGCAACGGGGCCACGCGCGCGGGGCTCGCGCTGGCGACGCTCGGCTTCCGGGTGCGCGAGATGATCGGCGGCTTCGAGTACTGGGTGCGCGAGGGCCTGCCGGTCGAGACCGACGACGGCGTGCGCCGGTCGGCCGCCGATCCGCTGACCGCCCCCGCCGGGATCAGCTGCGGGTGCTGAGGTCCGGTGCGGGGTCGTCGGCGAGCCGCGCCCACAGCAGCTCGTCGTGCTTCACGCCGTCCCCGTAGCGGTAGGAGCGCCGCGAGCGACCTTCCCGGGTGAAGCCCGCCTTCTCGGCCACCCGGCCCGACGCGGCGTTCTCCACGGCGTGGAAGAGCTCGATCCGGTCGACCGGCAGCGCCCGGAACGCCCAGCGGCAGACCGCGTCCACGGCGGAGACCGCGACGCCCCTGCCCCGAGCCGCCGGCGCCGTCCAGTAGCCCACCTGGCCGTCGGTGCCCACGGGGTCGATGGAGTGCAGCGACACCGAGCCCAGCAGCTCGCCGCTCGCCGGGTCCACGACGGCCCACGAGACGTGGTCCGGGTAGCGCCCGGCGCGCCGCCCGAGCAGCGCCAGCGCGTCCTCGCGGGTGGCCACTCCCCCGCCGTTCCACATCCGGATCTCGGGGTCCTGGAACGCCGACCAGAGGGCGTCGAGGTCGTCGGGCCGCCAGGGCCGGAGCCGGACCGGCCCGGCGTCCAGCTCGACCGGCTCGATGGGCTCCAGCGCGACGGTCTCCACGCCCGTGATGGTGCCCGAGCGGCTCAGCCCTCCGCCGACCCCGGCCGGGTCATCGGCTTGTGCGACTTGCCCGCGATGGCGTCCGGCAGGATCGCGGACAGCTTCCCCATCAGCTTGCTCGACACCGATCCGGCGAACACCGAGGCCTCGCCCTTCATCAGGCCCTCGAACCCCTGCCGCGCGACGAGGGCCGGGTCGTCCTTGTTCTCCATCGCGCCGA
This sequence comes from Blastococcus sp. SYSU D00922, assembly GCF_054050495.1. Classification (NCBI taxonomy): domain Bacteria; kingdom Bacillati; phylum Actinomycetota; class Actinomycetes; order Geodermatophilales; family Geodermatophilaceae; genus Blastococcus; species Blastococcus sp. SYSU D00922. The sequence continues at coordinate 82,934 of NZ_JBJGZL010000004.1, forward strand.
GCTTGGTGTCGGTGAGGTCGCCGCGGTCGAAGAACTCGGTGTCCGTGGGCCCGGGGAGCAGGGCGGTCACCGTCACGCCGGTCTCGGAGAGCTCCTCGCGGAGGCCGAGGGCGAAGAACTGCACGAACGCCTTGGAGGCGGAGTAGACGGTCTGGAAGGGCTCGGGCGCCTGCGAGGCGACCGACGAGGTGAACAGGATCCGGCCCTCACCGCGCGCCACCATGTCCTGCACGACGCGCTTGGCCAGGTGCACGGTGGAGCGGCAGTTCAGGTCGACGATCTCCAGCTCGCGGTCGAGGTCGGTCTCGGCGAACGCGCCGCCCACACCCACCCCGGCGTTCAGCGCCGCCGCGTCGAGGGGCCGGCCGGCACCGCGGACCGCGGCCGCCAGGCGCTCGACGTCCTCCGGCTTGGTCAGGTCGACGCTCACCGGGGCGACCGCCGCCCCCATGCCGCGCAGCTCTTCGGTGGCGTCGTCGAGCTCGACGTCCTCCGCGGCCACGATCAGGTCGAAGCCGTTCTCGGCGAACTGCTTGGCCAGCTCGCGGCCGATGCCGCTCGAGGCGCCGGTGACGAGGGCGAGCGGGCGTGCAGCGGGCGTGGTCACGAAGGCCTCCAGGCACTCGGGGGATCAGCCCCCTCCATGCCCGGGGCGGTCGCCGCCGACGCACGATCTGCGCGACTGCCGCGCGGGCCGCAGACTCGGTTGCAGACCATCAACGGTTCCGGGAGGCGGGATGGGCCGGCTCGACCGCGTCGCCGAACCATGGGGGACCCGCACGCCGTACGGCCCGGGCGAGAGGTGGCCGGTCCGCGTCGACACGCACCTCGCCGACGGCCTGAGCGAGGACGACGTCGACCGCTGGGTCCAGTCCGCGTCGATCCTGCACTCGAACGGCGACGGCATGGACATCGCGGTCAAGGACGGGCGGATCGTCGGGGTCCGCGGCCGGGCGGACGACCGGGTCAACCACGGCCGGCTCGACCCCAAGGACCTGTTCGGCTGGCAGGCCAACGGCTCCCCGGACCGGCTGCGCCGGCCGCTCGTCCGCCGGGACGGCGAACTGGTCGAGACCGACTGGGACACCGCGATGGACGCCGTCGTGGGCAAGGTCCGGGAACTGCTGGACGAGCAGGGCCCGAGCGCCATCGGCTTCTACACGACCGGCCAGCTGTTCATCGAGGACTACTACACCCTGGGCATGGTCGCGCACGGCGGCATCGGCACGAACCACGTCGACGGCAACACCCGGCTGTGCACGGCGACCGCAGCCGCGGCGCTCAAGGAGTCCTTCGCCTGCGACGGCCAGCCCGGCTCCTACGAGGACGTCGACTCCGCCGACGTCATCGTCCTGTACGGGCACAACGTGGCCGAGACGCAGACCGTGCTCTGGACACGGATGCTCGACCGGCTGGCGGGCCCGAACCCGCCGACGCTGGTCTGCGTCGATCCGCGGCTGACGCCGGTGGCGAAGCACGCGACCGTGCACCTGGCGCCGCGGCCGGGCACCAACGTGATGCTCATGAACGCGCTGCTGCACGAGATCCTGCGCAACGGCTGGCACGACGAGGACTACGTCTCCGCGCACGCCGTCGGCTTCGACGAGCTGCGACGGCAGGTGGAGAAGTACCCACCCGAGGTCGCCGCCGAGGTCTGCGACGTGCCCGCGGACCAGATCCGGGCGGCGGCCCGGATCATCGGCACCGCCGAACGGTTGCTGTCCACGGTGCTGCAGGGCTTCTACCAGTCCCACCAGGCGACGGCGGCCGCCGTCTGCGTGAACGACATCCACATCGTCCGGGGCATGCTGGGCAAGCCCGGGTGCGGCCTGCTGCAGATGAACGGCCAGCCGACCGCGCAGAACACCCGCGAGTGCGGGGCGGACGGCGACCTGCCGGGATTCCGCAACTGGGACAACGACGACCACGTCGCCGACCTGGCGCGGATCTGGAACATCGAGCAGATCAGGATCCCGCACTACGCCCCGCCGACGCACGCGATGCAGATCTTCCGCTACGCGGAGGAGGGCTCGATCCGCTTCCTCTGGATCATCGGCACCAACCCCGCGGTCTCGCTGCCGGAGCTGCACCGGATCCGCTCGATCCTGGGTCAGGAGCGGCTGTTCGTCGTCGTCCAGGACATCTTCCCGACGGAGACCACGGAGTTCGCCGACGTCGTCCTGCCCGCCGCCACGTGGGGCGAGAAGACCGGCACCTTCACCAACGCCGACCGCACCGTGCACCTGTCGGAGAAGGCGGTCGAGCCGCCCGGCGAGGCGAAGCCGGACCTGGACATCTTCACCGACTTCGCCCACCGGCTGGGCCTGCGGGACAAGGACGGCGCGCCGCTGGTGAAGTGGTCGGACCCCGAGGCCGCTTTCGAGGGCTGGAAGGAGTGCAGCCGCGGCCGCCCGTGCGATTACACCGGGCTGAGCTACGCGAAGCTGCGCGAGCGCAACGGCATCCAGTGGCCGGTGAACGAGGAGAACCCGGACGGCACCGCGCGGCTCTACGCCGACGGGCGGTTCTGGGCCGACCCGGCCTTCTGCGAGGAGTACGGGCGGGACATGGTCACCGGGGCCCCGGTGTCCGAGACCGAGTACAAGGCGCTCAACCCCGAGGGCAAGGCGGTGCTCAAGGCGGCCGAGTACCTGCCCCCGCACGAGCTGCCCGGCGAGGACTTCCCCTTCCAGCTCATCACCGGGCGCACGCTCTACCACTTCCACACCCGCACCAAGACCGGCCGCGCACCGCAGCTGCAGAAGGCGGCGCCCGAGGTGTGGGTGGAGATGGCGGCGGGCGACGCCGCCGACCGCGGCTTCGGAGAGGGGGACCTGCTGGAGGTCACCACGCCGCGCGGCCGCGTCGAGGGACGGCTCCGGATCAGCGGCATCCGCCCGGGCGTCCTGTTCCTCCCCTTCCACTACGGCTACTGGGACGCCGACGGCGAAGGCGACCGGGCCGCGAACGAGCTGACGCCCACCGACTGGGACCCGGTGTCCAAGCAGCCCATCTTCAAGACGGCTGCCGCTGCGGTACGCCGGCTGACGGCATCCGACGGGACGCCGTCCGCGGCGCCCACGACGACGGCGTCCGCACCGGTGACGGGCTCGCCACCGGCGACCACCGGCGGCGCCGCGGCGGAGGCGGAGGAACTGGTGGGAGGACGGGCATGAAGCTCGACCTGGCGATCGAGGAGCTGCACCGCTCGGAGAACGAGCTGTACACCGTGCTGCTGGCGATGTCCGACCGGCACACGGTGGACCACGAGGTCTTCCACGTCTGCCGGGACATGGCCGGGTGGTCGGAGAAGCACGTGACCGAGCTGGCCGAGGCGGGCCGCGAGTTCGGCCTCGACCTCGACCCGGAGGCGAGGAACAGCCAGAGCCTGCTCGAGACCCTGCAGCAGAAGGCCTCGGAGCTGACCGGTCGCCGCGCCGCGCCCGGGCTCCTCCTGCTCGCCGACCTGCGCCACCTCTACCGGGAGGCCTCCGGGACCTCGCTCGACTGGGAGCTGCTCGCCCAGGGGGCCCAGGGCGCGAGGAACGAGGCGCTGCTCGACCTCGCCGAGCGCTGCCACCCGCAGACGCTGCGGGTGTCGCGCTGGGCCAACGCCAAGCTCAAGGAGTCCTCCCCCCAGGTGCTGTCCAGCTGATGGACGGCAACGGCGAGCCGGCGACCCGGGTGGTCCTGCGTCCGTTGGCGACCCCGCTACCGCTGGGCTTCCTCGCCCTGGTCCTCGCGACCACCGCGTTCAGCGCCCTGCAGCTGGGGTGGATCCCGCCCACGGAGGGCAGGGTGGCGGCTCTGGTGGCGATCGCCGCCACCGTGCCGCTCCAGTTCCTCGCCTCGGTCATGGGCTTCCTGGCGCGCGACCCCGTGGCGGCCACCGGCATGGGGGTGCTCACCGGCACGTGGGCCGTCGTGGGCCTGACGACCTACACCTCCGCCCCCGGCGCGACCAGCAAGGGCCTGGGGGTCCTGCTCGTCACCGCCGGCGTGTGCATGCTCGTGCCTGCGGTCTCGGCCGGCGGCAAGCTGGTCCCGGCCGCCGTCATGGGGCTGGCGGGCGTGCGCTTCGCGGTGACCGGCGCGCACCACCTCACCGGCTCGGCCGGCTGGAAGTCGGCCGCCGGATGGGTCGGCCTGGCGCTCGCGGTGCTGGCGCTCTACGCGGCTCTCGCCCTGGAGCTCGAGGGCTCGCACCGGCGCACGGTGCTGCCCCTCGGCCGCCGGGGGCAGGCGTCGCCCGGCGACGACCCGGGGGTGCGGCCCCAGCTCTGACCCGGCTCAGGCGGGGACGGACACCCCGACGCCGCCGCGCGTCCGGGCGCCGTAGCGCGCGATCTCGCGGTCGAGGTCCAGCGGCGCGGTGATGGCGGCGCCCTCGGTGACCTCGGGGGTGATCAGGTCGGCCGGCAGCAGCCAGGAGACCTCGAACTCGAGGCCGTCGGGGTCCTGGGCGTACAGCGCCTTGGTGGTCGCGTGGTCGGACTGCCCCACGAGGGCCCCGGCCCGCAGGAGCGCGTCCCGGATACGGGCGAGCTCGGCGAGCGTGTCGACCTCCCACGCCAGGTGGTAGAGCCCGACGGTCCGGCGGCCGGCCTCGGAGGCACCCGCCCCCGCCCCGATCTGGAAGAGGCCGAGGTCGTGGTCGTTGGTCGAGCCCTCCGCCTGCAGGAAGACCGCCGCACCGGGGATCTCCATCTTCACCCGGAAGCCGAGGACGTCCCGGTAGAACGCGGAGCTGCGCTCCACGTCGCGGACGTAGAGGACGGCGTGGTTGAGGCGCTGGACGGGCATGACGGGCTCCTGGCTGTCGAGGACGTGTGCATCCTCCACCAAGTTATTTGAAAGCTCAAGCATTCCTGGTGCGCGACCGGGTAGCGCCCCGTGCATGCCGGATGCCGGTGTGGAGGTCGCCGTCCCGCCGGCCCTGCGATTCCTGCTCCCGGCGCGCGACCGCCCCCGTGCGGCGCGGCGGCTGGCGTTCGACCCCGACGCCACCGTGGGGCACCTCGTCCAGGCCGCCGGGGTGCCCCTCACCGAGGTCGGCGGGCTCCGGTCGGACGGGGAGCCGGTGACGAGGGACGCCCGCGCACGACCCGGCAGCACCGTCGAGGTGGCGGAGCGGCCCCGGCCGGAGAGCGCGGCACCGGGCGGCTTCCTGCTCGACGTCGGCCTCGGGGCCCTCGCCCGCCGCATGCGGCTGCTGGGCCTGGATGCCGCCTGGTCGAACGACGCGGACGACGCAGATCTCGTCGAGCGCGCCAACCGGGAAGAGCGCGTGCTCCTCACCCAGGACCGGGGGCTGCTCATGCGGCGGGCGCTGCGTCACGGCGCGCTGGTGCGCGGCAGCCGGCCCGCCGAGCAACTGGCCGACGTCCTGGCGCGATTCGACCCGGGGCTGGCACCCCTGAGCCGCTGCACCGCCTGCGGTGCGGCGCTCGCTCCGGTTGCGAAGGCCGACGTCGCGCACCTGCTCGAGCCGGGGACGCTGCTCACCCAGGACGCCTTCGCCCGCTGCCCAGCGTGCGGCCGCGTCTACTGGCACGGCGCCCACGCGCACCGCATCGACGCCATGATCCGGTCGGCCACCGGTAGGTGAGGCTCACTTGGCCCGCGGGGGCCACGGGTCGGCCCCGGGGTGACACCGAGGCCGGGCAGGACAGGAGCACCACTCCAGACCCACCCCTGCGAGGCCGCCGTGTACCTGTCGAAGACCGAGGCCGCCGTCCTGCCGACCGTGCTGGGCGCCGCGCGCCCGGCACCGGTCGCACCCAAGCGGCGCATCTGGCCCCTGCTCGGCCCGGCTTTCGTCGCCGCGGTCGCGTACGTGGACCCGGGCAACTTCGCCACCAACTTCTCCGGGGGCGCGGCCTTCGGGTACACGCTGCTGTGGGTCATCGTCGCCGCGAACCTCATGGCGATGCTCATCCAGTCGCTGACCGCCAAGCTGGGCCTGGCCACCGGCCGCGACCTGGCCACCAACTGCCGGGAGCGGTTCCCCCGACCGGTCAGCTGGGGCCTGTGGCTGCAGGCCGAGGCGGTGGCGATCGCGACAGACCTGGCCGAGATCGTGGGCGGCGCCGTCGCGCTGTACCTGCTCTTCGGCGTCCCGCTGCCGATCGGCGGCGTGATCACCGCAGTCGTCGCCTTCGTCCTGCTGGCGGCGCAGTCCCGGGGGCACCGGCCGTTCGAGCGGGTCATCACGGGGCTGCTGCTGGTGATCGGGCTGGGCTTCGGCTACACGCTGGTCGGCTCGGGGGTCGACGTCGGCGGCGCGGCCGCGGGTCTCGTGCCCACGTTCGACGGGCCGGAGAGCATCGTGCTGGCCACCGGGATCCTCGGCGCCACGGTCATGCCGCACGTCATCTACGTGCACTCCGCCCTGACCCCCGGCCGCTACGGCGACGCCGTCACCGCCGGCCGGACCCAGGAGGGACGACGGCGGCTGCTCAAGGCCCAGCGGCTCGACGTGCTCCTGGCCATGGGGCTGGCCGGCCTCGTGAACGCCTCCATGCTGGTCATCGCGGCGCAGCTGTTCACCTCCGGCAGCCAGGCCGACTCCCTCGAGGGCGTGCACGCCGGCCTCGGCGACCAGCTCGGGAGCGGGGCCGCGCTCGCCTTCGCCCTCGCCCTGCTGGCCTCCGGCTTCGCTTCCTCCTCGGTCGGCACGCACGCCGGTCAGGTGGTCATGGCGGGCTTCCTCCGCAGGCACATCCCGGTGCTGGCCCGGCGGCTGATCACCCTCGCCCCCGCCCTGGCCGTCCTGGTCCTCGGCGGCGACCCGACGACGGCGCTGGTGTGGTCGCAGGTGGTGCTCTCGTTCGGCATCCCGTTCGCCCTGGTGCCGCTGCTCTGGCTGACCAGCCGCCGCGACCTCATGGGCGGGTGGGTCAACCGCCGGATCACCACGGTCGCCGGCAGCGTGGTGGCCGCGCTGATCATCGGCCTCAACGCCCACCTGGTCCTGGGGTTCGTCCTCTGACCCCCTGCGTCCCCGGACTTTCTGCACAGGAGGTCCGGGGACTTGACGTGCAGAAAGTCCCCGGGGGGAGCGGGTGGGGACGGCGGGCTAGGCTGGCGGCGCACCACAACTGAACACACATTCACAGCAGGGGAGCGCTTCGGCGCTGAGAGTGCGGGACACCGCAGACCCTCGAACCTGATCCGGGTCATGCCGGCGCAGGGAGTCTGGAGGAAGAGTCATGGCCGACCAGGCCGTCCGTCCGTCGTCCACCCATGTCCGGGACACCGGGAGCGTCGCCCGCTGGCGCACCGTGGACATCGTCGTCACCGCCGTCCTCGGCGTCGCCTTCGGCGTCGTCTTCTGGGGCTGGAACCTCGTCGCCGAGGCGCTGTCCACCCCGCTCGACTTCTTCCCGCCGATCAAGGGGCTGCTCAACGGCGTCTTCCTGATGCCCGGGGTGGTCGCCGGCCTGCTGGTGCGGCGGCCCGGCGCGGCGATCTTCGCGTCGACCCTCGCGGCGGCCGTCAGCCTGCTCCTCGGCTCCCCCTACGGCGGGATCATCGTCGTCTACGGGCTGGTCCAGGGGGTGGGCGGCGAGCTCGGCTTCCTGCTCACCCGGTACCGCAGCTTCGGCTGGGGGACGGCGCTGCTCGCGTCGGTCACCGCGGGGCTGTCGACGTCGATCCTCGACCTGAGCCTCTACTACCCGGTCTCGCAGGAGTACCCGTTCTGGGCGTTCACGCTGCCCTACACGCTGACCACGGTGCTCTCCAGCGTGCTCCTGGCGGGCGTCGTCGGCCTGCTGCTGGTGCGCGCCTTGGCCCGCACGGGGGCGCTGAGCTCGTTCGCCGCGGGCCGCACCCGCGTCTGACCCCGGTGGGCAGCGCCACCCACGGGTCCGCACCGGTCCGCGCGGGCGCCGGGCCGGTGCGCGTGGTCGCGCGCGGGCTCGGCGTCCGGCACGCCTCCCGGCGGGCCTGGGCGCTCACCGGCGCCGACCTCGTCGTCGAGCCCGGTGAGCGCATCCTGCTCACCGGCGCCTCCGGCTCGGGGAAGTCGACCCTGCTCGCGGCCCTGGCCGGGATCCTCGACGGCGAGGGGACGGAGCTCGCCGGCGAGCTGAGCGTCGACGGCGGGCCGCCGCGCGACGCCCGTGCCGGGCTGGGCCTGCTCGCCCAGGACCCGGACAGCCAGCTGGTCATGACCCGCGCCGGGGACGACGTCGCGTTCGGGCTGGAGAACGCGGGCCTGCCGCCGGACGAGATCTGGCCGCGGGTGGACGAGGCCCTGGCGGCGGTCGGCTTCCCGTACGGCCGCGACCGGCAGACGCAGGCGCTGTCGGGCGGGGAGAAGCAACGGCTGGTGCTCGCCGGCGCCCTCGCCCGCCGGCCGGGGCTGCTGCTGCTCGACGAGCCGACCGCGCAGCTCGACCCGGCCGGCGCCGCGCTCGTGCGGTCGGCCGTCGCCCGCGCGACCGCTGACCGCTCGGCCACGGTGGTGGTGGTCGACCACGACGCCGAGCCGTGGCTGCCGCTGGTCGACCGGGTCGTCGAGGTGACCGGCGGCGGCCTCGTGGAGCACGGGCCCGGCTGGCGGCCGGTGCCCCGCACGGCCGGCCTGCTGCTCCCCGCCGCGCCGGAGGGTCCGCTGCTGCTGGCCACCCGGGACGCCGGCTTCACCTACCGCGGCAGCGCCGCACCCGCGCTCGCACCGACGACGGCGGAGCTGCACGGAGGCCGCGCGCTGGCGGTCACCGGGCCGAACGGGCGGGGCAAGTCCACGCTGGCCCTGCTGCTGGCCGGGCTGCGGGCGCCCACGTGCGGCCGCGTGGCGGCGTCCCGCGAGCTCACCGGCCGCGTGCGCGGCGGGCACGCCGAGCCGCACCGCTGGCGGGCCGGCGAGCTGGTGACCCGGATCGGCACGGTCTTCCAGCACCCGGAGCAGCAGTTCCTCACCGGGCGCCTGCGCGACGAGCTGGCCCTGGGCCCCCTCCGCTCCGGGGAGCACGCCGCCGCGGCGCGCGCCACCGCCGACGCGCTGCTCGAGCGGCTCGGCCTCACCGCCTACGCCGACGCCAACCCCTACACGCTCTCCGGCGGGCAGCAGCGGCGGCTGTCCGTGGCGACCGCGCTGGCCACCTCGCCGCGGGTGCTGGTCCTCGACGAGCCGACGTTCGGCCAGGACGCCGCGACGTGGCGGGAGCTGGTCACCCTGCTGGCCGAGCAGCGCGCCCGGGGGTGCGCCGTCGCCGTCGTCACGCACGACGAGGACCTGGTGCGGATCCTGGCCGACGAGCGGCTGGCGCTGTGAGAGCGACGGGCGAGCGAGCATCGCAGCGAGCGCCGGCGAGCGAGGAGCGGAACGAGTCCGGAATCGAACGGGAGGCACTGTGACCGCCTCGCTCTCGCTCGGCCCGGTCCCGGGCGCCCGGCTGGCAGCGATCAACCCCGTGGCGCAGCTGGGCGCCATGCTCGTCGTCACGCTCGTCCTGCTCACCAGCCTGGACGTCGTCACGCCGGCGGTCGTGGTCGCCGCCGAGCTGTGCCTGCTGCCGGCCGCCGGCCTGACCGACCCCCGGGACCTGTGGCGGCGCACCTGGCCGCTGCTGCTCGGGGCGGGGTCGGTGGGGCTGGTCAACGTGCTGCTCAGCAACGAGGCCACCGCCGTCACCGGGATCGGGCTCGCGCTGCGGGTGATCGGGCTGGCGCTGCCCGGCGTCCTGCTCGTGGCGTCGACTGACCCGGTCCGGCTGGCCGACGCGCTGACCATCCACTGGCGCCTGTCCACGCGCTTCGCCTACGGGTCGCTCGCCGCCCTGCGCCTGGTGCCGCTGCTGGTGGCCGAGTTCGAGTCCATCCGGCTGGCCCGCCGCACGCGGGGCGTGGCGGCCGGCCGCAACCCGGTGGCGCAGGCCCGGTTGCTCGCCGGAGTCGCCTTCGCCCTGCTGGTCGGCGCGGTGCGGCGCGGCTCCCGGCTGGCCACGGCGATGGACGCGCGCGGCTTCGACTCCGGCGTCCCGCGGACCAACGCCCGCGGCTCGCGCCTCCACGCCCGGGACGCGTGCTTCGTGGCCGGGGCCGTCCTCGTCTGCGCCGCCGCGGTGACCCTCAGCGTGGTCACCGGCTCCTGGTCGCCGATCTTCGTCGGCTGAGTGCCCGGCGCTACGGTGCGCCCGTGCGCCCGACCCGCTCCGTGGCCCTGCTGCGGGGGATCAACCTGGGCCGCGCCCGGCAGGTCTCCATGCCCCGGCTGGTGGAGGTGCTCACCGAGCGCGGGTACAGCGGTGTCCGCACCCATCTGCGCAGCGGCAACGTCCTGCTCGACAGCGACCTGCCGGAGGAGGAGCTCGCCGCCGACCTCGCGGAGGCGGTCGAGGCCGAGTTCGGGTTCGCCGTCCCCGTCGTCGTCCGGACCGGCGCCGAACTGGCCGCCGTCGTCGCGGAGGACCCGTTCGCCGGGGTCGCCACCGACCCGGCGCGCTACCTGGTGACCTTCCTGTCGCGGCCGCCCGACCCGGACCGGGTCGCGGCGCTGCCGGCCGTGGACGGGCCCGGGGACTACCGGGTCCACGGCCGGGAGCTGCACCTCTGGCTGCCCGACGGTATCCAGGGGACACCGCTCGCCTCCTGGAAGTGGGACGCGTTGCTCGGGGTGCCGGGCACCGCCCGGAACTGGAACACGGTCACGAGGCTGGTGGCGCTCGCCGAGGAGGGCTGACTCGCCCGGGCGGGTGACACACGTCGCAGTAGGTTTGGCGGGCCTCGCGGCAGCCCATACGAAGTCGTTGGCCTCGACCACGGAGGCCGCAGAACGCAAGGGGACCATCGCGTGACAGGGCAGGCGGCCGGACCGGTCTGGCCGTCGGCAGCACCGCCTCCTGCCGATCCCGCGCTCGCGTGGGACCTGCACGGGATCGCGGAGCTGCCCAGGGTGCGGGCCGAGCTGCGCCGGCACTCCCTGAGCCATGCCGTGGCCCGGGGCGCGGACCCCGAGATCGCCGAGGAGCTCCGGGACCAGCTGATCCTCGCGCTGGACGAGATGGCCTCCAACGCGCTGCGCCACGGCGGCGGCGGGGCCGTACGGGCCGCCGTCCGGCTGACCTCGGACGCCTACCTGATCGAGGTGTCCGACGGAGCCGCGACCACGCCGCCGTCCCCGGCCGTCGACCGGGACCCGAGCGAGGGCGGGCTGGGCCTCTACCTGATCGCCGAGATGTCGTCCGCCCACGGCTGGTACGTCCTCGACGGCGCGAAGTTCGTCTGGGCGCTGCTCCCGCGCGCCTGAGGGTCAGCGCGGGTCGACGAGCTCGGGCAGCCGCTCCGGGCCGGCCTCCGGCGGGCGCGGCCGGTCCTCCGGGTGCAGCCGGACGGCGACGAGGGCGATGTCGTCCTGCAGGCCCTCGGGGCGCAGCCGCCCGATGACCTCGTCGCAGACCAGCGCCAGCGGCTGGTCGGCCAGCTCCGCGACGGCTCCCCGGAGCCGGGCGATCCCCTCGTCCAGCGGCAGGTCCCGGCCCTCGACCAGGCCGTCGGTGTAGAGCAGCACGGTGGCGCCCCGCTCGACGGTCACCACGGCGTCCGTGCGGTCGACCGTCGGGTCGACACCCAGCATCAGCTGGGCGCGGTCGTGCTCCAGCTGCTCGACCCGGCCGTCGCCGTGCAGCAGCAACGGCGGTGGGTGCCCCGCGTTGCACCACCGGATCCGGGTGAGGCCGGCCGCCCGTTCCTCCGGGGTCTGCTCGAACCGGGCGATCGCCGCGGTGGCCATCGTGCCCATGCCCAGCCCCTGGATGGCGGCGTCGAGCTCGCTGAGCACCGCCGCCGGGCCCGGCCCGTCCCGGTAGGCGATGCCGCGCAGCATGCCGCGCAGCTGGCCCATCGCCGCGGCCGCTTCCGTGTCGTGCCCCACGACGTCGCCGATGACGACCATCGTGGCGCCCGAGGGCTGCAGGAACGCGTCGTACCAGTCACCGCCGACCTGGGCGACCTCCACCGCCGGCCGGTAGCGGACCACGATCTCGGCGTGGTCGGGCTCCGGCGGCGCGGTGAGCAGGCTGCGCTGCAGGCCCTCGGCGAGCCGCCGCTGCTGCTCGTAGAGCCGGGAGTTGTCCATGGCCAGCGCGATCCGGTCCGCGAGGTCGCGCACCGTGGCGACGTCCTCGGCGTCGGCCATCGGCCGGTCCGCCGGGCGGTAGATGCTCAGCGCCCCCAGGGTCCGCCCCCGGGCGGTCAGCGCGAGGGTCACGGCCGACTGCGGGGCCAGCCGCCAGAAGACGTCGCTGACCTCGCCCGCGGGCAGGTCGTAGCCGACCGCCGCCGGGACGTCGGCGACGGTGAGCACCTGCCCGGACGCCAGCGCCCGCACGATCGGGGCGTCCGGCCCGATGGAGGCCAGGCGCAGCTCGGCGTACCGCGCCACGTCCGACCGGCGGGTCCGGTCCTCGTGCCAGCTCGCGACGTCGCGCATCCGGCCGTCCTCGTCCACCAGGCTGAGGATCACCCACTCCCCGAGCAGCGGGACCACGCTCTCCGCCACCCGCTGCAGCGCCTCGGCCTCGCTCCCGCCGCTGGTCAGCGTCGCCGAGAGGGCCGCCGTCACGTCGGCCACGAGCGCGAGGTGCGCGGCGCTGCGCCGCGCCCGCTCCTCCGCCCGCCGTCGTTCGGTGACGTCGAGGAAGTAGACCGACAGCCCGTCCGGACCCGGCCAGGCCCGGACCTCGTACCAGGCCTCGAGGGGCTCGGGGTAGTAGGCCTCGAAGACCCGCTCCGCCCCCGTCTCCACGGCCGCGCGGTAGTGCACCTCGAAGTCGCTGCCCACCGCGGCCGGGAAGAGCTCCCAGATGGATCCGCCGAGCAGGGCCTCCCGCGTGCTGGCGAGGACCCGCTCGGCCTCGGCGTTGACGTAGGTGAAGCGCCAGTCGGGGTCGAGGGAGAAGAACGCCGACTTCATCACCTCGAGCACGCGCGAGACACGGGCGTCGCTGTGCCGCTGCTTCGTGGTGTCGAACGCCGCACCGAGCAGGCGGACGGCGGCGCCCCGGTCGTCGGCGAGCGCGCGCCCGCGCGCCTGCACCCACCGGGTCTCGCCGGTGGGGAGGACGACGCGGAACTCCGCCCCGTACTCGCCGCAGGTGTCGATGGCGGCCTGCAGGGCGCCGGCCACCCGGTCCCGGTCCTCCGGGTGGACCCGGTCCCGGAACGCCTCGATCGTCTCGTCGAAGGAAGGGCGGTCGTAGCCGAACATCTGCACGAGGCGGTCGTCCCAGACCAGCCGGCGGGTGGCCAGGTCCCAGTCGAAGCTGCCGATCTCGGCGGCGTCGATGGCGAGCTCGACGCGCAGCCGGTGCGCCTCGAACTCCCGGCCCAGCGCGGAGAGCTCGAGCTCGGTGGCGACGGAGTCGGCGAGCTGGCGGAGGAGCGCCGTCTCGCCGTCGGTCCACCGCCGTGGCGCGGTCGTGAACGCGGTCAGCGTGCCGACGGGGGACCCGTCGAAGACGACGATCGGGACGGCGATGAGCGCACCGACGGTGCCGTCGGCCACCGCCGGCAGGGCGGAGATGCCGGGGTCGGTGGCGGCGTCGGCCAGCACGAGCGGGTCGGTGCCCCGCTCGAGCACCACGGCGCAGATCGACTCGGTGAGCGGGCCCTGCCGGCCGAGGCTGCCCGGCGGCAGCCCGTGCGCGCCGACGACGGTCTGGACGTCGCCGACGAGGGAGACCCAGGCGCCGTCGGCGCCCAGGAGGCGGGCGGCGATGCCCGTGAGCCGCTGGAGGGCGCGGGAGCCGAGGGCGGTCGGTTCCAGCCGTCGCACAGCCGCCAGCCGCCCCTCGCGGGAGCCGGTCAGCGGCTCGGGGGCGGTCACGGTCGGGTTCCTTCCACGCGGGCCAGCCGGGCACACACCTCGGCGGGCGCCGGATGTCCGGTCCCAGCATCCCGGCAGGCACTTCGCGGTGCGGCACCGGGGTGGCTCCTGGCCGGGGCGGGCACCTCCGGGGGCTTCCGGGAGGCGCCCGCCCGTCGGCGGGAGGGTGGGGGACGGCGTGCTGCGTCCCCCCGTACGCAAATCACGGACCAGGCGACGTCGTCCAGCATCGCGTGCCGCGAGCGGCCGGACCACGGACCGGTTCCGGCGAGCGGCCGGCTCCGCGCGGCGCCTGCTCCGGCGCCGTGTGCCAGGTCGGGGCCCGGTCAGAGACCCGGGGGACGGGACGTCCCTTCCGGGTACCGGGAGGACCTGGGGCCACCTCCTCGACGGTTCCCGTCGCCGGGCCGGCGTCGCCGCACACGTCTGCGCCTCCCTGGAGGGTCCGCGCGCTGCTCGGAGGCAGTCGGCGGTGGGTCGAGGCGAGAACCGTCGTGCGTCGAAGTCGGTCGGCGGCCGGACGTGCACCGTCGGAGGTGAGCCAGAGGCGGCCGGGTCGGCCTGCGGATCGGTGGCTCGGGACCGGCTCGTCGGTCGCGGTCACCCGGGGAAGGGGGTGACCGGTCTCGGCGTGCTCGGGCGAACGGAGGACGGCGTCCAGCGGCTGGCTGCCGTGGTCGCGCAGTGCTGCTCTGCTGCGGCGGTCCTAGGGGAAGGAACTCCAGGCGGAGCCCGGGGACCGGGAGCGCCGCGCCGGCGGGGGAGAACCCCTGACCCGGCACGCCGCCGGGTCACCGCGGGTCCGGACGAGGCCGGTCGCTCCGGGCGACGTCCGCTGGTGGGACGGCCAGCCGGTGGCCCGGGAGCGTTCAGGCGGTCCGCCGTGTCTTACGCCGGGGACGGCCACTGCTCCACGGGGGACCGGCGGCAATCCTCGCGAGCCGGCCGACGACGCCGGACCGCGGGGAAGGAGCGCCGCGGCGGGGGAAGGCGCCACGGGCTGGATGGTGGGGGTGCTGGGCATCTCGCGCAGCACCACGGGCGGGTCGACCTCGTTCGGGGCCGGCGCGGGAGCGGGGCGGCCCCACGCGAGGTGCTCGCCGCCGGGTCCGGCGCCCCAGAGGGCGGCGCGGCGGATCAGGCCGCGGATGCGTCCCGGGCGCCGGGCCGCCGCCTGGGTGGCGGGGGCGGGAGCCGCCGTGCGGGGGCGCCAGGCCAGGTACTCGCCCCGGGGTCCGGCGCCCCACATCGCGGCGCGGCGGACGAGGTCGGCCAGACCGGTCACCGGCACGCGCTCGGGCTCCGGGAGCACGTAGACGCGGGGAGCGGCGGCGGGCCGGGCCATCGGCGCCGGCTGCACCGACCGCAGGGGGACGGTGCGCACGGCGCCGGTCCGCGTGCCGGAGGGGCGGTGCGCCGAGGTCCGCCGCGGCTGCGGCCGGCGCGCGGCCGGTCCGTCCACGCGGTCCAGGACGTCGATCAGCCCCACCAGTCCGCGGGCAGAAGCGGCGGACAGCGGCATCGCGGTCGCGCGGTCGCTGCTCATGTCGCCTCCTCGAGTTCATGTCCGCAGCCGGGGAAGGTGCCGCGGACAAGGAGAAAGATAGGGAGGCGGGGCTCCTTTCTCGGCCATTCCGGACACCACCTGGAACGCGCGTGACCGAACCGTTGCGCAGCAATTCCGAACCGGTCGATGACCCTTTCCTCACAGCGGGAACTTGTCGACAAACAGCGCATTCCGAGCGTGGAAATGGCGGGGAGCGGCGTCGGTCATCCCGGTCGCCCGTCCGACGCGCGCGGCGTGTCGGGAGCGTCCCCCGTCCGGGACACGTCGAATTGCCGCGACCGCGCACCGCCCGGAGACTTCGGTGGTGCACGACCTCGACGCGCCCCACGAGTCCGACACCCGCCTCCGCCGCGCGGTCAGCGGGAAGCTGCTGTTCCTCTTCATCCTCGGCGACGTCCTGGGCGCCGGGATCTACGCGTTGTTCGGCGTGATCGCCGGCGAGGTGGGCGGCGCCGTCTGGGCGCCGATGCTGGTGGCACTCCTGCTCGCGCTGCTCACCGCGGCGTCCTACGCGGAACTCGTCACCAAGTACCCGCGGGCGGGCGGCTCCGCGGTGTTCGCCGAGCGCGCCTTCGGCAGCCCCGTCGTCTCGTTCCTCGTGGGCTACTGCATGCTCGCCGCCGGCGTCACCAGCGCGGCGGGGCTCTCGCTCGCGTTCGCCGGGGACTACCTGGGCGTGTTCCTCGACGTCCCCGCGATCCCGGCCGCGCTGTGCTTCCTGGTGCTCGTGGCGGCGCTCAACGCGCGCGGCATCCAGGAGTCGGTGCGGGCCAACGTCGTCATGACCGTCGTGGAGCTCTCCGGCCTGCTCCTGGTCGTCGTCCTCGGAGCCGTCGTGCTGGGCCGCGGCGACGGGGACCTGGGGCGGGTGACCGAGTTCCCGCAGGGCGTCTCGGTCGCCTCGGGGGTGCTGGCCGCCGCGCTGCTGGCCTACTACTCCTTCGTCGGGTTCGAGACCTCGGCCAACGTCGCCGAGGAGGTGCGCGACGTCCGCCGCGTGTACCCGCGGGCGCTGTTCGGCGCGCTGCTCGTGGCCGGGCTGGTCTACGTCCTCGTCGGCCTCGCCGCCTCGGTCGTCCTGGCGCCCGGGGACCTCGCCGGGTCGTCGGGGCCGCTGCTCGACGTCGTCCGGGCGGCGGATGCGGGCATCCCCGACGAGGTGTTCAGCGCCATCGCCCTGGTGGCGGTCGCGAACGGCGCCCTGCTCACCATGATCATGGCCAGCCGCCTGGTCTTCGGGATGGCCGAGCAGGGCCTGCTCCCCCGCCCGCTCGGCCGGGTGCTCCCGCGGCGGCGGACGCCGTGGGTGTCGATCGTCGTGACGACCGCCGTCGCCATGGGGCTCACCCTGGTCGGCGACCTCGCGACGCTGGCCAACACCGTCGTCCTGCTGCTGCTCCTGGTCTTCCTCAGCACGAACACGGCGGTGCTGGTGCTGCGGAGCGACCGCGTCGAGGCCGACCACTTCCGGGCCCCGGTCGTGGTCCCGGTGCTGGCCATCGCGTCCTGCCTCCTGCTGCTGTGGCAGCAGGAGGGCAGGACCTGGCTGTTCGCCGGGGTGATGCTCGCCGTCGGCGTGCTCCTGTACCTGCTCGCGCAGGCGCCGTGGTGGCGGAACCCGGAGCGGTCCACCGCCGGCGAGAAGGCGGCCGAACCGGTCGGCTGACCCGCTGGCAGGATCCCCCGGTGCCCACTCCCCTGGTGATCGACACCGACCCCGGCATCGACGACGCCCTCGCGATCCTCCTCGCGCTGGCCAGCCCGGAGGTGGACCTGCGGCTGGTCACGACGGTGCACGGCAACGTCGAGCTCGACCGGACGACGGACAACGCGCTCCGGGTGCTGCACCTGGCCGGGCGCTCCGACGTCCCGGTCGCCGCGGGAGCGGCGGAGTCCCTCGTCCACCCGCAGCCCGAGCGCGCCGGCCACGTGCACGGCAGCGCCGGCCTCGGTGGCGTGGAGCTGCCGCCGTCCCCGGCGCCGGTCGACCCCCGCCCGGCGGTGGTGGCGCTGGCCGAGCTGCTGATGACGTCGCCGGAGCCGGTCACCGTCGCCGCCGTGGGGCCGCTGACCAACCTGGCGCTGCTGCTGCGCGTCTTCCCCGAGGCCGCCGCGCGCATCGGGCGGCTGGTGGTCATGGGCGGCTCGGCCACCCGCGGCGGCAACGTGACGGCGGCCGCGGAGTTCAACGTCTGGGCCGACGCCGAGGCCGCCCAGGCGGTGCTGACCTCGACGCTGCCCACCGTGCTGGTCGGCCTCGACGTCACGCTGCCCACCGTGCTGGACGAGGACGGCATCGCCCGGTTCGCCGCCGCGGGGCCGATCGGCGCGAGCGCCGCGGCGATCCTCCAGCAGTACCTCGACCACGCGCGCACCGCCTACGGGACGACCGGTGTGGTGGTGCACGACGCACTCGCCGTCACCGAGGCGATCGCGCCGGGGACCCTGGGCACCGTGCCCCGCGACGTCGTGGTCGACACCGGCCTCGGGTTCGGCCGCGGGCAGACGCTGGTCGACCGGCGGACCGTCTCGTCGGCGCCCACCGCGGTCGAGGTCGCGGAGACCGTGGACAGCGCGGCCGCGGTGGAGTTCCTCGTGTCGCGGCTGTCGTCGCTGGACGCGCGCTAGCGCTGCCGGGTGCCCTCGACGATGCCGAGAGCGATGTCGCGCAGCTTGCGGTTGTAGCGCTGCGAGGCCTCGCGCAGGATCTCGAAGGCCTGGTCGGCGTCCACGTGGCGCTGGGCCATGAGCACGCCCTTGGCCTGCTCGATGACCGCGCGCGACTCCATGGCCAGCCGCATGTTCCGCGCCTGCTCGCCGAGCTGCCAGTGCGCGTCGGCGTTCGCGACCGCGATCGCCACCACCTCGGCCGCCTCGAGCCCGGCCTCCAGGCTCTCCGGGGAGGCGAAGGCGGCGGCCGCCGAGGAGTAGTTGTTCAGTGCGCCGATGAACGCGCCCTGGTACGGGAGCGGGACCGACAGCGAGCTGCGCACACCGGTCGACTGCACGGTCGCCACGTAGTCGGGCCAGCGGGTCTCGGTCCGCATGTCGTCGATGCGCAGGAGGACGCCGCCCCGCCCGGCGTCCATGCAGGGCCCGTAGCCCTTCTCGTACTGCAGCTCGTCGGCGGCCAGCGCCATCTCGCCGTGGTAGGCCGCGGTGAACGCCTTGTCGTCGCGCAGGAGCGTGATCGAGGTGGCCTCGGCCCCCGGGATGCCCGAGGCGGCGATCCGCGTGATGTCGGCCAGCACGTCGTCGAGGGTCCGGTCGACGAGGACGACGCGGCTCAGCTCGCGCAACATGGCTTCCACGCGGCACAGTCTGCCTCGTCGGGTCCCGATGGCGCGCCCGCCGGTGCGCGCCGCATCACCATCGGTCAGGATGGACGCGGCCAGGCACGGGCCCGGCTCCGGTGCGACGCACGACACGAGGGGGAGGCGATGGCCCGCGACACGGGCGACGAGCAGTCCCCCGACGGCGCGCACGACCCGTGGCCGTGCGCCCCCGTGCCGTCGGTCCCGGGCGACGTCTGGCACTGGCAGCTGGAGACGATGCACGTGGTCTCCCGGGTGCGCAGCGACCTGCGGGCCCGGATCGCGCACCCGTCGGTGTCGGCCGCCTCGACCGAGGACGCCCGCGACGGGCTGCTGCTCGTCTTCGAGGAGCTGGCCTCCAACGCCCTGCGCCACGGCGGCGGTGACGTGCGCGCCCTCGTCGTCGCCGGCTCCGGCGGCTGGCTGCTCGACCTCAGCGACGAGGCGCCCGACCGGCCGCCGGTCCCCGCCGTCGACCGCGACCCCTCGCTGGGCGGGATGGGGCTGCACCTGGTGGCGCAGCTGTCGACCGCCTTCGGCTGGGAGCAGCGCCCCGGGCGCAAGCACGTGTGGGCGCGGCTGCCCACCGGCCGCGAGGAGAGCGCGGAGCGCCGGAAGGGCCAGCTGCCCGAACCACGCTCGCCCGAGGTCCGCCGGGACTAGCGGGAAGGACCCCTCACCCCTTCGCACGCTCAGGGCGAGCCTCCGGCCGGGCCTACCGCCGGGCTCGGTGCACCGCGTCGCGGAAGCGGGCGGCGTCCTCGCGGACGGCGGACATGGGCGCCAGCAGCGCGTCCTCCGCCACGTCCTGGACCGCCGCCCGGAGCCGGCGCTCGACCGCGCGGGCCCTGCGCCGCGCGCGCAGCCGGACCAGCGGCCGGGACACCACCGCCAGCAGGAGCCCGGCCAGCAGCCCGCCGACGACCAGCAGCGTCGGCAGCGGCAGGCCCTCCACGCGGGGCAGCGGGACGACGTCGTCGAGCTGGAAGAAGCCGAGGACCACCAGGACGAGCAGCCAGAGGGCGCCGACGAGGGCCACCAGCGCCAGCAGCCACTGCAGGCCGCCGACGGCCCGCTGCCACACCGGCACCCGGTCGGAGCCCAGGTCGGTGCCGGCGACGGCCCGGTCGAGCCGGTCGGCCAGCTCGTCCTCCGACACCTCCACCGTCCGGCGGAGGTCGTCGCGCCACGCCTGGGGCAACCCCTCCCCGACGACGTCCCGGGCCCGGCGGACCGCCGTCGTCACGCCGGCGAGCTCCACCGGCCCGGCCGGCCCCAGCGAGGTGCGCGCGCGCTCGTCGCCCAGGTGCAGGCGGTCGAGCGGATCCGGGCGCAGCTTCCGCACCCAGCGCAGGAGCGGCCAGCCGGTGCGGGCCACGCCGGCGCGCATCGTCGAGCGCTCGACCGCCGAGGTCACCGTGGGCACCCCCGCCGCCGCGGCGAGCGCGTCACCCAGGTCCTCCCTCAGTTCGCCGCGTGCCCGACGGCCCAGCGCCGCGTCGTCGCCCTCCGCGTGCACCGCCAGTGCGGCCGCCATCCCGCGGACGTCGGCGGTCAGCCGGTCGGTCGCCGCGCGCCGCGCCGCCACCCGGTGGGCCAGCTCGCCGCGCAGCTCCGCCACGCCGGTCCCGGTCCGACCGGAGGCGGCGAGCAGGGGGACGGCGGCCAGGCCCTCGCGGTCGAGCAGGCCGCGGAGGTCGGCGAGGCACTCCTGCGCCGCCCGGGCGTCGAGCCGGTCGACCTGGTTGAGGACGACGAGCAGCACGCCCGCGTGCCCCGCGAGGGGGGCCAGGTAACGGTCGTGCACGGCGGCGTCGGCGTACTTCTCCGGGTCGAGCACCCACACGAGGACGTCGACCAGCCCGACCAGGCGGTCGACCTCCAGCCGGTGCTCCAGCCGCACGCTGTCGTGGTCGGGCAGGTCGAGCAGCACCAGCCCGTCGAGCGCCGGCTCGGGGGCGTGCCGGTGCCGGCGGGGCACCTCCAGCCAGTCGAGCAACCGGTCGGCCCCGTCCTCGCCCCAGGTCGTCGCGTGCGCCACGCCGGTGGTCGGCCTGCGGACCCCGGGCGTGCTGACCTCCGCGCCGGAGAGTGCGTTGAACAGGGTGGACTTCCCGCTGCCCGTCGCGCCCGCGAGCGCCACGACGGTCGCGTCGCCCAGCGCCGCGCGGGCACCGGCCTTCGCCAGCAGGGCCCTGGCCTCCGGCACCTCCGGCACCTCGAGCCGTCCCTCGGCCACCTCGACCGCCTCGCGGAGCGCGGCCAGGCGGTCGGCCAGCGGCGGTTCCCGGCGGCTCATGCGCTCCGCCGGGCCGCGGCCAGCTCGCGCACCGCGCGGCGGAGGGCGTCGGCCGTGCCTGGTGCCGGCGCCGCGTCGTCCACCCGGTCGTCGAAGCGGGCCTGCTCGTAGCGCAGCAGGACATCGGCCCGGTGCTGCAGGTCCTCCCGCGCGCGGTCGGCCATCGCCCGGACGGCGGAGTCGCCGAACACCGCCTCGAGCACCCGCTGGCCGACCGCGGTGGTGCCGCCCGCGACGGCGACCTCGCCGCCGGTGAGCCCGCCGGTCGAGGCGAAGACGGCGACCATGACCACCGCGCCGGCGCCGTTGATGCCCCACGACAGGATCCGCGCCGTGGACCGCTTCTCCGCACCCTGCTCGCGGACCAGGTCCAGCACCGCGCCCTGCCAGTCGCGCACCTGCGCGGCCGCGGCCTCCGGGAAGTCGGGCGACACCTGCTCGAGCTCGCGCTCCGCCCCGGCCAGCAGCTGGGCGCCCCCGGGCATCGAGCGCCACGTCGTCACCGTCCGCTCCGCGGCGCGGTCGGCCTCGGCGCGGAGGAGGTGCTCGACGCTGCTCTCCAACGCCCCCTGAAGGTCCTCGGCCGGCGTCGGGCGGCCGGTGACGACGCTGACCAGCCGGTCGCGCCACCGGCCCACCTGGTTCTGCAGCGCGCGCATCCACTCCCCGGTGCCCACGAACTCCTGCCAGCGGGCCAGCACCTCTCCGCGCAGCAGCGTGCCGCTGCGGACGCCCTCGTCGATGCCGTCGTAGGCGGCCGTGTAGGCGGCGGCGGCCGCGGCGCGCAGGGCATCCCCCGCCGTCGCCTGCTCGTCGACGGCGGCCGCGATGCCCCCCACGCGCTGCTCGAGGCTGTCCAGCGCGCCGGTCAGGGTCTGCCGCACGACGGCGGCGCGGGCCTCCTGGTCCGCGGCGAGGTCGTGGAGCCAGGTCCGGATCGGCGCGACCTGGTCCTCGGGCAGGCGGCCCTCGACCAGCGGGCGCTCCTCGACGACGAACAGCCGGGCGCTCGACAGGCCGGCGCGCTGCAGCATCCCGTGCAGGTCGGCCGCGACCTCACCCGCCGCCTCCGGCGGGACGCGGTCGAGGACGACGGCGAGGGCGGTCCCCCGTTCCTGCGCCGTCCGGAGCAGGTCCCACGGCACCGCGTCGGCGTAGCGGGCGGCGGTGGTCACGAACACCCAGAGGTCGGCCGCGGCCAGGAGCTGGCCGGCCAGCTCGCGGTTGGACTCGACGACCGAGTCGACGTCCGGGGCGTCGAGCAGCGCGAGGCCGGGCGGCACGTCGTCCCGCGCGACCAGCCGGACGGTCCCGGGGCCGCCGTCGCCCCCGGTGACGCGCGCCAGGCCGGGCAGGACCCGGTCGCCGGAGAACGCCGCCACGTCGGCACGGGCGCAGACCAGCACGGGGGCGCGGGTCGTCGGGCGCAGCACGCCGGCCGTCGTGACCGGGCTCCCGACGAGGCTGTTGACGAGCGTGGACTTGCCGGCGCCCGTCGAGCCGCCGACGACGGTGAGCAGCGGGGCGTCGAGGTCGCCGAGCCGGGGGAGCAGGTAGTCGTCGATCTGGTCCCGCACGGCCCGCGCGGCCCGCACGGCGCCGTCCCGCCCGGGGGTCGCGAGCCCGAGGGGCGTCGTCGCGAGCTGGTCCCGGAGCGCCGCGAGGGCGTCGGGCAGCCGCAGGGTCGGGGCGGTCACACCGGGGAACTGCCCCGTCGGACGGCCGGCTACCCCCGGAGGTCGGGCGGGGAGTCGTCGGCCCGCTTGGCGCGCTCCTCGCGCAGCGCCTGGAAGACCCGCTTCCGGACGCGGTCCTGGTCCCGCTCCTGGATGCCGGAGAACCGGATGGACATGACCCAGCGCGCGCCCCGCGCCTGCGTGCGCACGACCTCGGCCTTCGTCTTCGTGGCCCCGTCCTCGAGCTCGATGACGAGGTCGAGCTTGGCGCCGGCCTCGGGCGGCGCGCCGAGCCCCTCGAACTCCGCCCGCACGCCCGCCTCGCTCAGGTCGATGGTCGTGCCCTTGAGCTCGATGGACCCGTAGCCGGCCATGATCGGCACGGCCACCCGGCCGCGCACCGCCTTGCGGCGCTGGCTGATCTCGGCGGGGCCGGTCGTGCGCATGCGCCAGCGCACGACGGCGCCGGTCTCCACGTCGGTGATCTCCGCCGGCATCGCCCGCTGCGACTCCTCGGTCTTCCAGAAGACCTCGACGACGTCGCCGACCTTGACGACCACCTGCTCGACGAACTCGCCGACCGACGGCCGGACGGAGATGTATTCGTTCTGGACGACCTCGACCCGCGAGCTGACCGACACCCCGCGGCCGGAGAGCGTGATCTCGGCTTCCGTCTGCTCCTCCGGGTGGTCCACTCCGGGAACGCTGGTCATGGGTCCTCTCCGATCGGTTCCGCGGCACGGGCCGGTCCGACCCGCTCAGGGACGCCGCGGGGGGACCGTAGCCCGCTCGTCCGACGGCGGGCGCGCCGCCCACTCCCGACGCGCCGCAGGAGGCGACCATTCCACGACCGCACCCTGGCGGTGGGGCGCTGCACCCGGCACACTGCCGGACCGTGGAGTTCCGGACGACCGTCGAGCTGGGCGGGAAGACGGCGACCGGGCTGGAGGTGCCGGCCGAGGTCGTGGACGCCCTGGGCGCCGGCCGGAAGCCTCCGGTGGTGGTGCGCATCGGCGGGCACAGCTACCGCAGCACCGTCGCCGTCATGGGCGGGCGGTACCTGCTGCCGTTGAGCGCGGAGAACCGGACGGCCGCCGGGGTGTCGGCCGGCGACGAGGTGGACGTCGACGTGGAGCTGGACACCTCGCCCCGCGAGGTCGCCGTCCCCGCGGACCTGGCGGAGGCGCTGGACGGCGACGCGGCAGCACGGGCGGCCTTCGACGCGCTGTCCTACAGCCACCGCCGGCGGCACGTCATTGCCATCGAGGACGCGAAGACGCCGGAGACGCGTCAGCGGCGCGTCACCAAGGCGCTGGAGATGCTGCGCGGGGACGCGCGCTAGGACGGGACGGGCAGCTCGCGCGGCGGTGCGCCCACCGCGTTGCGGGTGATCTTGGCCCGGTAGAGCTGCTGGTCGGCCTGGCACATGAGTTCCAGCGGGTAGGCCGCGTCGCCGGATGCGGAGGCGACGCCCAGGGAGAGGCTGATCTCGCCCGGGCCGAAGCCGGCCGGTAGCAGCCGCGCCGCCTCCGCGCGCAGGCGCTCGGCGAGCTCGACCGCGCGGTCGAGGTCGGCGCCCGGCAGGAGGATGCCGAACTCGTCGCCGCCGAGCCGGGCCACGACGTCGTCGGCGCGCACCCGCGCGGCGAGGAGAGCGGCCACCCGGCCCAGCACCTCGTCGCCCCCTGGGTGCCCGTGGCGGTCGTTGATGGTCTTGAAGCGGTCGATGTCGAGCAGGACGACGGCGACGTGCCCGCCCCGCTGCCGGGCGACGGTGCACGTGCCGGCGAGCTCGGCGTCCCACCGGCGGCGGTTGGCCAGGCCGGTGAGCGGGTCCTCGTGGCTGAGCCGCTCGAGCTGGGCGAGCAGGACGCCGGTGCGCTGCTGCTCGCGCTCGAGCCGGACGCGCGTCATCAGCTCGCGCATGCTGAGCAGGTGCCGGCGCAGGTGTGCGACGACGGCGATGATCGAGGCGGTCGCCAGGAAGGCCGCGGTCCCGCCGAGGTCACCGGCGGACATCGCCGTGTGCCAGCCGACGAGGGAGACGGCCAGGGCGGCCCAGGACACCGCGATGAGGCCGATGGTCCAGCGCGGCCGGGACACCATCAGGCAGCCGCTGGCGTAGATCGCGAGGGTGAACCCCATCAGGTAGTACTCGACGTTCTCGACCTGCGGGATCATCCAGGCCACCTCGACCTGCACCAGCCCCAGGACGAAGTAGGTGAGCAGCTCCGGACGACGCCAGCGCTGGGGAGCTGCCCACAGGACCCACACCGCGACGAGCATCGGGACGACGCTGATCAGCCGGACGGTGAGGAACAGCCCGGTGAGCTCGGGTTCGAGCAACCGGTCGGCGAGGGTCCAGGCAGGCAGGATGACCGCGGCGAACAGGCCGATCAGGATGCCGGTGCTGCGGGACCGCTCGGCCAGCTCGTGGCGGATGGCCGGGGACAGGGCGGTGACCGCCTCGAGCGTCGGCCGCTCCCTCCCGGTCCCGGAGCCGCCCTCGACCGCGGCCGTGCGTGCGGCATCGGGGCCGGACGCCACGCCGGGCAGCGCGTCGTCGCCCAGGATGATCGCCACGACCCGGCGGAGGCCCTCGAGCAGCACGTCCTCTCTTCGGCAGAACCGGGCCGCTGCCTGAGCACCGTCCGCGCGACAGCCTCCGTCGGGTGAGACCGGGGCGGCCGACCGATCAGCGGTCGCGGCGGGCGTTGAAGCTGCTGACGAAGTCCCGCAGGCTCCGGGTGGGCCGCAGCCAGGCGCCGTCCGGCGGCAGGGCGTCCAGCCGCACCCGGTCGAGCGGCTCGACGAACGCCCCGGGGACGTCCTCGATGTCGATGAACTCCAGCAGCTCGGAGCTGATCGCGTACCCGGCGACCTCGCTGAAGGCGACCACCACGACGTGCGTGCCCTCGCGGACCAGCTGCTCCAGCGGCTCCGCGAAGTTCCGCCCGTCGCCGGAGAACACCACCAGGCGCCGGAGGCGGTGGCTGTGCGCCCGGACCGCGATGTGGTCGAGCATGTCCTGGTCGATGTCGTCGTCCGGCTGGGACTTCGGCCGGGCGAAGACGGAGTAGCCGAAGCCGCGCAGCGCCTCCACCCACCGCTGCAGCGTGCCCGGCTGCGGCGGGATGTTGGCGAACACGCACGCCTCGACCTCGGGGGCGCCGGGGGCCGACGGATCCCCCGCCCCCTCCACGAACCAGGCGGCGATCGCGTCGAACCGGGGCCGGGACGCCGCGGTCGGGCGCGCGCCGATCACCGTCGACAGGGTCATGTCGATGTTGGGCGCGTCCCAGATGAGCAGGTCCAGCACCGGCTGCGGGCGGCCCTCGGCCACCGCGGCGGCCGGCAGCTCCGCCGCGCCGCCGGGCGCGGGCTCCTCCTCGGTGAGGGTCGCGAGTTCGGCGTCGAGGCTGTCGGGCACGGGAGCAGTCTGCCGCGCCGTGCGGGTGCGGGTGCGCTCCGGGCCCGAGGGACGCACCTCGGCCGGCCGCGGGGGTCCCGCCGGTGCGGTCGCCCGGCGGCCGGTGCGGCGGCCGATCACCCGGCCTGCGGCACCGCGTCGCCGGCGACCGCCAGCGCGCACAGGTCGCCGCCCGCGGCCTGGACCGACCGCACGAACCGGGGGATCTCCTCGGCCGGCATCGCCTGGCCGAGCAACCAGCCCTGGGCCAGGTCGCAACCGGCCGCGCGAACCATCCGCAGGTGCTCGGGGGTCTCGATCCCCTCCGCCACGGACCGGATGCCGAGCGTCCGGGTGAGCCCGACGATCGCCTGCAGGACCGCACCGGTCTCGCCCGCGACGGCGCGCTCGGCCGCGTTGAGCAGCGACCTGTCGATCTTGAGCGTGCCGATGGGGAGCGCGAACAGCTGCGCCAGCGAGGACCAGCCGGTGCCGAAGTCGTCGATGGCCACCCGGACGCCGAAGCTGCGCAGCACGGTGAGCTGGTCCTCGGCGCGGGTCGGGTCCTCGGCGACGCTCGTCTCGGTCAGCTCCAGCACGAGCTGGTCGGGCGGCAGCCCGGAATCGCGCAGCGCCGTCCGCACGTCCCGCACCAGCGTCTCGGCGGAGAAGTGGCGGGCGCTCACGTTGACAGACATCCGCAGCGGCAGGCCCTGCGCCGCCCACTCGGCGGCCTTGCGGGTGGTCTCCCGTAGCAGCCACCGGGTGATCGGGATGACCTGACCGGTCTCCTCGGCGACGGACAGGAAGCTGTCGGGCGGCAGGAGCCCCCGCTCCGGGTGCTGCCAGCGGACCAGCGCCTCGACGCCCTCCACCTCGCCGGTGTCGAGGCGGACCACCGGCTGGTAGTGGACGACGAGCTGGTCGATCGCGTCGCCGCGGAGACGGGTGGCCACCTCGAGCCGCCAGCGCGCGGCCTCCCGCAGCCCGGGGGAGAACAGGTGCACCCGGTCGCGGCCGGAGCTCTTCGCGGCGAACATCGCCGCGTCGGCGTCGCTGAGCAGCTGGTGCGGGTCGCGGACGTCGGACCGCGAGACGGCGACACCGATGCTGGCCGACAGCGGCACCGAGATCCCCGAGGCCGTGAAGGGCAGCGCGAAGGTCGTCTGCAGCCGGAAGGCGAGCGCGGCCGCCTCGGCCTGGTCGCACTCGCGGGCCAGGACGACGAACTGGTCGGCGCCCAGCCGCCCGACGGCGTCCCCGGGGCGGACCTGCTCGGCCAGCCGCTCCCCCACCTGCCGCAGCAGCCGGTCGCCCAGCTGGTGGCCGAGGGAGTCGTTGACGGTCTTGAACCCGTCGAGGTCGAGCACCAGCAGCGCGGTGCCCGGCGCATCGGGGGCCCCGCCGCCCAGGGCGTCGGCGATCATGTCGAGCAGCGTGGCCCGGTTGGGCAGGCCGGTCAGCTCGTCGTGGCCCGCGCGCCAGGCCATGGCTTGCTCGCCGCGCACCCGCTCGGTGACGTCGGTGTGGGTGACCACCACCCGCCGGGAGAACGGGACACGGGCGGCCTGCAGGTGGAACCACGTCGCGAAGGACCCGAGCTGCGTCGAGTACTCGTACTCGAAGGAGCCGGGCACGCCGTCGGGCTCCTCCGCCTGCAGGCGGATGACCCCCGCGGCGATCGCCGCGTGGTGCGTCGGCAGCAGCCCGCGCGACATGCACTCGAGGTAGACGTCGCCGACGCCGCCGGGCTGGACGCCCCCGCTGCGCAGCAGCTCCCCGTCGGCCTCCCAGGCCCGGTTGACGACGAGGATGCGGCCGTCGTCCCCGACGAGCACGGTGGCCGACGGCAGCGCCTCGAGGACCGCGGTCAGCTCGCGGAGCTCGGTGTCGCGCCGCAGGTCGGTCCGGTACCGGGTGTCGACGTCGCGGAGGAACACCGCGACGCCGTCGGGATCGGGGAAGGCCCGGATCTCGAACCAGTGCTCGCTCGGTTCGTAGAAGTACTCGAACTGGCGGGGCCGCCCGTCCCCGAGGAGGTCGCGGAGCTGCTCCTGCACCAGGGTGCCCTTGGCGGCGGGGAAGACCTCGAGCAGCCGGCGGCCGGTGAGCTCGGCCGCGCCCATCTGGAACAGGGACTCCGCCGCGGCGTTGACGTACGTGACGCGGCCCTCGGGGTCGAGGCGGAAGACCGCGTCGGGAACACCGGCCAGCACATCGGGTTGCCCGCTGCCGGGCCCACCGTCCTGTGCTTGCACGTTCCCCCCGCTCTCGTCCCCAGAAAGTCGATCCGCCCAGGGCGGAGATCACGGCACGGAACCGTCCGACGACGTCGTCGGTGCCGGGTGAATGACAACGAGAGTAGTCATTCGGACCGGGGATCAGACAGGGGCGATCGCGGCTCTCTCGACGATCGTGCCGACGGCTGCCGACGCCGGGAGCATCCCCAGCGCGCCACCTCCGGAAAGGCCCAGGCGAGAGGCGCAGAAGGCGTCCGCGACGGCCGCGGGCGCGAACCGCAGGAGCAGCGAGCCCTGGAGGCACAGGGCCAGGAGACCGGCGATCCGGCGCGCCCGGAAGGGCAGCTGGTCGGGATCGCCGAGCTCGGCGTGCAAGCGCTTGACCGCGTCGTCGAACCGGCTGTCGGCGCCGCGGGCCAGCTCGATCTCGGCGCTGACCGCGGCGAGCGTGTCGGACGAGCGCCCCATCGCGCGCAGCACGTCCAGCGCGATCACGTTGCCCGAGCCCTCCCAGATGGAGTTCAGCGGCGACTGCCGGTACAGCCGGGGCAGGCCCGAGTCCTCCACGTAGCCGTTGCCACCCAGCACCTCCATCGCCTCGGCGACCACGCCGGGCGTGCGCTTGCAAACCCAGAACTTCGCCGCGGCGCCGGCCAGCCGGAGGAACGCCTGCTCGCCGGCGTCCACGGCGGCCGCCAGCCGCAGCGCCAGCGCCGTCGCAGCCTCGCTCTCGACCGCCAGGTCGGCCAGCACGTTCTGCATGAGCGGCTGGTCGACCAGGAGCGCGCCGAAGGCCCGGCGGTGCCGCGCGTGGTGGACCGCCTGGGTGAGCGCCGCCCGGACCGTGGCGGCCGACCCGAGGACGCAGTCGAGGCGGGTCATGTTGACCATCTCGATGATCGCGGAAACGCCGCGGCCCGGCTCGCCCACCAGCCAGGCCGTCGTCCCGTCGAACTCCACCTCGCTCGAGGCGTTGGACCGGTCGCCGAGCTTGTCCTTCAGACGTTGCACGTGGAACACGTTGCGGCTGCCGTCGGGGAGCACGCGGGGGACGACGAAGCAGGAGACGCCCTCCTCGAGCTGCGCGAGCACGAGGAACAGGTCGCTCATCGGCGCCGAGGTGAACCACTTGTGGCCGGTCAGCCGGTAGGAGCCGTCGGGCTGGGCGACCGCGCGGGTGGTGTTCGCCCGGACGTCGGACCCGCCCTGCTTCTCGGTCATGCCCATGCCGGCGACGAGGCCGCGCTTGCCCGTCGGCTCGGCCAGCCCGAACTGGTACGCCCTCGCGGTGAGGCCGGGCTCGTACCGCGCGGCGAGCTCAGGGGTGCGCCGCAGGGCGGGGACGACGGCGTAGGTCATCGTCACCGGGCACCCGTGGCCCATCTCGTTCTGCGTCCACCCGAAGTACCCGACGGCGCGGCGGACGTGGGCGTGCGGCGAGCCGTCGACCCACGGCGCGCCGGCCAGCCCGTTCTCCACGGCGGTGCGCATCAGCTCGTGCCAGGACGGGTGGAACTCGACCTCGTCGATGCGGTGGCCGTACCGGTCGTGGGTCCGGAGCCGCGGGGGGTTCTCGTTGGCCAGCCTCCCCCACTCCTGGGCCTGCTCGCTCCCGGACAGCCGGCCGAGCGCGGCGAGCGAGTCGAGCGTCGCGGCGTCCGCGTGCCGGAGGCAGGCCTCCGCCAGTGCCGCGTCACCGGCGATCGGGTCGTGGCCGACCAGCGGCGGGACCTGGTTGGTGACCTCGTGCGTCGCGCTCATGAGCCGCACCGTACGTGGCGGAGGGCACGGTCCGGCAGCACCCGACCCGGGCAGGTCAGGTGGTCCCGCGCAGCCGCTCGGCGATGGACTCCACCGCCTCGACGCGGCCGGTCAGGACGTCGGTGACCAGGGCGACCGCCTGCCGGTCGGTGAGCGTGCAGGGCCGCCCGCGCCGCGCGAGGTACACCGCCGTCGCCGCCCAGGCGAAGGGGCGGTTCCCGTGCACGAGCGGCGCCGTGGTGGCCAGCGAGTGCAGCAGCGCGGCCGCCCGCTCCTCGATGCTGGGGTAGACGTCGCGACCGAGCGCCCGGGCCTCCACACGCGCGAGCGCCGCGGTGAGCAGGCCCAGGTCGCGCACGCGCACGTCGGGCCCGACCGTCCGCCGGGCCACCTCGAGGAGGTCCTCGACGCTCAGTCCTGCCATGTGGCCAGCTGCTCGACGGCGCCGGCGAACCGGGACAGCTCCTCGTCGATGACCACGCTGACCGGGACCTCCGGCTCGTGCGCCCGCAGGTACGCCTCCACGGCCCGCCGTGCCACGTCCTGCATCGAGGCACCCTCGGCCAGGGCACGACGGCGCAGTGCGTCGCTCTGCGCCGGGGTCAACCGGAGGGTCATCGCCACGCCGTCCACACCCCCGTAGCCGGTTCCGGCTCTTCGCCGGTCAGGTATCAGGTTGATACCAGAAGTGGTAACAGCCTGGTTTCGGTCACTCTCCGCAATCCTCCGGTCGGGGGAACGTCTGTGACACGCCGCACAGAATCCTATGGTGCGCGACCCGGTGGTCACGAGACGGACTCGTTCATAACGTCCGCGCCGTGACGGGGACGACCGCGATCAGGAACGGCCAGGCGCCGTCGCCTGCCCGCTGGTCGTGGCTCCGCCGCACCGCCGCGGCGTGCTTCCTGGGCGCCGGCGCCTACGCCTGCATCGCCGTCGCGACCGACACCGCGGCCCGCGCCGAGGAGCCGGCACCGGCGGCCACCGACTCGGTGACGCAGCAGAGCGCGGACGGCGCCGCCGGATCGTCCACCACGCAGACGACGACCACCTCCACGTCCAGCTCCTCGAGCGCGGCCACGGCCTCGTCGAGCTCGCCCGAGCCGACCTCGCAGAGCACGAGCGCGGAGCCGCCCCCGGCCGAGACAGCCCAGCCCGCAGCGGCTCCGACGAGCAACGGGACGACCGCGGACAGCGCGGAGGCCAAGACGACGAGCACGTCCACCGGCTCGTCGTCGGCCACCACGAGCACGACGACGGTGACCCAGACCTCGGACGGCGGCACGGTCACCACGACCACGACGACCGTCACCGAGGGCTCGACCCAGGCGACCTGCACCACCACGTCGGCCGAGGGCACCGCCGCGGGCTCCTCCCCGGTGTGCGAGACCACGACAGCGGCTCCGGTCCCGACAGCGGCCGTGCCGGCCGTCGCCGCGCTCCCGGTCTGCGCTCCGGCTCCCGTGGTCACCGCGGACGTCGCGCCGCAGACCGCCGGCTCCTCCGCGGCCGGCCAGGCCGGCGAGCGCTCCGCCACCGAGGCTCCCGAGGTCGCGCGGTCCGCGCCCGCCGAGGGCCTCCCGGTCCAGCAGGTCCTCGCCCCGGCCGCCGAGACGTCCGGCGGCGAGCCGCTCGCCCCGGAGACGCCCGCTCCCGCCGCTCCGGCCACCGCGATCGGTGGCGCCGGCTGTGGCACCCAGGGAGCGGGCCCCGGCGCCCAGAAGGGCGGCAGCGCGTCCTCGACGGCCGTCCTCGGCTCGCCTCTCTCGATCTCCCTCGCAGTGAACGACGCCGGCCTCACCGAGCCGGCAGCGGGGTCGCCCACCACCACGGCGACCGACCCCGCCACGCGGCCGGACTGACGCCGCCGCTCAGCGGCCTGCGCCCGTCCTCAGGTGTGCCACGGGGGGCACATCACCGACCAAGTGCAGCCGCCCCGCTCGTTCACACACCCACTCACCAGCGCGTCCCTGCTTACCCGGTTGGTGCCGCGCTCACCCATGAAGGACACGCACACGATGAATCGATCCGTGAGAAACGGACTCGCCATCGCCGGTATGGCCGGAGGGATCTTCTTCCTCGGCCAGGCGGCGGCGAGCGCCGACCAGACGGCTTCGGCCGGCAACAACGTCGACCAGGCCGCGGCCAGCAGCTCCTCCGAGGGCTCGGGCAGCGGCGCGGGCAACGCCAACTTCAGCGAGGCCGAGGCGACCAACGTCCAGAAGACCGAGGTCGAGACCGAGGTCGACGGTGGCGACGGTGGCTTCAACAAGGCCGAGATCAACACCGGCGTCGTCGACGGCGGCGGTATCCGGACGCTCGAGTCCTCCGAGGAGGAGGGCAAGACCGTCGTCGACGTCGAGACCGGCGACGTGGCCGTGCACCAGTCGGCCGACGGCGGCGACGTCAACGGCAGCGGCAACGTCCACACCGACGGCAACAGCGGTGACCAGACGGCGACCGCCACCAACAACGTCGACCAGGCGGCCTCGAGCGAGGACGAGGGCGAGGAGTCGGAGGGCAGCGGCGCCGGCAACATCAACGGCAGCTCCTCCGAGGCCACCAACGTCGACGTCACCGACATCGAGACCGATGTCGAGGGCGGCGACGGCGGCACGAACGTCGTCGACATCAACACCGGGATCGTCGGCAACACGTTCTACTGCCCGGCCGGCAGCACCTGCTACTACAACTTCACCACCGGCAGCGTGACCGTCGTCCAGAACGCCAACGGCGGTTCGGTCAACAACAGCGGCAACGTGAACGTGGGCGACACCTACGGCCACCCGCACGCCGACCACCACAAGCCGGGTCACGAGGCCGACTGCCCCGAGCACAAGGCCGCCGCTCCCGTGGCGCACCACGCCAAGCGTCCCGCGCACACCTACCGGGCCGCCCCCGTCAACACCTACGCGCAGCCCAAGGGCGAACTGGCCTACACCGGCGCCGAGACCACCGCTCCCCTCGCCCTGGGCCTGATCGCCCTCGGTGCGGGCGGCGCTCTCACGCTGGCCGGTCGTCGCCGCACGGCTTCCGCCGCGGTCTGAACCCACCCATCCCCGGAACACAGAAGGACACGAGATGAAGCGAACCGTGCGCAACGGGCTTGCCATCGCCGGTATGGCCGGAGGGATCTTCTTCCTCGGCCAGGCGGTGGCCAGCGCGGACCAGACGGCCTCGGCCGGCAACAACGTCGACCAGGGCGCCGCCAGCAGCTCCTCCGAGGGCTCGGGCAGCGGGGCCGGCAACGCCAACTTCAGCGAGGCCGAGGCGACCAACGTCCAGAAGACCGAGGTCGAGACCGACGTCGAGGGCGGCGACGGCGGCGTGAACGTGGCCGTCATCAACACCGGCGTGGTCAACGGCTACGGCGGCGGCGGTCAGGTGCCGCTGCTCGTCGAGCCGCAGCCCGAGCCGGAGGACGGCAAGACCGTCGTCGACTTCGAGTCGGGCGACGTGGCCGTGCACCAGTCGGCCGACGGCGGTGACGTGAACAAGAGCGGCAACGTCAGCACCGACGGCAACAGCGGTGACCAGACGGCGACCGCCACCAACAACGTCGACCAGACGGCCTCGAGCGAGGACGAGGGCGAGGAGTCGGAGGGCAGCGGCGCCGGCAACATCAACGGCAGCTCCTCCGAGGCCACCAACGTCGACGTCACCGACATCGAGACCGATGTCGAGGGTGGAGACGGTGGCAAGAACGTCGCCATCATCAACACCGGGATCGTCGGCAACACGTTCTACTGCCCTGAGGGCGCCACCTGCTACTACAACTTCACCACCGGCAGCGTGACCGTCCACCAGTCCGCCGACGGCGGCGACGTCAACGGCAGCGGCAACGTGAACGTGGGCGACTCCTACGGTCACCCGCACGCCGACCACCACAAGCCGGGCGCGCACCACGCCGACTGCCCCGAGCACAAGGCGGCCGCTCCCGTGGCGCACCACGCCAAGCGTGCTGCGCCGGTGCACCACCGGGCCGCTCCGGTGAACACCTACGCCCAGCCCAAGGGCGAGCTCGCCTACACCGGCGCCGAGACCACCGCTCCCCTCGCCCTGGGCCTGATCGCCCTGGGTGCGGGTGGCGCTCTCACCCTCGCCGGACGCCGCCGCACCTCGACCGCGACGGTCTGAACCACCGTCCGGCCGCTCGGTTCCAGCCGGGCGGCCGGACGGGATCCACCGGACGCCGGTGCAGCCACACCGGCGCCCATCACCCAATCCACAACAGGCGCGTCACTTCTACCCAACCGTGACGCGCACACCCGAAAAGGACACGCACCATGAATCGATCCGTGCGCAACGGACTCGCCATCGCAGGAATGGCCGGAGGGATCTTCTTCCTCGGCCAGGCGGTGGCCAGCGCAGACCAGACGGCCTCGGCCGGCAACAACGTCGACCAGGGCGCCGCCAGCAGCTCCTCCGAGGGCTCGGGCAGCGGGGCCGGCAACGCCAACTTCAGCAGCGCCGAGGCGACCAACGTCCAGAAGACCGAGGTCGACACGGACGTCGAGGGCGGCGACGGCGGCGCGAACATCGCCGTCATCAACACCGGCGTCGTGGGCGGTGGCGGCAACATGGCCTCCACCTCCTCGTCGAACGAGCAGGGCCAGCAGTTCACCAAGATCGAGTTCAACTCGGGTGACGTGGTGCTGCACCAGTCCGCCGACGGCGGCGACGTCAACGGCAGCGGCAACGTCCACGTGTCGGGCGACAACGGCGACCAGACCGCCACCGCCACGAACAACGTCGACCAGACCGCGGTCAGCAAGGACGAGGGCGAGGAGTCCTACGGCTCCGAGGCCGGCAACATCAACAAGAGCTCGGCCGAGGCCACCAACATCGACATCACCGACATCGAGACCGATGTCGAGGGTGGCGACGGCGGCTTCAACTACGCCGAGATCAACACCGGCATCATCGGCAACACGTTCTACTGCTACGAGGGCAGCAAGTGCGTGTACGACTTCCACACGGGCGACGTGAAGGTCGTCCAGTCGGCCGATGGTGGTGACGTCAACAACAGCGGCAACGTGAACGTCGGCGACACCTATGGTCACCCGCACGCCGACCACCACAAGCCGGGTCACCACGACGCCGACTGCGCCTGCCACAAGCCGGCCGTCGCCCCCGCGGCTCCGGTCCACCACCGGCCGGCGCACCGGGCGGCTCCGGTGAACGCCTACGCACAGCCGAAGGGCTCCCTGGCCTACACCGGCGCTGAGACCACCGCTCCCCTCGCCCTGGGCCTGATCGCCCTCGGCGCCGGTGGCGCTCTCACGCTGGCCGGCCGGCGCCGCAGCTCCACCGCGGCGGCCTGATCCACCGGCCCGCCGCCCGGACGACCCAGGGCGGCGGGCCGGGCTCCACCCCCCTCCAGGTGGCGCCGCCTGCCGGGAAGCAGTCCCCGGCAGGCGGTGCCCACCGCCCCACCACCGGCAGACAGGACCCGCGGTGAGCAGCGCAGTCGACGTCGAGAACCCGCCGAGCGACACTCCGTCCGTGCCGGAACCCCGCAGACGCGGTGACCTGGTCCGCACGGTGATCCGCGGCATCGGCCAGACGCTCATCACCTTCGGGCTCGTCGCCCTCCTGTTCGTCGTCTACGAGCTCTACGTGACCGACATCCTGGCCGCCCGCGAGCAGGACCAGCTCAGCCAGCAGATCCAGGAGCAGTGGGCCGACGCACCCACCGTCGAGGCGCCCGCTCCCGCCCCGTCCGAGGGCGCACCGGCGCCGGCGCCGGCTCCGGCCCCCGCTCCCGAGACCATCGACGTCGGCCTGGGCGAGCCGTTCGCCGTCCTGCACATCCCGCGGCTGGGCGAGGACTACGACCGGGTGATCGTCGAGGGCACCGCCCAGGTGCAGCTCGCGCAGGGGCCCGGGCACTACCTCGACACGGCGATGCCGGGCCAGGAGGGCAACTTCGCGGT
Source organism: Blastococcus sp. SYSU D00922 (assembly GCF_054050495.1). Lineage (NCBI taxonomy): Bacteria > Bacillati > Actinomycetota > Actinomycetes > Geodermatophilales > Geodermatophilaceae > Blastococcus > Blastococcus sp. SYSU D00922. The sequence goes on from NZ_JBJGZL010000004.1 coordinate 118,970, forward strand.
GGCCGGCCACCGCGTGGGCCGCGGCTCCCCGTTCCTCGACCTCGACACCATGCGCCCCGGGGACGCGATCGTCGTCGAGACCGAGCTGAACTGGTACGTGTACCGGGTCCTCGGCGACCCGGCCACGGGGGACTTCGACACCGACCCGAGCGGGATCCCCGGCATGGAGATCGTCCACCCCTCGCAGGTCGGCGTGATCGCACCGACCCCGGACGGCGGGACGGCCACCTCCGGCGCCTACCTGACGCTCACGACCTGCCACCCGAAGTACTCCGCCGCTCAGCGGCTGGTGATCCACGCCCGGCTGGACGGTGCACCGGTCAGCAAGGCCTCCGCGCCGGACGGCCCGCCCGCGCTCGCCGGCTGACCCAGCCTCCCGTCGACCACCCCACCCGGAGCCCGAGCATGTACACCTGGATCTGGCGCCACCTCCCCGGCGGCACCGCAGCCAAGGCGGTGGCCGCCCTCGTGCTGGTCGTCGCCGTGGCTGCCCTGCTGCTGTTCGTCGTGTTCCCCGAGGTCGAGCCGCTGCTGCCCTTCACCAACGTCACCGTCGACCAGTGACCCCGGGCGGCTCGCTCAGGCGGGCGGGCCGCCGAGGAGGGTCCAGCGCAGGAGCTGCATCGCCCTGGTGACGGACCGTTCCCGGACGGCGGACCGGGTTCCGGGCAGGCGCAGCGCCCGCAGCTCCCGGCCGGCGGGGCCCGCGACGCACAGGTGCACCGTGCCCACCGGCTTCCCGTCGGTGCCGCCACCGGGTCCGGCGATGCCCGTGATCCCGACGCCGACGTCGGCGCCGAACCGCGCCCGCGCGCCCTCGGCGAGGGCCACCGCCACCTCGGGGCTGACCGCCCCGTGCTCGGCCAGTACCCCGGCCGGGACGTCGAGCAGCTGCTCCTTGGCCGCATCCGCGTAGGCGGTCACCCCGCCGAGGACCCACGCCGAGGAGCCGGGCCGCTCGGTCAGCCGGGCGGCCAGGAGCCCGCCGGTGCAGGACTCCGCCGTCGCGACGGTCCACCCCCGGTCGGCGAAGCCGCGGGCCACCAGCTCGTCGAGGGTGGGCCCGGTGGAGAACAGCGTCCCGGCGTACTCCTCGGCCAGCACCGCCGCCAGCCGGTCGTAGGCCGGCTGGGCCGAGGGCGGGAACCGGGTGACGATCTCCAGCTCCCCCTCGCGCAGGCAGGTGGTGATCTCCAACCCGGCGAGCTCGTCCTCGTGCTCCCGCAGCGTGACCGCCAGCTGGGCCTCGAGCGTCCCCCAGAGCCGCACCGTCTCCTGGCGGAGCTCCTCGGCTCCGGCCAGCGCCGCCCGCGTCGGGGCGGCCGCCACGGCGGCGGTCCACATGCCCTGGAGCTCCCCCGGCGGTCCCGGCAGGACGAGGACCGTCGGCCCGTCCCGTCCCTCCTCCGGCGGCACCACCAGGCCCGGCGCCGTCCCGACCGGCTCCAGCACCGTCGCCCCGGCGGGCACCCGCGCCTGCTTGCGCACGCCTGCCGCGGTCGCGTCCGGGTCGGCCCGCCAGCCGCGGGCGGCCATCAGCCGCTCGACGACCGCCGCGATCCGCCGCTCCAGCTCCGGGTCGACCGCCGACGGGCGGCCCTGGAAGTCGCCCACGACCTGGGCGGTCAGGTCGTCTGCCGTGGGGCCCAGCCCGCCCGAGGTGATCACGAGCGCCACGCCGGTCCCGGCGAGGAACGTCAGTGCCGCCCGCAGGTCGTCGGGCCGGTCGCCCACGACGACGACGTGGCCGACGTCGACCCCGAGGCGGCGCAGCTGCTCGGCGAGCCACGGCCCGTTCCGGTCGGCGACCCGGCCGGTCAGGACCTCGGTGCCCGTGACGACGATGCCGGCGCGCGTACCCACCCGGCCGACCCTAGGGCCGGCCCGGACGGGGCGCCTCGCAGGGCGCCCACGCGGGGGGCGGATACCGTGCGGGGGAGAGCGGTCCGATCGCCCGATGCCGAGGAGGAGCCGTGACGTCGTCCGACCCCCAGCTGCCCGAGGAGCCCGGCCGCAGCACGCCGCCGTCCACCCAGGAGATCCCGGTGGTGAAGCCGGCGACGGGCGCGACGGCCACCCAGCTGCCCCCGCACCCCGGCGCGACCACGCCCGCGCCGGTGGAGCCGGTCGACTCCGCGGTCCCGACCGGGCCGGTGGACTTCGTGCCCGGCCTGCCCGGACTCGGCACCCCACCCCCACCTCCGCCGGTCCGGCCGGCCCCGGTTCCGGAGGAGCCGGAGCCCGCCGCGGCCGCCGACCCCACCCCGGCGCCGGCCACGCGCTCGTGGCCCGACACGCTGGAGTCGGAGGTGACGACGGACGAGCGCCCCCGGCGGACCCGCGTCCGGGCTCCGCGGGACCGCGCCACGCTGGTCGGCCTGGGCCTCGCCCTGCTGTCGCTCGTGCTGCTCGAGCTCGGTCTCACGATGGGCTCGCCCGACTCCTACTGGCGGGACATCCCGCTGTGGTCGGGCTTCGCGACGCTCTGCGCCGTGCTGGGGCTCGGCGCGTTCGTCGCCTCCGCCGCCGCGCGCGAGCGCCTGCGTTCCGGGGCCCTGTGGCGGATCGCCGCCGCCGGCCTGGTCGGCCTCGCCGTCTTCTGGCTGCTGGTCGTGCTGCCCGTCGTCGCCACCGACCGCGGGTTCGTGCTCACCGCGGCCCTCGGCGCGCTGGGTGGCGCGCTGTGGGTGGGGCCGCGCGGGAACGACTGACGGCGCTCAGCCCGCGGTGTGCGCCCGCAGCGCCAGGAGGGCGACGTCGTCGTCGAGCTCGTCGGGCAGCACGCCGAGCAGCCGGTCGCACAGCTCCTCCAGCGGCAGGGAGCCCAGGTGGGCCAGCTCCTCGCACAGCCAGGCGACGCCGTCGTCGAGGCTGACACCGCGCCGTTCCACCAGCCCGTCGGTGTAGAGCAGCAGGGTCGAACCGGCCGGCAACGGTGCTGCGTGCTCGACCCGGAGGGCGTCCGGCCCGACGCCCAGCAGCCGGTTGGGCGTGCGCTCCAGCAGGGTGACGGTGCCGTCCGCCTCCACCAGCACCGGGGCGGGGTGCCCGGCGTTGGACCAGCGCAGCAGCCGCTGCGCCCCGTCCTCGCCGTAGCGCTCCACCCGAGCCAGGACCGCGGTGGCGAGGGTGTCGACGGCGAGGTCGCCGAGGGCACGGTCGAGCGCCGCCAGGACGCGGGCCGGTGACTCGGGCTGGCTGTGGGCCACGCCGCGGAGCACGTTGCGCACCTGGGCCATGGCGGCGGCGGCGTGGCGGTCGTGCCCGGTCACGTCGCCGATCACCAGCATCGTGCTGCCGTCGCCGACCTGGAACGCGTCGTACCAGTCGCCGCCGACCTGGGCCTGGGCGGCCGCGGGCACGTACCGGACGGCGATCTCCAGGTCGTCGATCAGCGGCGGCTCGGTGAGCAGGCTCCGCTGCAGCGCCTCGGCCATCCCACGGACCGCCGCGTGGGCCGCCCGCTCGGCCTGGCGGGTCTGGATGCGGTCGAGCACCTGGGCGCACTGGGCGGCGAACGCCTCGAGCAGCTCGACGTCCTGCCCGCTGAAGTCGCGGCCCTCCGACCAGCCGACCGTGAGCGAGCCGAGGGCACGCGACCCGGCCTGGAGGGGGAGCGCGATGCAGGCCTCGGTCCCCGTCGCGGCGAGCACGTCGGCGGCCACCGGGGAGAGCTGCGCCGCTGCGGCGCGGTCCCGGACGACCACCGTGCGGCCTCCGCGGGCGGCGAGCGTCGCCGGGACGGACGCCTCCAGGGGGAGGTCGCCGTACCGCCCCAGCCCCTCGGCGAAGCTGCCGACCCGGACCAGCCGCAGCCGGTCGGCGTCCTCCCGCACCCCGATCGCCGCGCCGTTCGCGCCGAGCGCCTCCAGGCCGCTGCCGGTGACCGTGGCGACGAGGTCGTCGACGCTCTCGGCCGAGGCGAGGTCCAGCGCCACCCCGGCGAGGGCGGCCAGCCGGCGGGCGGTGGCCAGCTCCGCCTCCCGCGACGCCGTCAGCTCGAGGCCGCGGGCGTAGAGGTCGGACTCCACCTCGAGCACGCGCCGGTGCCACTCCATGCCGTGGTCGCCCTCGCCGCCGCGGCGCTGGTCGAGCACGTAGTCGGTGATGTCCTCGGCGCGCTGGATGACGTACCGGCACACGCCGGCCCCGTCGAGGACCGGGATGCTGATGAGGCTCCAGAAGCGCTTGTCGAACCCGCCGCGGCCGTCCGGGATGTCGTACTCCTGGAGGTCCATGGTGTCGATCAGACCGGTGTCGCGAGCCCGCTCGAAGGACGCGCGGACCTTGCCGACGCCGCCGTCGGGGTCCGTCTCGTTGGGATTGCCGGGGAACGCCTCGAACACGTCGCGGCCGACGAGGTCCTCGAGCGTGCGGCCGGTGGTCGCCAGGTAGGCCCGGTTGGCGTCGGCGATGACCAGGTCCGGGGTCATGACCAGGTAGGGCGTCGGCATCGCCCGGAACACCGCGGCGTGGTCGATGAGCAGCTCCTCGCCGGACCGCTCAGTCACGCACAGTTCCCGCCCGGGCCGCGCCCGGCGTCCCTCTCGATGTGGCACCCGGCCGTCACCGGGGCGCACCGATCCTCGCACGGGAGCCGCGGGACGGAGCTCAGCCGCCCTTGCCGTTCCCCCGCCCGGGGCCGCCGCCCGGGGCGGGCGGACCCCCACCCTTCTCCGCTGCCGGGCCTCCCGCCTTGGCCGGGCCGCCGCCCCGCTCCGGGGCCGGCGGCGCCGGGACGTCCGCCCCGTTCCGATGGGCGGGGCCGGGGCCTCCGTCCGCTGGGATCCCGGCGGCCGGTCCGCTCACCGCCACCTCGGTCAGCGTCCCCGCCGTCCCCTGCGGGTCGGCCGGTGCCTGCGGCGTGGGGTCCGGCTGGGCCGGCGGTGCCACCGCGAAGGCGACGGTCACGGTGCTCCCTTGCCGGACGGCACCGGCGGGCGTGACACCGGTGACCAGCCCTGGGGCCTGGTCGGTGGTCTCCTCGGCGACGCGTGCGACGGCCAGACCCAGCTCACCGAGCGCGGCTTCGACCTCGTCCACGGGACGTCCGACGTAGTCGGCGGCGGTCAGCACGACCGACGCGGGCCCGGCCTCCGCGACGGGCGCGACGGGTTCCTCACCGAGGAACGCGATCCCGGCGAGGGCGATGCCGGCACCGGTCAGCAGCGCGGCGAGCGGCCCGACGACGCGTCCGGCCCGGCGGCGCGGCGCGGGGGCGGTGCCGAGGGCGGCGAACTGCCGGGTGCCCCCGTCGGCCGGCGGAGGGGTCAGCATGCGCCCCGCGCGCACGTCGGCGACCGCGGCGGCGAAGGCCGCGCCGTCGGCGAACCGGGCGTCGGGGTCCTTGAGCAGAGCCCGGCCGATGAGCCGCCGGACGTTCTCCGGTACGTCGTCGGGCAGCGGGTCCGGTGCGTCCCGCAGCTGCATGAGCGCGATCTGCACGGAGTTCTCGCCGTCGAACGCCCGTCGGCCGGCCAGGCACTCGTAGCCGATCATCCCGAGCGCGTAGACGTCGCTGGCCGGTCCGGCCTTCGCGCCGGCCGCCTGCTCGGGGGAGAGGTAGTGGGCGGTCCCGACGACCTGCCCGGTCTGGGTCAGGGGGATGCTGGACGCCGACCAGGCGATGCCGAAGTCGGTGATCTTGACGACGCCGTCGGTCCCGACCAGGACGTTCCCCGGCTTCACGTCGCGGTGCACGACACCGGCGGCGTGGGCGGCGGCGAGGGCGGCAGCGGTCTGCTGCAGCACGTCGAGCGTGCGGTCGACCGTCAGCCGCGGCTCGCGGGCCAGCAGGTCGGAGAGGGCCTCCCCCTCGACCAGCTCCATCACCAGGAAGGCGAGCTGCTCGCCGGTGCCGTCGTCGGCGGTCACCTCACCGTAGTCGTGCAGGGCCGCGATGTTGCGGTGCGCCAGGGCGGCGGTGTGCCGGGCCTCGGCCCGGAAGCGGGCCACGAACGTCGGGTCGCCGGTGAACTCGCTGCGCAGCACCTTCACCGCGACCGGCCGGTCGAGGAGGGTGTCCCACGCGCGCCAGACCTGCCCCATCCCGCCGGTGGCCAGCAGCGCGCGCAGCTCGTAGCGGTTCCCGAGCCGGCGCTGCCCCGGTCCTCCCATCCCGCGCACTCCCTGTCCACTCCCGGTACCGAACTCCGAGCCTGGCACCGCGCCGACCGCGGCACCTGTCGGGAGCGGGAGCGTCACCCGGCCGTGTTCGTCGTCGGTGCGGCGGCGCTGCTGGTCGCCGGGGAGGAGGAGGGCGGCTCGCTGTCGCTGCTCTCGCTCGACGACGACGACGACGACCCACCCGGCTGCGAGTTCGTGGGGGTCCCGGCCATCGTGGTCGCGGGGGCGGACGTGCGGGGAGCCGTGCTCTCGGGCGCGGGGTCCTCGACCGGGGCCTGCTCCTCCACCACCGGCGTGCTCCCGCCGCCGGCCGCGCCGGTCACCGCGGGGCGGTTCGCGGGGCCGCTGCCGCCCGACCCGGCCGGCGTGGCGTAGGTGACGACCACCCGGTCCCCCGCCGACAGCGGCTTCCCGTCCGGCTCGATGGCGGTCACCTGGTCGGGGACGACGTCGTCCCGGGGCTCGGCGACCGGCTCGACGTCCAGCCCGAGACGGGTCAGCCGCCGGACGACCTCGTCCACCGGCCGGCCCACGTACTGCTCGGCGTCGAGGACGATGCTGCCGGCCTCGCGCTGCTCGGCGGCGGTGGCCGGGCCGGTCGGGGAGTCGTCGGCGAGTGCCAGCAGCAGCGCGACGGCGATGCCGGCGCCCGCGAGGAGGCCGAGGAGCGGGAGCAGCACCACGGCAGCCCGGCTCCGGCGCTTCCCGACGGGCGGGTGGGTGACGGGGCCGGTGGTGACCGTCCCCGGCTCGTCGGGGGCGATGACCGCCGCGGGCGCGATGACCGCCGCGGGCGCGACGGCTGCCGCGGACGCGACGGCTGCCGCGGACGCGACGCTGACGGTGCGCGGGGCCTCGGCGAGCGGCCGCCCGGCCTGCACGTCGTCGATCGCCTCGACGAACGCGGCGCCGTCGAGGAAGCGGGCGGCGGGGTCCTTGGCCAGCGCCCGGCCGACGAGCGCCCGGACGTCGGCCGGGAGGTCCGCGGGAAGTGGCTCGGGCTCCTGCCGGACCTGCTTGAGCGCGATGGTGACGGGGTTGTCGCCCTCGAACGCCGGCGTCCCGGTGAGGCACTCGTAGCCGATGAGCCCGAGCGCGTAGACGTCGCTGGCCGGTGTGGCCGGACGGCCCTCGGCCTGCTCGGGCGAGAGGTACTGCGGCGTGCCAATCACCTGGCCGGTGCGGGTGAGGGCGACGCTGCGCGCCGACCAGGCGATGCCGAAGTCGGTGATCTTCACGCTGCCGTCGGGCCGGACCAGGATGTTGCCCGGCTTCACGTCGCGGTGGACCATCCCGGCGCGGTGCGCCTCACCCAGGCCGAAGGCGGTCTGCCGCAGCAGCGACAGGGTGGTCTCGGTGCCCAGCGCACCCTCGCGGCGGACCAGCGCGGAGAGCGGCTCGCCCTCGACCAGTTCCATGACGAGGTAGGCGAGCGTCTCGCCGGTGCCGTCCTGGGCGGTCTCCTCGCCGTAGTCGAAGACGGCGGCGATGTTGGGGTGGCTCAGGGAGGCGGCGTGCTGGGCCTCGGCCCGGAAGCGGGCCACGAAGGTGGGGTCGCCGGTGTACTCGCTGCGGAGCACCTTGACCGCCACCGGGCGGTGCAGCGCCAGGTCGTGGGCACGCCAGACCTGGCCCATCCCGCCCGCTGCGATCAGCTGGTGCAGCTCGTAGCGGTCGCCCAGGCACCGTCGTCCTGGTTCGACCAACGGAGGTCACTCCTCGCTTGTCCGGCCCTGCTGCTGAAGGCCGCCTCGTCGCCGCCCGGGGGGTTGCGCCCCGGGTCTGTTCCTGTCCAATCCGGGGCCCGGATACACATGCTGGACGAGCCCCGAGCGGGGGCCGTTCGATCCCCCGGTGCGCTCCTGGTCACACGGCGGCGCGGGCGGCGCGCCGACTGCGCTGCGTGTCCGGATCGGTACGTCCGCTCAGCCCTCGAAGAGCGCGCGGCCCCACCAGTCGTCGTCGCCGTGGACCCCGGGCGGGCAGGCGAAGACGCCGGAGGAGGTGTGGCGGATGTACTCGTTCATCGCGTCGAGCCGCAGGTTGCGCTGCACCTGCACGAAGCCGGTCTCCGGGTCGCGCTGGTAGGCGATGAAGAACAGCCCGGCGTCCAGCCGCCCCAGCCCGTCGGAGCCGTCGACGAAGCTGTAGCCGCGGCGGAGGATCGCCGTCCCCGAGTTCGTGGGGTTGGCCAGGAAGACGTGCGAGGTCTCCGGGATCGCGAACTCGCCGTCGACCTGCTTCGTGAAGTCGACCGGGTCGAACTCGGCCTGCTGGCCGAGCGGCGCGCCCGTCCCCTTGGTGCGGCCGATCGTCCGGTGCTGCTCGTCGAGGGTGGAGCTGTCCCACGGTTCGATGAGCATGCGGATCCGGCGGGTGACCAGGTACGAGCCCCCGGCCAGCCAGTCGCCCCCGCTGTCGCCGTCCCCGACCCACACGAACCGTTCGAGGGCCTGTTCGTTCTCGGCCTTGAGGTTGTTCGTGCCGTCCTTGAAGCCAAACAGGTTGCGCGGGGTCGCCTGCCCGGTGCTGGTGGACGACGTCCGGCCGAAGCCGAGCTGCGACCAGCGGACGCTCACCACGCCGGCGCCGAGGCGGACCAGGTTCCGGACGGCGTGCACCGCGACCTGCGGGTCGTTCGCGCACGCCTGGATGCAGAGGTCGCCCCCGCTGATCGCCGGGTCGATCTGGTCGCCGGCGAACGCGGGCAGCTCGGTGAGCGGCGCGGGCCGCCGGGCGGCGAGGCCGAAGCGGTCGACCCCCTCGGCGGTCGAGAAGAGGGTCGGGCCGAACCCGATGGTGAGCGTCAGCCCCGAGGCCGGCAGCCCGATGGCCTCGCCGGTGTCGTCCGGCGGGGCGAACCGCTCGCCCTCGACGGCGCCCACCGGTCCGGCGTCCTGCCCCGCCGTCATGCGGCGCGCCGCGGCCGCCCAGGCCTTGAGCAGGTCGACCAGCTCGGCCCGGTCGTCGGTCGTGACGTCGAAGGCGACGAAGTGCAGCCGGTCCTGGGCCGGGGTGACGATGCCGGCCTGGTGCCGGCCGGTGAAGGGGACGGCGTCGTCGGGGCCCGGGCCGGAGGCGGACGCCGCCTCCATGGCGGTGGTGCGGCCGATCACCCCGCCGGTGGCGCCGGCGGCGAGGACGCCGGCCGTCCCGGCGCCGACCCAGCCGAAGAGCCGGCGACGGGAGACGCCCGCCGACCCCTGCGCCGCTCCCTGCTGCTCGCTCATCGGTCCGCGACGACCGCCGCGACCTGGCTGACCGACTCGGTCAGGGCGGTGATGCTGTCCGACAGGCCCTTGAGCTGCTCCTGGGTGAGCTGGTCGTGCAGCATCCAGCCGTCGCCGGCGCGGTACTGCTCGAGCTCGGCCTCGGTGGCGGCGAACCGCTCGTCGATCTCGGCGACCAGGTCGGCGTCGGCCTCCTCGAGGTAGGGGCGCAGCGCCTGGACGGCGGCCTGCGAACCCTCCAGGTTGGCGGCGAAGTCCCACAGGTCGGTGTGCGAGTAGCGGTCCTCCTCGCCGGTGATCTTGCCGGTCGCCACCTCGTCGAGCAGCGCCTTCGCACCGTTGGCCAGCTGGAGCGGCTCCAGCGTCGTCCCGTTCGCCAGCTCGACGATCCGCTGCACGTCGGTGAGCAGGTCGTCCGCGTAGTGGCCCATGCCGGACACGTCCCCGGTCTCCCAGAGCGCCTTCTCGATGCGGTGGAAGCCGGTGAAGTCCTGGCCCTCCTCCTGGTCGCCCTCGCGGCCGTCGATGAGCGGGTCGAGGTCGCCGAAGATCTCGGCGACGGGCTCGATCCGCTCCCAGTACGTGCGGGCGATCGGGTACAGCGCCTTGGCGCCCTCGACGTCGCCGGCGGTGACCGCCTCGGTGAAGGCCGTCGTCTGCTCGAGCAGGGCGGCGGTCTGGCTCTGGACGTACCGCTGGTAGTCCTTCCCGGCCTGGGCGAGCGACTCGTCCTCCGACAGCTGCGCCGCCTCGCCGGTGACGGTCAGCGGGTTGCGGATGCCGTCGCCGACCATGCCGGGCTTGCAGGCGGTCTCGTACTCGCCGGCGGGCAGCTCGACCAGGAGGTCGCGGCTCAGCCCGGGGGCGATGTTCTCGACCTCGGCCATCACGCGGTCGCCCTCGGCGTAGACGTAGAACTCGGTGACCTTGCTGCCGTTGTTGGTCACCGCGAACTCGTGGGTGCCCGCCTCGAGCTCGGACGCGTCGACGTCGCAGGCGTCGTCGGTCGCGGCGACGGGGATGGTGTCGGCGGCGGCGCTGCGCCCACCGGCGTCGTCGTCCGAGCCGCCGCAGGCAGCGGTCAGGACGGCGAGCGCCAGGGCGGGGACGAGGGCGAGCCGGCGGTCACGCAGGGACATGCTGGGAGGTCTCCGACTTGATCGAGGAACCCGGAGCCGCACCGGTCCGGGGAGAAGGGGTCGACCGGGACGGCCACAGGAAGGCCGCGAGCACCGGGACGAGGTAGGCCAGGTAGGCGATCGTCTCGAGGACGGTGGGGGCCGCGGTGATGTTGAACATCCCGGCCACGGCCGCGCCGTACCAGGTGTTCGGGTCGAGGACGCCCGAGATGTCGAAGGCGAGGACGTCCAGCCCCGGGAGGACGCCTGCCTCCTGGAAGTCGTGCACGCCGTACTTGAGGATCCCGGCGGCGACGAAGACGAGCAGCACGCCGCTGACGGTGAAGAACTTCTGCAGGTCCACCCGGATCGCGCCGGCGTAGAGGCCGAACCCGATGAGGACCGAGGTGAGGACGCCCAACGAGATCGCGACCAGCGGGGTGGCGGTCGACGTGGCGCCCTGCGCCGCGGCGTAGAAGAGCAGCGCTGTCTCCAGACCCTCGCGGATCACCGAGACGAAGGCGATGCCGGCCACCGCGAGGGCACCCACGCCGATGGCCGCCTCGAGCCTGCCGGTGAGCTCGCCCTTGAGGCGCCGGGCGGTCCGGCGCATCCAGAAGATCATCCAGGTGACCAGCACGACGGCGAGGACGGAGGCGATCGCCTCGAACAGCTCCCGCGACCGGTAGTCGGCCAGCAGGGAGGTCTCGGTGTAGGTCAGCAGGGCGCCGAAGAGGACCGACAGGGCGATCGCGGCGGCGACCCCGCCCCAGAGCGGCAGCAGCTGGCGACGACGCCCGGACTTCACCAGGTAGGCGACCAGGATGCTGACGACCAGGGTGGCCTCCAGGCCCTCGCGGAGTCCGATCAGGTAGCTGGCGAGGAATGCCTGACCCATGACGACGGACCCGATCTGCGGCGAGGAGAGCCCGGTCGGCTGACGTAGGGCAGGCTGACCTTACTCGCGGTTCCACCTGGAACGGCAGCGTCGTCCGCCACACGGGTACCAGCCGGCGGGCCCGTGACAAGGTGGCCGACGGCAACCACCGGAAGACGACAGACGGGACGACGATGTCCGAGACCGTGACCAGGACCGACGACGGCGGCGTGGCCACCCTGACCCTGCTGCGGCCGGGTCTCTCCTCCGCGCTGCGCGGCGATCTGCTGGCCGCCGTGCGGGAGGTGGCAGCCGACGAGACGGTCCGCGCGGTGCTGCTCACCGGCACCGGCCGCGCGTTCTGCGTCGGGCAGGACCTCGCCGAGCACATCGAGTCGCTGCGCGGGAACGCCGCGACGTCGCTCTCGGTGGTCGAGGACGAGTACAACCCGCTGGTCCTGGCGCTGTCGGCGCTCCGGGTACCGGTCGTCGTCGGGATCAACGGCGCCTGCGCCGGAGCCGGGCTGGGCATCGCGCTCGCCGGGGACCTGCGCGTGGCCGCGGCCGGCGCGAAGTTCACGACCGCGTTCGCGGGTGTGGGGCTGGGCAGCGACTCCGCGCTGGCGTCGCGCCTGGTGCACTGCGTCGGCGGGTCGCGGGCGGCGCAGCTGCTGCTCACACCGGACCCGTTCACGGCGGAGACCGCGGAGCAGTGGGGACTGGTGCACCGCGTCGTCCCGGCCGAGGAGGTGCTGACGGAGGCGCAGGCGCTGGCCGCGCGGCTGGCCGCCGGGCCGACCGCTGCCTACCGGGCGATGAAGACGGTGCTGGCCACGGCGGCGACCGACTCGCTGGAGGAGACGCTGGCCCTCGAGGCGCGGCTGCAGACGCGGCTCGGGCAGACCGCCGACCACCTCGAGGCGGTCGAGGCGTTCCTCGAGAAGCGGGCGCCCCGGTTCACCGGCCGCTGACGCGCCTCGCCGGCCACCGGACGTGCGCGAACGGTGGTCATGAGGGCGTCATGACCACCGTTCGTGCGCACGCGGTGCGCGCGGGCGCGACCGCGACGGGTGCACCTGCCGTCGGGGCGAGCTCCCCCACCCGGCGACAGGGCGTCAGGGGTCCCGCGTCAGCGGGAGAGCAGGGCGCAGGCCGGGCAGACGTCGCGCGCGGCCACCGGCCACGACTCCTCCGTCGACACCCGGGCCAGCGACCCGCACAGGGTGAGCTCGCAGGCGCCGTCCACCTCGGCCGGCGGCCGGTGGACCTCCACCGCGTGCCACAGGGCGGTGGTCGGCCCGTGGGCGCGGCTCCGGGCGGCGGCGAAGACGGTGGTCTGCAGCATCATGCGGAGGACGTCGGCAGGACCCGGCGCGAGCGTTACGGGCCCCGGCGCTCCCCTCCCCCCGAGGGGGGAGGACCGGGCGGTCTGCGCGGCTCCGGGCGCCGGGGCAGGATGCGGGCATGGAGCTCACGAAGCAGGGTCACGCGTGCGTCGTCCTCTCCGACGGGGACCGCAACCTCGTGATCGACCCGGGCGCCTGGACCGACCCCTCGGCGCTGGAGGGCGCGAGCGCGGTGCTGATCACCCACGAGCACCCGGACCACTTCGAGCCGCAGCGGCTGCGGGCGGCGCTGGACGCCGACCCGGCACTGGAGGTGTGGACGAACGCGGCGGTGGCGGCGAAGCTCGAGGGTCTGGGCGGCCGGGTCCACGTGGTCGGCGACGGCGACGCGGTGACCGTGGCGGGCTTCGACGTCCGCGTCCACGGCGAGCTGCACGCGGTGATCCACCCGGAGATCCCACGGATCGCCAACATCGGCTTCCTGGTGGACGGCGGGGCCCAGGGAAACGTCTTCCACCCGGGGGATGCGCTGACCGTGCCGGACGAGCCGGTCGCGACGCTGCTGGTGCCGATGCACGCGCCGTGGTCGCGGACGGCGGACCTCATCGACTACGTCCGGGCGGTGCACGCCGACCAGGCGTTCGCCGTGCACGACGGGCTGCTGAACGACACCGGGCTGGGGCTGGTCAGCGGGCTGCTGGGGGAGCGTGGCCCGGGCACCCCCACCCCGTTCAGCCGGCTGGCCCCGGGGGACTCGACCGAGCTCTGAGGCCGGTCGAGCCCCCGGGGAGGGATCAGCGGACGGCGCCCCGCGACCTGCCGCCGGACACGCCCTCGGCGACGCCGATCAGCAGCACGGCTGCGATGACGGCGACGATGAAGCCGAGCACGTTGAGCTCCCAGATGTCACCGGTGCCGAGCAGGCTGGCGACGACGCCACCGATGAGGGCGCCGACGACGCCCAGCAGCAGGGTGGCGAGGATGCTCAGCCGCTGCCGGCCGGGCTTGATGAGCCGGGCGAGCGCGCCGATGATGAGGCCGACCACGATGAGGCCGAGGATCTGCACAGCGTTCTCCTTCGTTCGACCGGCGTGGCCCCCATCCCGGCATTCGCCGGTTGCGCACGCCGGTGCACGAGGAGGCTCCGTACCCCCAAGATCGCCGCTGAAGCACGGATCCCCCGAACGGGGTGGTCACGCAGGCGACGCGGCCCGCTCCACGTGCGCGGGGACCTTGGCGAGCTCGGCCTCCACCGTGCGCCGGACCAGCCGGCGCAGCGCCCCCCGCTGCAGCCGCCGGACCACCCGGCTCCCGCCGACCGGCTCGTGGGTGACGGTCATGGTCACGCGCGTGCCGCCCTCGCGGGTACCGGCCAGCTCGATGCGCGTCGTCCAGGTCTCCGGCGTGAGGCGGAGCCGGGTCGCCACCACGCGGGGCGGCTCCCACTCGACGATCTCGCCCTGCGGCGCCCCCTCCGCGGGCGGCCCGTCGAGCCGGCCCGGCGCGCACACGAACGTCGTCCCGAGGCCGGGGCGACGGGCGTCCTCGCCGAGGACGTACGAGACGTCGCACACCGAGCAGTAGGGCTCCAGGACGGCGAGGGCGCGCCAGACCTGCTTCGGCGGCTGGGGGACCTCCCGGACCCCCGTCGCCGTGGTCGAGGTCATCAGCGACCGCCCACGGAGACCTCGAACTCCACCTGGCTGACGTCGGGGCGCAGCCGCGAGTAGCTGTGCACGAGGGGGTGGCCCGAGCTGTCGCGCACCGTCGTCCGGACGACCAGCAGGGGCGAACCGGCGACGATCCGGAGCAGGTCCGCCTCGCCCGGGTCGGCGGTGCCGACGTCGACGACGATGCGCGCGTGGGCCAGGTCGGCCTGGTACTCCCGGCGCAGGAACTCGTACAGGGACCCCTCGCTGAAGTCCTCCTCCGCGGCCCGCGGGTAGAGCGCGGCGGGCAGGAAGCTGTGCGCGACGTGGTTGGGCTCGCCGTCGACGCTGCGCAGCCGCTCCAGCTCGACGACGTCGGCCGTGCCGTCCAGGGCAAGCTCCGCGGCGACGGGAGCGGGGACCGGCGTGACCCGCTGGGTGAGCACCTTCGTGCCGACCTGCGCACCCTGCTCGCTCATCACGGAGCTGAAGCCGGCGATCCGGTGGACGAAGCTCTCGCGGTACTCGTGGCGGATCGCCGGGCGGGTGACGTAGGTGCCCCGGCCCTGCTCGCGCACCAGGTGGCCGTCGGCGACGAGACCGTCGACGGCGCGGCGCAGCGTGATGCGGCTGACGCCGTACTCGGCGCAGAGCACCGGCTCCGGCGGCAGGAGCGTCAGCTCGGGCAGGGAGGCGACCCGGCGCCGGAGGTGCTCGCGGACGGCCAGGTACTTGGGTCCGGAGACGGGGCTGACCACGTCAGCAAAGGTACGGGATCGCAAGACGTCTGGTCGTCATGTCGTATGGGACGTCACATCTGATCTCACCCTTCGGGACATCTTGCCCGAGATGCGGAAACGTCAGGACGTCATGACGTATGGTCGGGTCTCGCCCATCGAGGGAGAGCGTGTTGCGCATCGGTGTCCTCACCGGCGGAGGCGACTGCCCCGGCCTCAACGCCGTCATCCGGTCCGTCGTCCGGACCGCGTCCGCCCACTACGGCAGCGAGGTCGTCGGCTTCCGCGACGGCTGGCGCGGCCTCCTCGAGGACCGGACCACCCCCCTCGACATCGCGGCCGTCGACGGGCTGCTCACCCGGGGCGGGACGACGCTCGGCTCGGCCCGCGTGGCCCCCGAGCGGCTGAACGCGGAGCTGCCGCAGATGAAGGACGTGCTGGCGACCCACGGCATCGACGTCCTCATCCCCATCGGTGGGGAGGGAACGCTCACGGCGGCGCACCTGCTGTCGGAGTCCGGCGTCCCGGTCGTCGGGATCCCGAAGACGATCGACAACGACATCGACGAGACCGACCTGACCTTCGGCTTCGACACCGCGGTCAGCATCGCCACCGAGATGATCGACCGCCTGCACACCACCGCCGAGTCGCACCAGCGGGTGCTGCTGGTGGAGGTCATGGGCCGGCACGCGGGCTGGATCGCCTTGCACGCCGGGCTGGCGTCGGGCGCGCACCTGACGCTTGTGCCCGAGGAGCCCTTCGACGTGGAGCAGGTCTGCCGCCTGGTCACCGAGCGCTTCGAGCGCGGCGACACGCACGTGATCGGTGTCGTGGCCGAGGGAGCGACCCCGCTCCCGGGGACGATGGACCTGCGCGACGGCGGCGTCGACGAGTTCGGCCACCGCCGCTTCACGGGCGTCGCCCAGCAGCTGGGCGCCGAGCTGGAGCGGCGGACCGGCAAGGAGGTCCGCACCACGGTCCTCGGCCACGTCCAGCGCGGCGGCACCCCGACCTCGTTCGACCGGGTGCTGGCCACCCGGTTCGGGCTGCACGCCACGATCGCCGCCCACGAGGGCAACCACGGGCAGATGGTGGCGCTGCGGGGCACCGAGATCGAGCTGGTCCCGCTCGAGAAGGCGGTCTCCCGCCTCAAGACCGTCACCCGCTCCCGGCTGGCCGAGACGGCGGCGTTCACCGGTTGACCGGCCCCCGTGGGCGACATATGCCCAGGTGAGGCGGGTGACGTTGTGCCCGGTTCGCCGTCCCCGAGCGGGGTAGGTGGCGCACAATGGCCACCGCCACCGCGCTGCAACCCTCGGTCCGGTGGCGCGTTCGCAGACGGGGCGACGGAGGACGAACGTGAGCGAGACGCCGGACTGGCGTGCCCGGCGCTGGGCCGCCACGCACCAGCGGATCTACGACACGGCCCTGGAGCTGTTCCAGCGGGACGGCTTCGACGGGGTCAACGTCGGCCAGATCGCGCGGGCGGCGGACGTGTCGGTCCCGACGTTCTACGCGCACTACCCGTCGAAGGAACACGTCGTCATGGGGATGCCCAGCGCCGAGGACTTCACGGCCCTGCTGGCGGCGCTCCCCGCCGAGCTCTCGGTCGGCGCCCGGTTCCGCCAGGCCGTCACGGTGTGGCTCGGGCAGTGGAGCGCCGAGTTCCGGCAGGACGCCCTGACCCGGTGGCGGATCATCGCCGCGTCGCCGGCCCTGCGCACGCGAGCCGCCGAGTTCGAGCGCACGGCCGGCCAGGTGGTGGCCGACGCGATGCCCGGCGCGGACATCCGGCCGGCGGACGTGATCAAGATCAACGCTTACATGTCCGCCTACACCGCCGGCCTGCTGGCCTGGGGCGACTGCAACGGGGAGCGCAAGCTCGAGGAGCTCATGGACGAGGCGTTCGACGCCCTCGAGGGCTCCTGAGCGGCCGGCTCAGCCGCGCGGGCTGCGCAGCTCCACCACGGTGACCTCCGGCCGGGCGCCGACCCGCATCGGCGGCCCCCAGTAGCCGGCTCCCGAGGTGACGTACAGCTGGGTGTCCCCGTACCGGGCGAGCCCCTCGACGGTGGGCTGGTCGAGCCGGATCGCGTAGTCGAAGGGCCACAGCTGCCCGCCGTGGGTGTGCCCGGAGAGCTGGAGGTCCACGCCGGCGGCCGCCGCCTGCTCGACCTGCACCGGCTGGTGGGCCATGAGGACGACGGGCACGCCGTCGTCCCGGCCGTCCAACGCCGCGTCGAGGTCCGCCCCGTGACCGGTCAGCCCGGACGACGCCGCCGTCCGGTCGTCGATGCCGGCGAGGTCGAACGACGCGCCGCCCCGCCGGATCGGCACCCGCTCGTTGCGGAGGACGTCGACACCGAGGGTGGGCAGGTGGCGCAGCCAGGCGTTCGTGTCCACGAAGTACTCGTGGTTGCCGGTGACGAAGAAGACGCCCTGCTCGCTCACCAGGTCGGCCAGCGGCGCGGCCTCCTCGCGCAGCTCGGACACGTCCCCGTCCACCAGGTCGCCCACGATCGCCACGACGTCGGGGCGCTGCTCGTTGACCAGCTCGACCAGCCGTTCGAACCGCCGTCCCCCGTAGGTCGCCGACAGGTGCCCGTCGGAGAACGTGACGATGCGCAGCCCGTCGAGGGCGGGGTCGAGGTTCGCCAGCGTCACCGGCACCCGGCGGACGACGGGCGGCGAGTTCGCGAAGTACGCCCCCGTGCCCGCCGTGCCCAGCGCGACCGCACCCGCCGTGACGGCCAGCCCCCGGGCGAGGAACAGCCGCCGGGAGGGAGAGGGCGGGGCGCCTGCACTGGCGTCCTCCCGGACGGGACCGCGGCCGGGTGCCGTTCCCCCGTCGGGCGGAGCCGTTGCGCCATGACGGCGGATCCACGCGTTCCCGACCAGCCGGACGGGCTCTAGCACCAGCAGGGAGAGGAACGCGTAGAAGGCGACCCCGAGCCAGCAGTAGGCGACCCAGTCCAGCGGCGCCGCGGCCTCGAGCGGGAGCGTCCGGCGCAGCGCGACCGCGAGCGCGGGGAGGACCGCCAGCAGGACCGTGAGCAGGGTGAGCCGGCGGCGGAGCCGTCCGGGGCTGGTCGTGCTCCGGACCAGGCGGAACCACAGGTAGCCGTGCAGCAGGAGCATGGCCAGCAGCACCACGGTGCCGAACCCGACCAGGGCGATCACCGACACCGGCGCACCCTCGAACCGGCGTCCGTCACGCCCCCACTCTCCCAGGGCGGCGCCACCGGCCAGGCACGACCCGCTAGGAGGTCGCCTTCGCCAGCTTCTTGCGCACCGACGGCTCCAGCTCCCAGAACCGCCGCTCGGCCGCCTCGGCCCGTGCCTGCTCCAGCGCGTGCAACCGGCCGAAGGTGAACGCGTTCTCCCCCTCGGCGAAGGCGACCACGGCCAGCCGGCGGCACAGCTCGCGGGTGACGACGGTGTCCTGCCGCTCCCCCAGCACCTCCTGGACCCGCTTCGCCGCCGTGGTGGCCGCGTCCGCGCCGTCCAGCTGCGGGGCCACGACCTCGGTCGTGTAGCGCACCCGCTTCGCCGCCTTCCGCACGGCGTGCAGCGCCTCCGACCGGTGCTCGGCCGGGGCGTGGCGCGCCGTGCGCATGTGCCGGCGCAGCCGGCGGACCGACCGGGCGACCGCCTCGCGGAGCACCGGCTCCAGCCGGTCGTCCGCGTGCACGGTCAGCGGCGGGTCGGCGACGAGCCGGTGCAGGTCCTCGAGCAACCCCAGGTATCGGGCACTCCCGAGCGTCTCCTTCGCGCGGTCCATCCCCGCGCGCTCCTCCTGGATCTCCAGCTGCTGCAACCGCGCGGCCACCGGACCGAGGACCAGCTCGTCGGGCTCGGCCGCGACCAGCTCCCGCAGGTGCGCCAGGGCCACCTCGGTGTCCCGCGCCGTGGAGAGCTCGGCACCCAGCCACCGCAGCTCGTCCCGCACCGCCCGGGTCACCTCCGGATCGAGCACCTCCCGCAGGGCGGTGAGCGTGCTGCGCAGCCGCCGGGCGGAGACGCGCACCTGGTGGACGGCGTCGGGCTGCTCGGTGCGCAGGGCCACGTCGGCCGCCTCCAGGCGGGCGAGCTGGTCCCGCACGGCGGTGCTGGCGAACTCGCCGGCCCGCGGGCCGTTCTTCCGCTTCTTCGGCGCCCAGCCGTCGAGCTCGGCCAGCCGGGCGGCCAGCACGCGGCCGATCTTCGACGCGCTGGTCGAGGCCCGTGCTCCGGCCGCGGCCAGCCGCTCGGCCACCGCGTCCGCCAGCGCCGCGTCCCCGGCGCCGAGCTCCACCTCCACCTCCCGCCAGGTGTGCGCCTCCGCGGGCCGGCCGGGTCCGAGCGCCGGGACGCTGGCGGCGACGACGTCGTCGGCGACCTCGGCGAGCAGCCGGCCGTCGGCGTCGCGCAGCGCGGTGACCACCCGTCGGGTGCGCAGGGTGGCCACCGGCGCGGTCGGCGCGCCGCGCAGCAGCCCGGTGACCGGGGCGACCAGCGCCTGGGGTGGCCGCTTGACGGCCCGGCCGAGGGGCGCGTGCAGCTCGCGGCGGGCGGCGCCGGCCGGCAGTTTCAGGTGCCAGCCGGCGTCCGGTCCCCCGGTCCGCCGGCGCAGGGTCACCCGCGCGCGCAGCAGCCGGAGGTCCGCCGCGTCGTGGTAGACCGCCTCCAGTGCGTGCTCGACGGGCGCGTCCACCGTGACGACGCCGTCCAGGCCCTCCAGCGAGGGGAGCGAGAACCCCTCGTCGACGTCGTACTTGCTTTCCACCTCGAGGTGCGCGCTGGGCATGGCGGCCCTCCCTCCCCGGCCGCACTGCTCGGCCGCTGCCTCGACCCTAGGCGCCCGATGTTCAGCGGCGACCCCTGCTGGGCACGCCTGCTGACCTGGAGGTGCCCGGCGAGGGCGCCGCGCGGAGGGGAGCAGACCCATGCTGGACGAACGACAGGTGTCCGCCGCGATCGGCAGCACGGCGTACGACGCGACCGGTCAGAAGATCGGCACGGTCGAGCACTTCTACGTCGACGACCGCACCGGTGCTCCGACCTGGGTCGCCGTCACCACCGGCCTCTTCGGTACCCGGCAGTCCGTTGTCCCGGCCGTGGACGCCACGTTCGACGACGGCGGCCTCCGGCTGCCGGTCGCCGTCGACGCGGTCAAGTCGGCCCCGCACCTGACCGGTGACCACCTCACGCCCGACGACGAGGCGGAACTGCGCCGGCACTACGGAGCCGGCACCGCGGCGCCCGGCCGGGACGAGACCGTCACCCAGGAGACGGCCGCCCCGCCCACGGTCGAGATGCCGGTGGCGCCTCCCCAGCCGCCGGCCCAGGCCGACGAAGGCGCGATGACCCGCAGCGAGGAGCAGCTCGTCGTCGGCACCGAGCGGGTGGCCACCACGCGCGCCCGCCTCGTGAAGTACGTGGTCACCGAGGAGGTGCAGATCACCGTCCCGATCCGGCGCGAGGAGATCCGGCTCGAGGAGGTGCCGATCGACGCCCCGGACCACGTCGCCGGCGAGACGCTGGTGGCCGACCAGCCGGGCACCGGATCCGGCGGGCTGCCCGACGAGATCGTCCTGCACACCGAGCGGCCGGTCGTGACCGTCGAGGTCGTGCCCACCGAGCGCGTCCGCCTGCGCACCGTGGTCGTGGAGGGGCAGGAGACGGTCACCGAGCAGGTGCAGCGCGAGCAGGTCGTCGTCGACCAGGACACCGCCCCCCGCGGCACCGCCGACCCGGGCACGGCGCCGAACCGGGTCTGACGGCCTAACCGACCCGGTCGGTCCCCGCCGCCCGCAGCAGCTCGTCGGGACCCGGGTCGACGAGCACCCGGCCGTCCGAGGCGACGACGACCGGTCGCTCCTCGTCGAGGGCGTCGTTCTCGGCGAGCACCGCCCGCGCGGCCTCGTTCTCCGCCGGGTCGAGCCACTGGTGGGCGATGCCCTGCTCGTCGAGGAGCGCCCGCAGCGCAGCGCTGGCCGGCCACGCCGGGTCGCCGACGACCCGCAGGCCCGTCGCCCGGCCGATCAGCATCGCCCGGCGCAGCAGGAACGACCGCATGATCAGGTCGGCCAGCTCCCGGTCGGCGGACATCACCTCCCGCAGGCGCTGCACCGTCAGGGTGACCACCACCCCCGGCCGCGCCGCCACCACCGTCCGGACCGCGCGCTGACCGGCGAGCATGTTGAGCCCCCCGAGGAACCGCCCGGGTCCGACGACCATGACCACGCGCGGCTCGTCCCCGTCGCCGGGCTCGGGGTCCTCGAGCACCGCGACGGTGCCCTCGAGGACGACGACGAAGTCCCACTCGCTGGCGCCGCCCTGGACCAGCACCTCGCCCTTGCTCGTGGTGCGCCGGCGACCGGCCCGGCGGAGGACGGCGAGCTGCCGCTCGTCCAGCCGGGGAGAGGCGCCGCTCGGGTCCTCGGTCTCGTCGAGCCCCTCGACCGCGGGCAACCGCGCCGGCGGGGACTGCGGCGAGGGCGGGCGCGTGCCCGGGACCGGCCCGGCAGCAGCGACCGTCCGCTCCACCGGCGTCCCCCGCGGATCGGTGCGCAGCAGGGCCGCCGCGAGCTCGTCGGTGCCGGCCCGGCCGGTGTGGCGGATGCCGTTGACGAAGAAGGTGGGCGTCCCCTCCACCCCGCTCGCCTCGGCACCGGCGACGTCGTCCCGGACGTGCGGCGCGTGGGTGCCGTCGCCGAGCTCGCGGGCGAACCGCTCGAGGTCCAGGCCCAGGGCCGCGGCGTAGTCGAGCAGGTCGGGCGCCTCGAGCGCGTCCTGGTGGGCGAACAGCTTGTCGTGCATCTCCCAGAACTTCCCCTGGGCGCCGGCGGCCTCGACCGCCTCGGCGGCCAGCTGGGCGTGCGGGTGCAGCTCGACCAGCGGCAGGTGGCGGAACACGTAGCGCAGGTCCTCGCCGAAGCGGCCCCGGAGCTCGCTCACCACGCCGGTGGCGCGGCCGCAGAAGGGGCACTCCATGTCGCCGTACTCGACGAGGGTCAGCGGCGCGTCGACCGGCCCGCGGACGTGGTCGACCGCCGGGTCGACCGGCGGGTCCAGCTGGAGCGGGCGCTCGGGGGTGCTGCTCTCCCGGCTGAGGAGGCGGAAGAAGAGCGCGCCGAGGGCGGCGGAGACCACGGCGGCCGCCAGGATGCCGACCGTCGCCTCCTCCCGCAGCGCCTCGTCGTCGAACGCCAGGTCGGTGACGAACAGCGAGACGGTGAAGCCCAGCCCGCAGAGCGCCGCACCGCTCCACACGTTGCCGAGGGTGACGCCGGGCGGCAGGACCCCCAGCCGCAGCCGGACACCCAGCCAGGCGGCCAGCCCGACGCCGAGCAGCTTGCCGACGGCCAGCCCGAGGAAGACGCCGATCGTGACCGGCGAGGTGAGCGCCCGCTCCAGGAGGGGCCCGTCGATGCGGACCCCGGCGTTGGCCAGGGCGAACACCGGGACGACGACGTAGCTGCTCCACGGCACCAGGACCGCGCCGATCCGCTCGTTGGGCGAGATGGCGCGCTCCACCGAGAGCTTGGCCTCCCGGGCGAGGGAGGGCTCGGGGGACTGCCGGAACGCGCGCGCGAGGGACCCGGCGCGCTCGACCTCGGCGCGGCGGGGCGGGTAGGCGCTGACCAGCAGGCCCAGCACGACGCCGCCGATCGTGGCGTGCACGCCCGACTCGTACATCGCGACCCACATGACGGCGCCGACGGCGAAGTAGGCGGGCCCCCGCCACACCTGCATGCGGGAGAGCCCGATGAACGCCAGGACGCAGAGCCCCGCGATGGCCAGCGCCACGAGGTCGATCTCGTCGGAGTAGAAGATCGCGATCGCGCTGAGGGCGCCGATGTCGTCGACGACCGACAGCGACAGGAGGAAGACCCGCAGCTGGATCGGCGTGTGCCGGCCGAACAGCGCCAGCGCGCCCAGCACGAACGCGGTGTCGGTGGCCATCGGGATGCCCCAGCCGACCGCGCCCTCGCCGCCGGCGTTGATGGCCAGGTAGATGAGCGCCGGGAGCACCAGGCCCGCGACCGCGGCCAGGGTGGGGATGGTCAGCCGGCTGCGCTGCACCAGCTCGCCCATCGACAGCTCGCGCCGCACCTCCATGCCGATGAGGAAGAAGAAGAACACCATCAGGCCGTCGTTGACCCAGTGCTGCAGGTCCATGGCGATCTGCGAGTCGCCGAAGCGCAGGACCAGCTCGGTGTGCCAGAGCTCGTCGTAGGAGTCGGCCCAGGGCGAGTTCGCCCAGACCAGCGCGACGACGGTGGCGGCCACCATCAGGCCGGCGCCGGCGACCCCCGAGCGCATCATCCGCCGGACGGGGGACGACAGCTGGGCGGCGAGGTGGGTGGACCCGGTGCGGCTGGACCCGGCGAGAGTCGTCACCGCAGGAACGCTAGGGCCCGGAGGTTTCCAGCGGGAGTCCTCGTCCGCCGGTGCGGCCGGTCAGCGCCGGCGGTCCGGGAGGAACCGGAAGCGCTCCCGCGTCGCGGTGACCTCCGCGGCGTCGACGTCGGCGAGCAGGATCGTCTCGATCCCGGAGGCGGTCGCCAGCAGCTCCCCCATCGGGCTGACGATGCGGCTGTCCCCCACGTGCTCCGTGCCGTCGCCGGCCGCGCCGACCCGGTTGCAGCCGACGACGTAGGCCTGGTTCTCGATGGCCCGCGCCTGGAGCAGCGTCTGCCAGTGGTGCCGTCGCGGGCTGGGCCAGTTGGCGGGCACGAGGTAGACGTCGGTCTGCGGCGCCGCGTCCCAGAAGACGTTCGCGAAGCGCAGGTCGTAGCAGATGAACGGGGTGATCCGCAGGCCGCCGACCTCGACCGTCGTCGGCTTCTCCCCCGCCCGGAACCGCTCGTGCTCGCCGGCGTGGGTGAACGGGTGCAGCTTGCGGTAGCGGTGAGCGGTCCCGTCGGGCCCGGCCAGCACGAAGGAGTTGAAGGGCAACTGCTCGCCCTCGGCGACCTCGGGGCAGGTGCCGCCCACCCACACGCCGTGCTCGGCCGCCTGCTCGGCCAGGAACCGCGCCGACGGCCCGCCCTCCGGCTCCCCGATGCCCGGGGTCATGGAGAACCCCGTGCTGAACGTCTCGGTCAGCAGGACCAGCTCGGCGCCCGCGCCGACCGCCCGCGCGACCTGCGGGGCGAGCCGGGCGAAGTTGGCGTCCCGGTCCTCCCAGACGATGTCGTGCTGCACCGCCGCGATCCTCACGTCAGCCCCCTCAGGCGTTCCACGGCCTCGGCCAGGACCCCGTCACCCTTGCAGAAGGCGAAACGGACCAGGTGCCGCCCCAGGTGCGCGTGGGCCGGCTCGTAGAACACCACGGTCGGGACGGCCACCACGCCCGCGCGCCGGGGCAACGCCCGGCAGAACGCCAGGCCGTCGCCGTCGGGCTGCACACCTCGCACGTCGACCGTCGCGAAGTAGGTCGCCTGGGGGCTCACCACGGGCAGCCCGGCGTCGCCCAGCCCCTGGACCAGGACGTCGCGGCGGTACTGCAGGTCGCGCGCCGCGGCGGCGAAGTACTCGTCCGGCAGCGCGAGACCCGCGGCGACCGCGGGCTGGAACGGCCCTCCGCTGACGTAGGTGAGGAACTGCTTGGCCGTCCGGACGGCGGACACGAGCGGCGCCGGGCCGCAGATCCAGCCGATCTTCCAGCCGGTCACGTTGAACGTCTTCCCGGCGCTGCTGACGACGAGGGTGCGCTCGCGCATCCCGGGCAGCGTGGCGAGGGAGAGGTGCTCGGCCCCGTCGAAGACCAGGTGCTCGTACACCTCGTCGGTCAGCACGAGCAGGTCGTGCGCCGTCGCGACCTCGGCCAGCAGGTCGAGCTCCTCGCGGGTGAACACCTTGCCCGTGGGGTTGTGCGGGGTGTTGAGCAGCAGCAGCTTCGTCCTCGGCGTGACCGCCGTCCGGAGGTCCGCGGGGTCGAACGTCCAGGGCCCGGCCCCGTCGGAGGGCGGGTGCAGCGGCACCGGGCGGGCGACGCCGCCGGCCATCGCGATCCCGGCGGCGTAGCAGTCGTACATCGGCTCGAACAGGACGACCTCGTCGCCGGTCTCGAGGAGGGCGAGCAGCGTGGCCGTCAGGGCCTCGGTGGCGCCGGCGGTGACCAGCACCTCGGTGTCCGGGTCCAGCTCGATCCCGCGGAAGCGCCGCACGTGCTCGGCGATCGCGGTCCGCAGCTCCGGTGTGCCCGGGCCCGGCGGGTACTGGTCGGCGGGCGTGCCGATGGCGGCGCGGGCGACGTCGAGCACCTCCGGCGGACCGGGGTAGTCGGGGAAGCCCTGCCCCAGGTTCACCGATCCGGTGGCCACGGCGAGCGCGCTCATCTCCGCGAACACCGTCGTGCCGAATCCCTGCAGGCGGGCGGACAGGTACGGCGCCCGGCTCACGCCCCACCGTCCAGGACGAAGCGCACGGCGCGGGCGTGCACGTCGGCCGTCTCGAGCCGGACCCGCACGCGGGTGCCCGGCCGCAGGCCCTCCCCGGTGCAGCGGCCGCGGATCGCGAGGTCGTCGAGGACGACGGTGCCCCGCCCGTCCTCGGCCTCCACGACGACCGCCGGGAAGTCCTCCCCCTCCCGGCCGCGCAGCAGCCAGGCCTCGGTGGCGTCCACGACCGCCCGTTCGACATCGCGGGTGCGGCGGTCGGACGCCGCCATGAGCGCGGGCAGGTCGGGGAGGACGGCGCGCAGCGCCGCATCCGGTTCGCGGCCGACGGCGAGCGCGAGGCACACCTCCGTGCCGAAGCGGTCGACCAGCCGCCGCAGCGGGGCGGTGACGTGCGCGTACGGCGCCCCGACCCCGCCGTGGCCCGGCTGCTCGGGCGCCTCCCCGTCGAACGCGGTGTAGGCGGCTCCCCGCAGCAGGATGACCGCCTCCTCGAGGAACGCCGCGTGCCCGGGCCGGGCGGGGTCCAGACCCGCCACGACGGCGCCGGGGGCGGCACCGGCGGGCCAGTCCACGCCCAGCGCCGGCGCCAGCAACCGCAGCTGCTCGACGTCCTGGGGCCGGGGCGGGGGCAGGGTGCGCAGCACGCCGACGCCGCCCTCGAGCATCAGCGCGGCGGCGCAGCGGCCGGTGAGCAGGGAGATCTGGGCGTTCCACCCCTCGACGGGCAGGTCCCCGCGCAGCACCAGCCGCCAGCCGCCAGCCGGCGTCGCCTCGACCGCCTGGTCGGGCGTGCCGAGCTCGATGGCGCCGCGCTCGGCCGCCCGCTCCTGCAGGAGCGCACCGATCGCGGGCAGCAGGGCCAGCGCCTCGGGGAGCGTGCCGGCGTCGGCCTGCGCCTGGACGGCCGGGTAGTCCAGCTGGGCGCGGCTGCGGACGCGGGCCCGGCGGAGCTGCACCCCGACCGCCTCCCCGTCGGCGTCCAGGTCGATCCTCCAGAGCGCGGCGGCCCGGAGCTCCCCCGGCAGGAGGCTGGCGGCGCCCTCGCTGAGCACGGGCGGGTGCAGCGGCGTCCGCCGGTCGGGGCTGTAGAGCGTCTGGCCGCGGCGCCGGGCCTCCGCGTCGAGCGGGCCGTCCAGGTCGACGGCGGCGCCGACGTCGGCGATCGCATAGCTGACCCGGAAGCCCTGCCCTCGCCGCTCGAGGTGCACCGCCTGGTCGAGGTCGCGGCTGCCCACGGGATCGAGGGTCACCAGCGGGACGTCGGTCGCGTCGAGCTCGGGCAGCCGCGGCTGCGCGGCCCGGAGCTCCGCCTCCGCCAGCACGGCCGCGGGGAACTCCTCGGGGACGTCGAACTCCGCCCGGATCGCCGCGAAGTCCGGCCCCTCCGGCGCGGCGGCCGGCCACCGGGGCACCCGGATCGGCGCGCGGACCATGACCACCAGCCTGGCAGAGGGCGGCGTTCCACGTGGAACGAGCCGCCGGCGGTCAGCCGATGCGGACGTCCTCCATGCCCTCGACCTGCACCACGTCACCCCGGTGCAGCTGGCGGCCCCGGCGGTCCTCGGGCTCGCCGTTGACGCGGACGGTGCCGGAGAACAGCACGTCCTTCACCTGCGCGCCGGTGGGCACGGCGTCCACCAGCTTGAGCAGCTGGCCCAGCCGGATGGTGTCCTCGCCCGGACGCAGGTCGACGGTGCGCATGCCGGTCAGTCTGCCGGTCCGCGCACGGCGAGCTCGTCGCCGGTCCGGACCGTGCCGGCCCGCAGGACGGCCGCCCGGACGGCCAGCAGCCCGTCGCGCTCGCGGTGGATCGTCTTGAGCACCGACGTGTCCCGGCCGATACCGCCCGGCTGCGGGCGGGTGGTCATCACGCACCGCGCGATCGGGACGCCGAACCGCAGGCGCACCGAGCCGAGGTCCGCCTCCTCCCCGCGCAGCGCGTCCTCGCCCTCGCCGTCCAGGACGACGTTCGCCCGGAACCGCCGCCGGTCCCAGGTGCCGAGCGTGCCGGTCGACACCAGGGAGAGCCGGATGCGGGGGCTGTCGTGGAACGGCCCGGGGGCGCCCTCCCACTGGAGCCACTCGGTGGGGTCGGGCACCTCCTCGTCGGCCGGGGTCTCGTATGTGGGGACGACGTCGGGGTCGTCGGTGGCCTCCCGCAGCTCCACGTCCCGGCCCAGCCAGCGGGAGAGGGCCGCCTCGTCGGTCGTCACCGTGCCGTCAGGCAGGACGACCTCGACGCCGCCGTCGTCCCGGACCCGGGCCGACCCGAACAGCAGCTCGGGCACCCGGCGGGCGGTGAGGCCCAGCCCGGTGCTCCTGTCGAACAGCGCCCAGCGGCGGTCGCCGGCGATGCCGAGCGCGTCGATCGGCGCCTCGCCCAGCCGCTCCCCCTGGAGCGACTTGACCGGGTAGCGCCAGAGCTCGAGGACCCGCACCTCAGGCCGCCGTCCAGGACAGCGCCCAGCTCCCCGACCACCCGGCCCCCGGCTCGAGGACGACGAGGTCGGCGCCGTCGGCGAAGGCGTTCGGCGGGCAGGTCATGGGCTCGACGGCCAGGCTGCGCCGCCGGCGCCCCTCCGGGAGCGTGTCGCCGCTGAACACCTGCAGCCACGACCAGGCCCCGTCGACCGCGAGCTCCAGCGCCCCGGCGGGGCCGGCCAGCCGGGCGCGGGCCCAGCCGTCGTCGTCGCGGACCAGGTCGGTGAAGGCGTCGTCCAGGGCGCGGTCACCGATCCGCCCGACGGCACCGTCGAACGGCGCCCGCCCCCCCGTGGGCAGCCCGCCCTCCAGCTCCAGGACGGTCCGCACCGGCAGGGCCAGCTCGGCCGCGCCGACGTCCCCGTCCTCCTCCGCACCGACGGACAGGTAGGGGTGCAGGCCGATCCCGACGGGCGCGGCGTCGTCCCCGGCGTTGCGGACGCGGACGGTGACGTCCAGCCGGTCCGGCGCCAGGCGGTAGTCGACGGCGGCCTCGAGGCGGAACGGGTAGCCCGGGTGCGGCGGGACGACGGTGCCGACCGTCGCGTTGCCGGCCGTCGAGGCCAGCACGTCCCACTGCTGCCACGCGACCAGGCCGTGGATGGCGTTCGGCGCCTCCGGGGACTGGACCTGGAGCTGGAGCTCGCGCCCCTCCCAGGTCCAGCGGCCGTCGCGGATGCGGTTGGGCCAGGGGATCAGGACGGCGCCCGGCCAGCCCTCGACCACGGTGCCCGCCGGGTAGGCGTCGAGGACCTCCCAGCCCCCCACCGCCAGCCGCCGCATGCCGCCGCCGCGGAGGTCGACGGCGAGGGCGGCGTCGCCGGCGGTCAGCTCCACCTCGGTCGGCGCGGCCGGCGGCCAGTTGTTCGGCATGCGCCCACCTCACCACAGGCCGCTCCGCAGGACCGGAGGTGTCTGACAGGCTGCGGCCATGGGGCTCGATCGCGCGGTGCTCTTCCGCCTCGCCACCAGCGGACGACTCGAACGGGCCGTGCGGGCATCGACGACCGGCGACGCACGGGCCTGGACCGCGGCGTCGCGGTACGTCGCGGGGCGGTCGCTCGAGGAGGCGCTGCCCGCGGTCACCGGTGTGCTGGCGGGCGGGCACGGGGTGAGCGTCGACCTGTTCGGCGAGCTGGAGCGCGACCGCGCCGTGGCGGACCGCGTGGTCCAGGACTACCTGGGGCTGCTCTCCGCCCTGCCGGCCGCTCCCGCCGACGTCTGGCTGTCGGTCGACCTGAGCCACCTGGCGCTCGACACCGACCCCGGCGGCACCGCCGACCGCCTGACCGCCCTCGCCACGGCCCTGCCGGCCGGACGCCGGATCCAGGTGGGCGCGGAGGACGCCGCCCGCACGGACGCGGTCCTCGGCTGCGTCCTGGACGTCGCCGGCCGCGGTCTCGCCGATCGGCTCGGCGCCACCGTCCAGGCGAACATGCTGCGCTCGCCGGGGGACGCCGACGCGCTGGCCGCTGCCGGGGTGCACGTGCGCCTGGTCAAGGGCGCCTACCTCGAGCCGGCCGGCACACTCCCCCACGGCGAGCCGACCGACGTGGCGTACCTGCAACTGGCCGCTCGGCTCGCGGCGTCCGGGACGCCCTGGTCGGCGGCCACCCACGACCGGGTGCTCCAGGAAGCGGTCCCCGGCCGGCACGGGACCGTGCCCGTCGAGCAGCTGCTCGGCGTCCGCCCCGAGGTGCTCGACGGGCTGGCGCGTCGCGGCGTCCCGACCCGGCTCTACGTGCCGTACGGACCGCACTGGTTCCGCTACTGGATGCGCCGGCTGGCGGAGTCCCGGGGAGCCTGACCCGCCTCAGATGCACCGCTCGAAGAAGAGCGAGCCCTCGGCGTCCGGGTCGCCGACGTACGCGCCGAACGCCGGGATCGGGCGGTAGCCGCCGGAGCTGTAGAGGCCGATCGCCTCCGGCTGCAGCGGCCCTGTCTCCAGCCGGAGGGTGGTCCAGCCGCGCTGCCGGGCGGCGCCCTCGAGCCCGAGCAGGACGGCGCGCGAGACGCCCCGGCCGCGAGCCTCCGGCACCACGTACATGCGCTTGACCTCCGCGACGCCGTCGCCGAGCGCCCGCAGGGCCCCGCACCCGAGCGGCGTCCCGTCGTCGTCCCGGGCCAGAAGGACGACGCTCACGTCGGCCGCCGACGGATGCGTGCCCGGCTCGTCCTTGCCGCCGTAGCGGGCGCGGACCTCGACCTGCTGGTCGCCGGTCAGCCGCTGGACGTCGGGGTCGTCCCAGGACGCCGGCTCGACCCTCACAGCGCGATCCCGTGCAGCAGGAGGGCGGCGAGCTCCCGGTAGGCGGCCGCGTCGTCGAGCCCGGTCGCGCGTGCGGTCTCGCCGCGGCCGATGCGGAACATCAGCGTGGTGACCGTGTCGGCGATGAGCGCCGGGTGCACCTCGCGGAACCGGCCCTGGGCCACGCCCTCGGCGATGAGCTCGCGGACCCGGTCCGCCGCCAGCGCGGTGTTCCGCTCGTACACCTCGCGGCCGGGGGCGAATGAGTCCAGGTCGCGGTGGAAGGACGGGCCCGCCGGGGACAGCGCCCGGGCGACCGCGGTGAGGTAGGCGGTGACCCGCAGCGCCGGGTCGCTCTCGGAGACCGTGTGCGCCTCCACCGCGTCGGTCGCCTTGCGGAAGAAGTGGCGGATCACCCGCAGCGAGAGCTGCTCCTTGGACCCGGCGAGCGCGTACAGCGTGCTCTTCGAGCAGTGCAGCCGGACGGCGAGGTCCTCCAGGGTGAACCGGGCGAACCCCTCCGCCAGGAAGATCGCCTCCAGCTGGTCGAGCAGCTCGGCCTGCCGCCGGGTGAGCGTGGTGTCCACGGTGTCGGTCATCGGTCCTCCTCCCGGCGGGTCAGCATGGTCCTGGACGACGGACAGTACTGCGGTACCGTTCCCAGTACTGTTCACGACGAGGGAGCACCGTGCCGGTCGACCGCGAACTGCCCACCCCCGAGGCCGCCGACCTCATCGCGCTGACCCGCGAGCTCGCCGACGCGGAACTGGCCCCGAAGGCCGCGCAGCACGAGCGCGAGGAGCGGTTCCCGCGCGAGGTCTTCCGCACGCTGGGCGACGCCGGGCTGCTCGGCCTCCCGTTCGGGGAGGACGTCGGCGGGGGCGGCCAGCCCTACGAGGTCTACCTCCAGGTCGTCGAGGAGCTGGCGGCCCGCTGGGCGAGCGTCGCGCTCGGCGTCAGCGTGCACACGCTGGCCTGCTTCCCCATCGACAGGTTCGGCACCGAGCAGCAGCGCCGCGACCTCCTGCCCGACATGGTCGGCGGGCAGCTGCTCGGCGCCTACTGCCTGTCGGAGGCTCACGCGGGCTCCGACCCCGCCGCCATGCGGGCCTCCGCGAAGCGCAGCGACGACGGCTGGATCGCCAACGGGGAGAAGGCCTGGGTCACCCACGGCGGCCACGCGGACTTCTACTCGACGTTCCTGCGGACACCGGACGACGGGGAGCGGGGCATCTCCTGCTTCCACCTCACCCCCGACCTGACCGGCTTCTCCCCCGCCCGGCCCGAGGAGAAGATGGGACTGACCGGATCGACCACTGCGGCGATCCGGCTGGACGACGTGCCGGTGCCGGCCGACCGGCTCGTCGGCGAGCGCGGCCGCGGCCTGTCCATCGCCCTCGCCGCCCTCGACTCGGGCCGGCTGGGGGTCAGCGCCGTCGCCGTCGGCCTGGCGCAGTCGGCCCTCGACGTCGCCATCAGGTACGCGAGCGAGCGGGAGGCGTTCGGCCGCCCCGTCATCGAGCACCAGGGCCTGGCGTTCCTGCTGGCCGACATGGCCGCGGCGGTCGAGTCCGCCCGGGCCACCTACCTGGTCGCGGCCCGGCGCAAGGACGCCGGCAAGGACTACTCGCGGCAGGCCAGCATCGCCAAGCTCGTCGCCACCGACGCCGCCATGAAGGTGACCACCGACGCCGTCCAGGTGCTCGGCGGCGCCGGCTACACCCGGGAGTTCCCGGTGGAGCGGTACATGCGCGAGGCGAAGGTCATGCAGATCTTCGAGGGCACCAACCAGATCCAGCGGATGGTGATCGGGAAGTCCCTCGCGCGCGACGTGGTCCCCGCGACGAGCTGACGCCGACCTGTCGGCGGTCGGGTGCAGAGTGCGCACCATGACCACGTTCGCCGACGTCGAGGCGCAGGAACCGGAGTTCGCGGCGCGGGTCCGCGCCACCTTCGACGCGCACCGGCACAAGTACCTGGCCACCCTCCGCCGCGACGGCTCGCCGCGGATCAGCGGGATCGAGATGTCCTTCGTCGCCGGCGAGCCGTGGCTGGCCGGCATGCCCGGCTCGGTCAAGTTCACCGACCTGCGCCGCGACCCGCGCTTCATGCTGCACAGCGGCAGCCCCGAGCCGGAGGCCTTCGAGGCGGACGCCAAGCTCGCCGGGCGCGCCGTCCCGGTGACCGACACCGCCGAGCGGGCGGACTTCGCCACCGCGGCGGGGCTGCCGGCCGGCGACCTCGGGTTCGAGCTGTTCCGCGTGGAGCTGGACCAGGTCGTGCTGGTGGCGCTGAACGAGGAGAAGAGCGCTCTGGTCGTCACGTCGTGGCGGCCCGGCGCGGGCCTCACGCGGACCCTGCGCACCTGATGGGCACCACGGGGATCCCGTGACGTCCGTCAGTGGACCCGGGGACGGGCGCCGCACCAGACTGGGGACCCCCGCACCAGGAGAGCCGCGATGCCCGAGCCCCACCTGCGCGCCGCCGACGCCGACCGCGCCGCGGTCGCCACCGTCCTCGGCCAGCACATGTCCGCCGGCCGGCTGACCGTGGACGAGTACGACGAGCGCCTGGCGCGGGTGTACGCGGCCAAGACCTACGGCGAGCTGGACCAGATCACCGCCGACCTGCCGTCCACCGACCTCGCGGCCCGCCCGGCGGCTGCGCCGGTCACCCCGCAGGCCGCGGTCCCGGTCCGCTCCGGTGGGTGGGACCGCGACCCGCACTCCTGGCGGTCGTGGGCCACGACGTCCCTGATCGTGCTGGTCATCTGGGCCGCCACCTCGCTGGCCACCTGGGAGTTCCTCTACTTCTGGCCGGTGTGGGTCATCGGGCCCTGGGGCGCGGTGCTCCTCGCCCAGACGCTGACCCGCCGGGACGACGACAGCGATGGACCCCGCCGGCTGCGCTGACCGGCCCCGGATACGGCAGCACCCCGCTCCCGGGAGCCCGGGGACGGGGTGCTGGCCGTGCTGTGGGCAAGGGGGGAGTTGAACCCCCACGTCCTTTCGGACACACGGACCTGAACCGTGCGCGTCTGCCATTCCGCCACTTGCCCTGGCGCCCGCAGAGATTAGCAGCCGGGAGCCGTGACCCGGCCGGGGGGTGGGTCGTTCCCCGGTCGGTGTCAAGAACGGATGGGACGGGTGTGACGTACCGGCGAGTTACCGGCCGGTCGGGAGGGCACGTCCCGGCTACGATCACCGTTGGGACAGCTGGACGACCGACCGAGCGCAGAGGAGCGACTGTGGGTGTGCTGCAGCGCTTCGAGCGACGCCTCGAGGGCATGGTCGGTCTCGCGTTCGCCCGGATCTTCAAGGGCAAGGTGCACCCGGCCGAGATCGCCAAGGCGCTCCAGCGGGAGGCCGACGAGCAGCGGTCGGTGATGGGCGAGGGCCGCGTGCTCGCGCCGAACGTCTACGTCGTGACCCTGGGCCGCACGGACTTCGAGCACCTGGGCCAGTGGTCGGACCAGCTGGCCGGCGAGCTCGCCGACATGGTCGCCGAGCACATCGACGACGAGGGCTACCAGGTCTTCGACAAGGTCACCGTCCGCCTCGAGCAGGACACCGACCTGCCCACCGGAGTCTTCGAGGTCAGCTCGCACGTCGCCGACCCGGCGCGGCCCCCGTCGCGCGACGACTTCGCCGTGGCCGCTCCCCCGCGACCGGCGACCGGCGCCCACCCGCCCCTGCCACCGCTGCCCCCGCTCCCGCCGCTGCGCGGGCGGACGGCGACCGACACCGGTAAGCAGGGCCCGTCCTTCACCGGCCGGGCGGGCAGCCGCCCGGGCGTCACGCACGTGCTGGTCGTCGACGGCCCCGGCACCCGCCACGAGCTCACCCACGGCCGCAACGTCATCGGCCGGGGTACGGAGGCCGACATCCGGCTGCCCGACACGGGGGTCAGCCGCAAGCACGTCGACGTCGTGCTCGACGGGGGGACGGCGACGGTCGAGGACCTCGGCTCCACCAACGGCACGCTGGTCAACGGCCGCCGCGTCAACCGGCACGCGCTCTCCGACGGCGACGTCATCCGGATCGGTCACTCGGTGCTGGTGTACCGCCAGGACGGCCAGTGACAGGGCTGGAACTGCCGTGAGCGAGATCGTCCTGCAGGTCTTCCGCTTCGGGTTCCTGCTGCTGCTCTGGCTGTTCATCTTCGCGGCCTTCCGCGTGGTGCGGGCCGACCTCTTCGGTGGCCGCGCCGGCCGGGTGGCCTCGGTGCCGCCCCGCGCCGCCGCGGCGGCGCCCGGCCGCAAGCGGGGGCAGCGCGGACCCAAGACCCTGGTGGTCACGGCCGGCCCGCTGACCGGCACGAAGATCACCCTCGGCGACCAGCCGATCCTCATCGGCCGGGCCGACGACTCGACGCTCGTCCTCACCGACGACTTCGCCAGCTCGCGGCACGCACGCCTCACCAACCGCGGCGGCCAGTGGTACGTGGAGGACCTGGGCTCGACCAACGGCACCTACCTCGACCAGCAGCGCGTCCAGGGACCGCTCCTGGTCGGTCCCGGTCAGCCGATCCGCATCGGGCAGACTGCCCTGGAGCTGCGCACGTGACCGCACGTGCCGGCACCGACATGAGGACAGCTACCGGGCGCACGCGCCCCCCGAGCGCCAGCGAGGTGGATGCATGAGCCTCGTCCTCCGCTATGCGGCGCGCTCGGACCGCGGCCTGATCCGCGGCAACAACCAGGACTCCGTCTACGCCGGCCCCCGCCTGCTCGCCGTCGCCGACGGCATGGGCGGGCACGCGGCCGGCGACGTCGCCAGCAAGGTGGTCATCGCCGCGCTGGAGCACCTGGACGACGACGCGCCCTCGGGGGACATGCTGCAGGCCCTGCGCGAGGCGGTCTTCGAGGGCAGCGAGCACCTGCGCGAGGTCATCCGCGAGTCGCCGCAGCTCGAGGGCATGGGCACGACGCTCACCGCGATCCTCTTCGCCGGCGGCCGCCTCGCGCTGTGCCACGTCGGTGACTCCCGTGCCTACCTGGTGCGCGACGGCCAGCTCTCGCAGATCACCCACGACGACACGTTCGTCCAGACGCTGATCGACGACGGCCGGATCACCGCCGAGGAGGCCAACAGCCACCCGCAGCGCTCGTTGCTGCTGCGCGCGCTCAACGGGCAGGAGGTCGAACCGGACCTCTCGATGCGGGAGGCCCGCGCCGGCGACCGCTACCTGCTCTGCTCCGACGGCCTCTCCGGCGTGGTGAGCGAGGAGACCCTGGCCTCCGCGCTCCAGGACCCGGACCCGCAGTCGACGGCCGACCGGCTCATCGAGCTGGCGCTGCGCAGCGGCGGGCCGGACAACATCACCGTGATCGTGGCCGACGTCGTCGAGGACGACGGTGGCCGCGGTCGGTTGGACCCGGTCATCGACGGCGCGGCGGGCGACAACGTCGGCCAGCGGCAGGTCGACCCGCGCTCGGCGGCCGGCCGCGCCGCCCTCGCCGATCCGCAGCCCCCGGCCCCGCCACCACCCACACCGCCGACGGGCGACGGCTCCTCCGCCCGCCGCCGCCCGCTGCGACTCCTCCTGGTGGCGGTGGCAGCTCTCGTCGTGCTCGTCGCGGGAGCGGTCGGAACGTACGTGTGGGCTCTCGGGCACTGGTTCGTCGGCGTCGACGGCACCGGGGAGGACGAGCAGGTCGCCGTCTTCCGGGGCCTGGACGTCTCCATCGTCGGCTTCGACTTCTTCGAGCTCGACCGCGACACCGGCCTGGCGGTCGCGGACCTCACCCCCGCCGCGCGCAACCGGGTCCGCGGGGGCATCACCGCCGACGACGCCGAGGACGCCGACCGGATCCTCGCCGCCCTGCACGACCAGCGGCTCCCCCTCTGCCGGGTCACCGGCTCCACCCAGCCCTCCCCCTCGACGTCCGCGGCGCCGACGCCGGACGCCGGCGCCCCGCTGCCGACGGAGACCCCGGCAACCGAGGCCCCGCCGACCGAGACCGTCCCCTCGCCGACCACGTCGGCCCGGACGACGGCGTCGTCCGTGCCGGGGGAGAACTGCCGGGAGGCCGACTGATGGCCGGCCCGGTGACCGACCCGCGCGGAGCCGCGGCCGGCACCCCGCTGCCCACCCGGCGCGGCACCGAGGCGGTGCTCCTCGGATTCGCCGTCCTGATCACCGTGGTCGCGCAGTGCATCGTCGACCTGACCATCACCGGCTCGCTGCGCCCGGAGATGGCCGGCTTCAGCGCCTGGATCACCGCGCTGTGGGTGGTCGCGCACCTGGTCATCCGCAAGTGGGCGCCCTACGCCGACCCGCTGATCCTGCCCGCGGTCGCCCTCCTCGTGGGTCTCGGGCTCACGGTCATCCACCGGCTCGACCTCGCCGCGGAGCAGGTCGAGAGCACCGTCACGCGCGAGGACGCCCCCGTCCAGCTGGTGTGGGCCACGCTCGGCGTCGCGCTCTTCGTGGCCTTCCTGGTCCTCGTGAAGGACCACCGGACGCTCTCCCGCTACGCGTACACGCTGGCGCTGGCCGGGCTGGCGCTGCTGGCGCTGCCCGCGGTCCTGCCCGCCTCGTTGTCGGAGGTCAACGGCGCCAAGATCTGGATCCGCGTGGCCGGCTTCTCCATCCAGCCCGGTGAATTCGCCAAGATCTGCCTCGTCGTCTTCTTCGCCGCCTACCTCGTCGACAAGCGGGACGTGCTCGCCCTGGCCAGCCGGCGGGTCCTCGGGATCGAGCTGCCGCGCGGCCGCGACCTCGGCCCGGTGCTGCTGGCCTGGATCCTCTCGATCCTCGTGCTGGTCTTCGAGCGCGACCTGGGCAGCTCGCTGCTGCTGTTCGGGATCTTCGTGGTGATGCTCTACGTCGCCACCGAGCGCTCGAGCTGGCTGCTGATCGGCGTCGGGCTGTTCGCCGGCGGCGCGTTCATCGCCTACCAGGTCTTCAGCCACGTCCAGGCCCGCGTGGACACCTGGCTCGACCCCTTCGCCTACCAGGACGGCGCCGGCTACCAGCTGGTCCAGTCGCTGTTCGGGCTGGGCACCGGCGGCATCTTCGGTGCGGGCCTCGGCGGCGGGCGCCCGGACCAGGTGCCGGTGGCGAAGAGCGACTTCATCGCGGCCGCCGTCGGCGAGGAGCTGGGCCTGTTCGGCCTGGTCGCGGTCATCGTCCTGTACCTGATCCTGGTGGAGCGCGGCCTCCGGACCTCGCTGGTCGTGCGGGACCCGTTCGGCAAGCTGCTCGCCGCCGGCCTGTCCTTCGCCATCGCGTGGCAGGTGTTCGTCGTCCTCGGCGGGGTGACCGGCCTGCTGCCGCTCACCGGTCTGACGACGCCGTTCCTCGCCTACGGCGGCTCGTCGCTGGTCGCGAACTTCGTGCTCGTCGCCCTGCTGGTCCGGATCAGCGATGCGGCCCGCCGCCCGGCCACGCCGCACGGCACCCCGCCGCCGCGCCTGGGCGAGGCACCGACCGAGGTGGTCACGCCGTGAACGCCCCCCTGCGCCGTGTCGCGATCAGCGTGCTGGTCCTGTTCACCCTGCTGATCGTCAACGTCAACTGGATCCAGGTGGTGCGCTCCGACGAGCTGCGCACCAACCCGTCCAACACCCGGGTGCTCGCCGCGGAGTACGACCGCGAACGCGGTGCGATCGTCGTCAGCGGCACCGCGATCGCCGAGTCGGTGCCCACCGACGGCCGGCTGAAGTACCTCCGCAACTACCCGCAGGGTGCGTTGTACGCCGCGGTCACCGGGTACCACTCGCTGATCTACAACAACTCCCAGCTCGAGTACGCCGAGAACGACATCCTGGCGGGCACCGACCCCCGCCTGACGTTCCGGCGGCTGGCCGACATGTTCACCGGGCGCGACCCCGCCGGCGGCGACGTCGTCCTCACCCTGGACCCCGCCGTCCAGGAAGCCGGCATGGCCGGCCTCGAGGGCTTGACCGGCGCCGTGGTGGCGCTGGACCCGCAGAGCGGCGCGATCCTCGGCATGGCCAGCACGCCGAGCTACGACCCCACCCGGTTGTCCAGCCACGACCCGGCCGACATCCGCGCGTACTGGGACGAGCTGGAGGCCGCCGAGCGCGATCCGCGGCTGAACCGGGGGATCGGCGACAACTACCCGCCCGGCTCGCTGTTCAAGGTGATCGTGTCGGCCGCCGCGATGGAGGACGGTTACACCCCGGAGACCGTCATCCCGGCCCCGGACGTCTTCACCGCGCCCGGCACCTCGAGGCAGCTGGAGAATTTCAACGGCTCGTCCTGCAGCCCGAGCGGCGAGCAGCCGCTCATCGACGCCCTCACGATCTCCTGCAACACCGCGTTCGCCCAGCTGGGCATCGAGCTCGGCGCCGACCGCGTGCGCGAGATGGCCGAGGCGTTCGGGATGGACGGCGAGGACTTCGAGACCCCGCTGCCCGTGGTCGACAGCCACGTCGGCGACATCCCGGACGACGCCGCGCTCGCCCAGGCCTCGATCGGCCAGCGCGACGTCCGGATGACCCCGCTGCAGGCCGCCATGATCGCCGCAACCGTCGCCAACGACGGGGTGCAAATGAAGCCCTACCTGGTCGACCAGGTGCAGGCGCCCGACCTCACGGTCATCGACTCCACCGAGCCGGAGGAGTGGCGCGAGCCCATCTCCGCCGACGTCGCGGACCAGCTCACCGAGATGATGCGCAGCGTCGTCGACAACGGCTCGGGCCGCGCTGCCCGCATCCCCGGCGTCCAGGTGGCCGGCAAGACCGGCACGGCCCAGGTGAGCGAGGACGTCGCCGACCACACCTGGTTCATGGGCTTCGCCCCGGCCGACGACCCGCAGATCGCCGTCGCGGTCTTCGTGGCCAACGGCGGCGGCACCGGCGGCGAGCGGTCGGCACCGATCGCCCGCCAGGTCATCGAGGCCTACCTGAACGGGCAGGGCGGCTGATGGCCCTGTCCACCGGGAGCCTGCTGGCCGGGCGCTACGAGATCACCGCCCCCATCGCGGTGGGTGGCATGGGCGAGGTGTGGAAGGCCCGCGACAACGTCCTCGACCGGATCGTGGCCGCGAAGGT
This sequence comes from Blastococcus sp. SYSU D00922, assembly GCF_054050495.1. NCBI lineage: Bacteria > Bacillati > Actinomycetota > Actinomycetes > Geodermatophilales > Geodermatophilaceae > Blastococcus > Blastococcus sp. SYSU D00922. The sequence goes on from NZ_JBJGZL010000004.1 coordinate 158,196, forward strand.
GCTCAAGAGCGAGTACACCAACGACCCGAGCTTCCTCGCGCGCTTCCGCAACGAGGCGCGGCACACGGCCGCCCTGACCCACCCGAACATCGCCTCGGTCTACGACTACGGCGAGACGGTCGACGACACCGGCACCCAGCAGCTGGCCTTCCTCGTCATGGAGTACGTCGAGGGCCAGCCGCTCGTCACGATCCTGCACGACGAGGGCGCTCTCCCCGTCGACTGGACGCTGCACGTGCTCAGCCAGTCGGCCGACGGGCTGTCCGCGGCGCACCGGGCCGGGGTCGTGCACCGCGACATCAAGCCGGGCAACCTCATGGTCCGGCCCGACGGCGTCGTCAAGCTCACCGACTTCGGCATCGCCCAGGCGCGCGACACCACGCCGCTGACCCGCACCGGCATGGTCGTCGGGACGGCGCAGTACCTCTCCCCCGAGCAGGCGCAGGGCATGGAGGTCACCGCCGCCTCCGACGTGTACTCCCTCGGCGTCGTGGCCTACGAGTGCCTGACCGGGGTCCGGCCGTTCGACGGCGCCTCGCAGGTCGCCATCGCGCTGGCGCACATCAACCGGCCGCCGCCCCCGCTGCCCCCCGCCATCCCGCCGGCGGTGCGGCTGCTGGTCGAGCGGGCGCTGGCCAAGGACCCCGCCGACCGGTTCCCGGACGGCGGCGCGTTCGCCGAGGCCATCCGCCGGGTGGCGTCGGGCGGCACGCTGGCCCCCGTCGCCGGTCCGGGCACGATGCCCACCCAGGTGGTCGCCGGCGGGGGGCTCGCCGACTCGGCGACGCAGGTCATCCCGGCGACGGGCGCGACCGCGGTGGCCGGTGCTGGCTACCTCGGTCCGGGCACCGCGCCCAGCGGCCCCATGCCCCCGCTCCAGGCGCCTCCGGACGACGACGACTGGTACCCCGCCGACGAGCCGGCCGACGAGCGGCGCAGCAGGAAGTGGGCCTGGCTGGCAGCGGCGCTCGTGCTGGTCCTGCTGCTCGCCGGCGGCCTCTGGTACTTCCTCGGCAGCGGCCGGGAGGACGGGAACGGCACCACCGCCGACCCGACTCGCTCCTCGGCCAGCACCTCCGCCGGCCCCTCGGGGTTCGTCCTCGACCCGACGGCCTACATCGGGCGCCCGTCCGACGAGGTCCGCGCCGAGCTGGAGGGCGCCGGCCTGGTGGTGGAGGAGCAGTCGGCCGACGACGACCAGCTCGCGTCGTCCGGCCAGGAGCTCGACGCCGGGGACGTGGCGGCGCTCGACCCGGCGGGCGGCACGGTGCCCGCGAACAGCGAGGTCACCCTCTTCGTCGCCGACGAGGCGTACGCCCCGGACGACGAGGAGGACGAGGAGCAGCCGGTCCCGACCCCCACGACGTCGGCCGCGCCCACGACCTCGGCCCGCCCGACCCCCACGCAGACCTCCAACCCCCCGAACACGGCGACCAACCAGAACCCGGGGACGTCCTCGTCCGCGCCGGCCACGACGTTGTCCGGGCAGCCGGGCGGACCGCCGTCGGACCCCTCTCCGCCCGTCGATCCTGAGGCGGATGAGCAGGGCGGGGCACCGTGATCCGCGCTGCCTGGACCTCCCGGGTTTCGACCCGCGCAGCGGCTAGGCTCGCCGTCGGCTCCCCGCCCGCAGGAGGCCCCGCACAGCGGGGTACCCGCCCGCTCGTCGAGGCCCGCGCCCGGACGACGCACAGCCCCGCCCGAGAGGACCTCCGATGACCACGCCGCAGGTGCTCGGCGAGCGCTACGAGATCGGTGGCGTCCTCGGCCGGGGCGGCATGGCCGAGGTCCACCGCGGCCGGGACCTGCGGCTGGGCCGCGAGGTCGCGGTCAAGGTCCTGCGCAGCGACCTGGCCCGCGACCCGTCGTTCCAGGTGCGGTTCCGCCGGGAGGCCCAGGCGTCGGCCTCGCTGAACCACCCGGCCATCGTCGCGGTCTACGACACCGGCGAGGACCGCACCAGCACGGGCGCGACGCCCTACATCGTCATGGAGTACGTCGAGGGCGAGACGCTGCGCGACGTCCTCCGCCGGGAGGGCCACCTCTCCCCCCAGCGCGCGATGAGCCTCTCGGCCGACATCTGCGGGGCCCTGGACTTCAGCCACCGCAACGGGATCGTCCACCGGGACGTGAAGCCCGGGAACGTGATGATCACGCCGCAGGGCTCGGTCAAGGTCATGGACTTCGGCATCGCCCGTGCGGTCTCCGACTCCGCCGCCACGATGACCTCCACCGCCGCCGTCATCGGCACCGCGCAGTACCTCTCGCCGGAGCAGGCCCGCGGTGACAGCGTCGACGCGCGGTCCGACGTCTACTCGCTGGGCTGCATGCTCTACGAGCTCGTGACCGGCGCGCCCCCCTTCACCGGCGACTCCCCCGTCTCGGTCGCCTACCAGCACGTGCGCGAGGACCCGCGCCTGCCGTCGTCGATCAACCCCCAGATCCCGCCGGAGCTGGACGCCATCCTGCTCAAGGCCATGAGCAAGAACCCGGCGAACCGGTACCAGTCGGCCGCCGAGATGCGCAACGACCTGCTGCGGGCGCTGGCCGGCCAGCGGGTCGAGGCCACGCCGGTCATGGGCGACGCCGAGAAGACCGCGATCATCGGCGCCCCGCCCGGCGGGTTCGGCACCTACGGCGACGACGACGCCGACTGGGACGACGACGAGCAGGAGCGCAAGCGCCGGAAGCGCCGCATCATCGCGATCGTCTCCGTGGTGGCGCTGCTGCTCATCGCCGGTGCCATCGCGATCGCCGTGGCCATGAGCGGGGGCGACGACACCCCGACCACCCGGCAGGTGCAGGTCCCCGCGGTGGCCAACCTGCCCCAGGCCCAGGCCGAGCAGGCCATCACCGACGCCGGCCTGACGGTCGGCACGGTGACCACCGAGGCGAGCACCACCGTGGCCGAGGGCAACGTCATCAGCAGCGACCCCGCCGCGGGTGCGTCGCGCGACGAAGGGACGGCCGTCGACCTGGTCGTCAGCGGAGGGCCGGACACCCTGGGCATCCCGGCGGTCGTCGGGCTGGACGAGGACCGCGCCCGGGCCCAGCTCGAGGCGGCCGGCTTCACCAGCATCAACAGCCGTCAGGTCGAGTCGCTGGAGGACGAGGGCACCGTCGTCGGCGTGAACCCCGCCGAGGGCCAGCAGGCGGCGCCGAACCAGCCGATCACCCTGCAGATCTCCACGGGCACGGTGCGGCTGCCCGACGTCGCCAACCGCAACGAGGCGGACGCCCGCCGCGCGCTGACCGACCTGGGCTTCTCCAACGCCCAGATCGTCAACCAGAGCGTGGAGCGGGACGACGTCGCCGAGGGCACCGTCGTCGGCACGGAGCCGGGCGCCGGTACGGCCGTCGGCTCCGGCGAGGAGATCGTCCTGCTGATCGCCGTCCCGACGCCGCCGGAGCCCACGCCGACATCGACGTCGCCGACCACGTCGTCGTCCGCGCCGCCGACGTAGGCCGGCACACGACGAGGGCCCCTTCCCGCACCGGGAAGGGGCCCTCGTCGTTCTGGGCGCGCTAGGAGGCCGTGACGGCCGCGAGGCGGCGCACGGAGGCGGCGGCCGCCTCCACCACCTCGGAGTCGGGGGCCAGGCCGCACGCCTCGAGCCAGGTGGCGAGCATGCGGTGGCCGCCCTCGGTGAGGACCGACTCCGGGTGGAACTGGACGCCCTCGATGGGCAGCTCGCGGTGCCGCAGGGCCATGACGATGCCCGACGGCGTCGTGCCGGTGACCTCGAGCTCGCCGGGCACGGTGGCGGGGTCGACGGCCAGCGAGTGGTACCGGGTGGCGGTGAACGGCGAGGGCAGCCCGGCCAGGACGCCCTCCCCCTCGTGCACGACCTGGCTGGTCTTCCCGTGCAGCAGCTCGGGCGCCCGGACGACGACGGCGCCGAAGGCCTCGGCGATCGCCTGGTGACCCAGGCACACCCCTAGCACCGGCGTCCCGGCCTCGGCGGCCGCGCGCACCATGGGCACCGTCACGCCGGCGCCCGCCGGGGTCCCCGGGCCGGGCGACAGCAGCACGCCCGCGACATCGAGGTCGGCCAGCTCGTCGACGTCCACGGCGTCGTTGCGCCGGACGATGCAGCGCACGCCCAGCTGGCCGAGGTACTGGACCAGGTTGTAGACGAAGCTGTCGAAGTTGTCGACGACGAGGACGGGACGGTCGGCGGTCGTGCCGCTCATGGTCCCTCCTCTCATCCGGCGGTCGCGTACTGCAGGTCCAGGGGCCCATCGTAGGCGGGCAGCTCCACGACCGGTCGCTCGCGCACGGTGAAGGTCAGCCCGTAGGCCTCGACGGCCTGCTGGAAGACGGCCACCTGGGGCGAGGCCGCCAGCTGCGCGCGGACCGCCGAGGGCTCGGCGATCGCCGCCACGACGAAGGGCGGGGAGTAGGTGCGGCCCTGCAGCAGCAGGGTGTTGCCCACGCAGCGGACGGCGCTGGTCGCGATCAGCCGCTGGTCCATGATCGCCACCCCGTCGGCCGCGGCGGCCCACACCGCGTTCACGACGGCCTGGACGTCGGACTGGTGGATGACGAGGTCGTCGGGGCGGGCGTTGACCGGCAGGCTCCCGTCGGGGCGCGAGGGGGCGTCGTCGAGCGTGATGACCACGCCCGGGCCGGACAGCGGCAGCAGGGCGGCCGACAGCGCGCCGGCGTCGCCCGCGGTCTGGGCGGCGGCGACGTCGGTGTCGCGGGACGCCGCCTGCTCGGTGAGGCGCTCGACCTGGCGCTGGAGGTCGCCGAGCTGGTCCTCCTGGTCGGCGATCACGTCGTTGCGCTGGTCGATCAGCCCGGAGAGCTCGGTGACCTCCCCGCCGCGCAGGTCGGTGCCCTGCGCGGTGCGCCCGGAGGTGGCGAACAGCAGCCCGGCGAGGAGGGCGACCACGGGCACGAGCGCGCCCCAGGCCGACAGCCGGCGTCCGCCGAGGAGCGGCCGGTGCAGCAGCGACCTGCTCACGGGCACCTCCTCGGGGGGATCTCCTGGGCGTGGACGGCATGTGGCCCGGCCCCGCCGTCCCCCGGCAGCTTAGGCTGGGGGCGGTTGCGGCCGGGGGTGACAGCCCGGCCCGCGGAAGGGAGAACGTCGGGTGCCCAAGTCCAAGGTCCGCAAGAAGTCGGCCTACACGCCGCCGGAGACCGTGCTGCAGGCGCGGTCGGGGCAGGCGCGGGTCGCCCAGCCGAGCCCCCGCTGGTACGCGCCGGTCATGGTCGCGCTGATGCTGATCGGCCTGCTGTGGATCGTCGTGTACTACGTCGCCGGCGACAAGATCCCGTTCATGGTCTCGCTGGGCGCCTGGAACTTCGCGATCGGCTTCGGCGCGATGGTCGCCGGGCTGGTCATGTCGATGCGCTGGCGCTGACAGCGCGCGGTCCGTACACGAGGCCCTCGTCCCCACCCGGGGACGGGGGCCTCTGTCGTGGGCGGTGTGGACGCTGTGCACAGACCGACGCTGCGTCCACAGGTCGACATGGCGCTCCACCCCCAGGGTTGTCCACCGAGTGTGGAGAGACGGAACGGACCCGCACCTGCGTGACCTGCGGTTTTGCCAGGGATGAGGCTCCTGTGACGAGAGCACCACGGGGGTAACTACACCCGTGTGAGTCTGTCCCCAGCTGTGCACACGGCTGTGGACGTGTCGACATGCGGGCAACGGCGGAACGGTGACCGCGAAGCACCTCTACCCGTGCTGACCTGCGCGTACACGCGTGGCGGTGACGGATGGGAACCGTGTGGCGACGGAACGGTCGGTACCACGACATCGCGGTCCTCCGGACCGCACCGCGGCCGACGACCGGGTCGCGCTGCAGCGAGCGCGTCCGTCTTCCACGGCGGGAACCTCCGGCCCCGCGCCGTGGAAGCACCCGGCTCAGGCGTCGAGCAGCTCCAGCACGGTGGCGTTGGCCATCCCGCCGCCCTCGCACATGGTCTGCAGGCCGTAGCGGATGCCGTCGGCACGCATCTGGTGGACGAGGGTGGTCATGATGCGGGCGCCGGAGCCGCCGAGGGGGTGGCCGAGCGCGATGGCACCGCCGCGCGGGTTCAGCCGCGCGTCGTCGGCGCCGGTGTCGGACAGCCACGCCATGGGCACCGGCGCGAACGCCTCGTTCACCTCGTAGACGCCGATGTCGTCGATCGACAGCCCGGACCGGGCGAGCACCTTCTGCGTCGCGGGGATCGGCGCGGTCAGCATGATGACCGGGTCGTCGCCGGCCATCACCGTGGTGTGGATGCGCACGAGCGGCGTCAGCCCGAGCTCGCGGGCCTTCTCGCTGGTGGTGACGAGCAGGGCCGCGGCGCCGTCGGAGATCTGGCTGGCGTTGCCGGCGCTGATGACGCCGTCCTCCTTGAAGGGGGTCTTCAGCGCAGCCAGCTTCTCGAGCGTGCCGCCCGGCCGGATCCCCTCGTCGGCGCTGACGACGCCGTCGGGCGTGGGCACCGGGGCGATCTCCTCGTCGAAGGCGCCGTCGGCCTGCGCCTTGGCGGCCTTCTCGTGCGAGGCGAGGGAGAACTCGTCCAGCTGGGTCCGGGAGAAGCCCCAGCGCTCGGCGATCATCTCCGCCCCGATGCCCTGGTTCGGGTACACGCCGCCGTAGCGCTCCATGAACCGCGGGCCCAGCGGCTTACCGGCCGACCCGTCGCCCCGGGCGGCTCCCATGGGCACCCGGCTCATCGACTCGACGCCGCCGGCGACGACGACGTCGGCCTGGCCGCTGATCACGGTGGCGGCGGCGAAGGCGACGGCCTGCTGCGAGGAGCCGCACTGGCGGTCGATCGTCGTCCCCGGCACGCTCTCCGGCCAGCCGGCCGCCAGCGCGGCGTTGCGGCCGATGTTGAACGTCTGCTCGCCCACCTGGCTCACGCATCCCCAGAAGACGTCCTCCACGACGCCGGGGTCGATGCCCGAGCGCTCGGCCAGAGCAGTGAGCACGTGGGCGGAGAGATCCACGGCGTGCACGCCGGACAGCCCCCCGCCGCGCTTGCCCACGGGGGTGCGCACGGCGGCGCAGATGACGGCATCTCGCATGGTCGAACTCCTCGACGACGGTCCGGGCGCCGAACGGTCAGCCCTGACCGATCGTAGGACGAGCGGTGCACTGGCAGGCTGGGCCCGTGCAGTGGTCACCCCGGCCCGGTGAGACGGTCGCGCTGGCGGTGCTGGGCGTCGGCCTCGCGCTGGCCGTCGTCGTCCTCGATGCCGCCGGTCGGGTCCTCGTCGGTGCCGGTGCGCTCCTCGTGCTCGCCCTCGCCGTCCGCGACGTGCTGACCCGGCCGCGGCTGGCGGCCGGTCCCGACGGGGTCGACGTCCGGAACGTCACCGGTGGGCACCACCTGCCGTGGGCCCGGCTGCGGATCCGCGTGCGCGAGACCCGCCGGCTCGGGATGCGCAGCCGCACGCTGGAGCTCGACACCGCCACCGGCCCCGACGACGAGGGCGTCCTGGTGGTCCTGGGCCGCCGGGACCTGGGCGCCGACCCGGAGGCGGTGGCCCGGGCCCTCCGCGGGATGGACTCGACGGCGCGCTAGAGGCTCAGGACGACGATCGTCGGCACGGTCGCGGCCACCACGGCGAGGACGACGCCCAGCACGGCCAGACCGGGCAGCTGGAGCTTCTCCCGCCGGCGGGTGGCGACGAGGACCCCGGCTGCGAGCGCACCGCCCACGAGGCCGCCGAGGTGGCCCAGCAGCGAGACACCGGGCAGGAAGCTGATGAACACGTTGATCGCCAGCAGGGTGAGCAGGCCCCGGATGTCCTGCCGGTTGGCGATCAGCAGCACGCCGAGAGCGCCCAGGAGCCCGTAGAGCGCCGTGGAGGCACCGGCGACGTAACCGCCGGGGAAGCCGAACAGCTGGATGGCCGTGGCGCCGCCGAGCGCGGACACCAGGTAGACCCCCAGGAACCGCCACCGGCCCAGTTGCCGCTCGAGCTCGGAGCCGAACAGCAGCAGCGCCAGCATGTTCATGGCCAGGTGCAGCGGTCCGATGTGCAGGAACGCGGCGGTGAGCAGCCGCCACCACTCGCCCAGCTGGACGAGGATCGGCATCTGCGCCAGGTCGGCGAACACCGGCGATCGCCAGTTGTCCAGGGGCGGGTTGCCCACGGACACCGCCGAGATCGCGGTGACGACGAACATCGCGACGTTCAGCGCGATGAGCGTCAGGGTCACCGCGCCCCACCGGCGGCCCGCCGCGCGCAACCCGCTGCCGCGGCGGACCGGCCGGATGGAGGCGTTGCCCTCCCGGACGCACTCGGGGCACTGGAAGCCCACCGAGGCCGGGATCATGCACTCCGGGCAGATGGGCCGGCCGCACCGCGTGCAGGAGATGCCGGTCGGCCGGTCCGGGTGCCGGTAGCAGGCCGAGGGCCCCGTCCCGCCCACCCCGCGCTCGCTCGGGGCGGGCCCCTGGACGGGACCGTCGCCGGCGTTCTCCGTCAGCTGCGCTGCACCTCGACGGACTCGATGACGACGTCCTCGACGGGACGGTCGCCGCGCGCGGTGGGGGTGGTCGCGATGCGGTCGACGACGTCGCGGCTGGCCTGGTCGGCCACCTCGCCGAAGATCGTGTGCTTGCGGTTGAGGTGCGGGGTGGGTCCCACGGTGATGAAGAACTGCGAGCCGTTGGTGCCCGGGCCGGCGTTCGCCATCGCCAGGAGGTACGGCCGGTCGAAGGACAGCTCGGGGTGGAACTCGTCGCCGAACTGGTAGCCGGGGCCGCCGTAGCCCTGACCCAGCGGGTCACCGCCCTGGATCATGAAGCCGGAGATCACCCGGTGGAAGATCGTGCCGTCGTACAGCGGGTCCGTCGTCTTCTGACGCGTCTCCGGGTGGGTCCACTCGCGGGCGCCCTCGGCGAGGTCGGCGAAGTTCGCGACCGTCTTGGGGGCGTGGTCGGGGAACAGGTCCACGGTGATGTCGCCGTGGTTGGTGTGCAGCACCGCGCGGCGGGCGGGAGTCGATTCAGTCACGGCTCCACTCTGCCACCGATCCCAGGAGGACGACCGGCCGGTTCCCGGCCGCGCTCCACGTGGAACACCGCGCGGCAGCGGACCTGCCGCGGGACGGGCCGACCGGGCTAGGTTGCCGCCGACACCGCGCGCTTCCGGGAGGTTCCCCATGACGGTCGACCAGACGGGCACGGACCGGGGCTTCCTCCGGCCCGCTGCCCCCTCCCCGGCGGCCGAGCAGCTGTTCGCCGACGACCGGGACGAAGCCGGTTACGTCATGAACCTCTCGCACGCCTGGGCCCACCTGCCCGGCGCTCAGCAGGCGCTCATGGACCAGCTCAGGGAGGCGGCCGCGGCGGCCGGGCTCTCGTTCCGGCAGCGGGGCGTCCTGGTGGCCGCTTCGGCCGCCGCCCTCGGCGACCCGCACTGCTCGCTGGCGTGGGGCACGCGGCTGGCCGACGAGGCCGGCGACGAGGTGGCCGCCGCGGTGCTCCGGGGCGACGACGACGCCCTGGAACCGGGTGACCGCCCGCTGGCCCGCTGGGCCCGCCAGCTGGCCCGGGACCCCAGCGGGACGACGCCGGCCGACGTGGACGCCCTGCGGGAGACGGGGCTGGACGAGGCGCAGATCCTGGCGACGACCGTCTACGTGGCGCTGCGGATCGCGTTCTCGACGGTGAACGACGCCCTGGGTGCCCGGCCGGACCAGCAGATGGTCGCGGCGGCGCCGGAGGCGGTGCGGTCGGCAGTGGACTACGGCCGGGCGCCCGCGGTGGGGCCGTCGCCGGCCTGATCGTCAGCGGTGGGTGGAGACGAGGGGAATCGAACCCCTAACCCCCGCCTTGCAAAGGCGGTGCTCTGCCAATTGAGCTACGTCCCCGGGTGACCGCCTGGAGCGGCCGGGTGGTTCAGCGGGTGGTGGGAGTGCTGACCGCGTTCGGGCCCTTGGTGGCCTCGTGCCAGAGGTCGGCCTCGGCCTTGCCGCTCGAGCGCTTCCGCACGGCCGCCAGGGCACCGGCGGCGATGGCGGCCAGCGCCAGCTTCTTCAGCACGCGGGGTGCCTCCTCGACCGGTCGGCGCCGGAGGCTCGTGCAACCGGCGAGCGTGCACACGGGTGGGCCTGGGAGGACTTGAACCTCCGGCCTCATCCTTATCAGGGATGCGCTCTAACCGCCTGAGCTACAGGCCCGTGAACCTCGAACAGCGTACCTGGCAGTGATGAAGGCTTCGGACAGGGGGGCAAGGTCGCGGCGAGTGGGGCCCGGAGGGCTCCGCGGAGCCGCGACGCAGCGGCTCCGCCTGCCGGGGGACGGCACGTGGCCGCGGTGTCGTCCGGAGGACGACAGATTGCCTAGTCGCGCTCGGAGAGCGTGAGCTCCAGGCCGCCGACCAGGTCGGAGCAGAGGTTGTAGATGAACGTCCCGACGGTGCACAGCGCCGTCATCAGCACGATGTTGATCGCGCCGATGATCGCCGCACCGCCGAACACCAGGCCCGGGGTGACGACGTCGCCGCCGCCCCCCTCACCGGACGCGGACCCGATCTGGCCGAACAGGTCGTTGAGGGTGTCGAAGACGTCCAGCGCGTTGAGGACCCCGTAGAGGATCCCGACGGCGACCATCCAGATGAAGAACAACGCGATCGACAGGACCAGCGAGATCTTCAGCGCCGACCAGGTGTCGATGTGCCGCAGCTGCAGCCGCGCCCTGCGGGGACCGCGCCCACCCCCGGACCGGGCGGTGCCGCGGCCACGGGACCCCTTGCCGCCGCTGGAGTCCGCCTCGGGACCCCGCGGGGCGGACGCCGCCGCGGCTCCGGCCGCCGGCGGCACCGTCGGGGCACCGGCGGGCTGGCCGGCGGCCGGCGCGCTGCCGGTGCCGGGGGCCTGCGCCCGCTGGCTGCCCGTCGCCGGGATGGTCTGCGTCGCCGAGGCGGGGGGAGCGGCCGCGGCCGGAGTGCCTGCCGACGCAGCTCCGTCCCCGGCGGGGGAGTCGGTGCGCACCGAACCCTGCGTCCGGTCGCTCATGCCTGTCTCCCCATCCCCGGGCGGCGCGCGCCGCTCCCCAGCGTGACCGGGTCGGCCACCTGTCATCTGCGCCTCAGATTAGGCGTCGGGCTCGTCGTTGTCCGTCGTACGGGCGATCGCCACGATCGACACGTCCTCCGGCAAGTTCATGAGCTTGACACCCATGGTGGCCCGGTCCTTGTTGTGCCGCACCCCGTTGACCGGCGTCCGGATGACGCCGCCACCGGAGGTGATGGCGTAGAGCTCGTCGCCGAGGGTCACGGCCAGCGCGCCGACGAGGGCGCCCTTGCGCGCCTTCGGGTCGGCGGTGAGCACGCCCTTCCCGCCGCGGCCCTGGTTCGGGTAGTTCTCGATCCCGGTCCGCTTGGCGAAGCCCCGCTCGGTGGCCACGAGGACGTCGACGCCCTCCTGGACGACCATCATCGACAGCAGCGAGTCGTCCTCGCCGAGGGAGATGCCGCGCACGCCCTCGGTCGCACGGCCCATGGGACGCAGCGCCGTGTCGTCGGCCGTGAACCGGATCGACATCGCCTTCCGGGTCACGAGCAGCAGGTCGGAGTCCTCGCCGATCAGCGAGGCGCCGACCAGCTCGTCGCCGTCGCGCAGGTTGATCGCGATGACGCCGCCCTGGCGCGGGGAGTCGAAGTCGGTCAGCCGGGTCTTCTTCACCTGCCCGCGGGCGGTGGCCAGGACCAGGTACGGCGCGACCGAGTAGTCCTTGATCTGCATGACCTGGGCGATCTTCTCGTCCGGCTGGAACGCGAGGATGTTCGCCACGTGCTGGCCTCGGGCCGTGCGGTTGGCCTCCGGCAGCTCGTAGGCCTTCGAGCGGTACACCCGGCCCTTGTTGGTGAAGAACAGGATCCAGTCGTGGGTGGAGCCCACGAAGAAGTGGTCGACGATGTCGTCCTGCTTCAGCTGGGCACCCATCACGCCCTTGCCGCCGCGGCGCTGGGAGCGGTAGAGGTCGCTCTTCGTGCGCTTCGCGTAGCCGGTGCGCGTGATGGTGACGACGACCTCCTCCTCCGCGATGAGGTCCTCCATGGAGACGTCGCCCTCGTTGGCGACGAACTGCGTGCGCCGGTCGTCGCCGTACCTCTCGACGATCTCGGCGAGCTCGTCGCGGACGATCTGCCGCTGCCGCTCCGGGGAGTCGAGGATCTCCTGCAGGTCGCGGATGCGGGCCTCGATCTCGGCCAGCTCGTCCATGATCCGCTGCCGCTCGAGGGCGGCCAGGCGGCGCAGCTGCAGGTCGAGGATGGCGACGGCCTGGATCTCGTCGACCTCGAGCAGCTCCATCAGACCGGTGCGCGCGGCGTCGGCCGACTCGCTGTTGCGGATCAGCGCGATGACGGCGTCGAGCTGGTCGAGGGCCTTGGCGTAGCCGCGCAGGATGTGCGCGCGCTCCTCGGCCTTGCGCAGCCGGTAGCGGGTCCGGCGCTGGATGACCTCGATCTGGTGGTGCACCCAGTTGCGCACCAGCTCGTCGAGCCGCAGCGTGCGCGGCACGCCGTCGACGATCGAGAGCATGTTGCAGCCGAAGCTCGTCTGCAGCTGGGTGTGCTTGTAGAGGTTGTTCAGCACGACCTTGGCGACGGCGTCGCGGCGCAGCGTGATGACCAGCCGGCGGCCCACGCGGTCGCTGGACTCGTCGGCGATCTCGCTGATGCCCTGCAGGCGGCCTTCCTTGACCGCCTCGGCGATCGACTCGGCCAGGTTGTCCGGGTTGACCTGGTAGGGCAGCTCGGTGACGACCAGCTGGACGCGCCCGCGCGAGTCCTCCTCGACGGTGACGACGGCGCGCATGCGCACCGAGCCGCGGCCGGTGCGGTAGGCGTCCTCGATGCCCTCGCGGCCGACGATCAGGCCGTAGGTCGGGAAGTCGGGGCCCTTGATCCGCTCCATGCACGCGGTGAGGGCCTCCTCGGCCTCCGCGTCCGGGTGGTCGAGCATCCAGAAGACGGCCTCGGCGACCTCGCGCAGGTTGTGCGGCGGCATGTTGGTGGCCATGCCGACCGCGATGCCGGCGGAGCCGTTGATCAGCAGGTTGGGCACGCGCGCGGGCAGGACGACGGGCTCCTGGGTGCGGCCGTCGTAGTTGCCCTGGAAGTCGACGGTCTCCTCGTCGATGCCGGCGAGCATCTCCATCGCCAGCGGCGTGAGGCGGCACTCGGTGTACCGCATGGCGGCGGCCGGGTCGTTGCCCGGCGAGCCGAAGTTCCCCTGCCCGTCGATCAGCGGGTAGCGCATCGACCACGGCTGGGCCAGGCGGACGAGGGCGTCGTAGATCGCCGAGTCGCCGTGGGGGTGGTAGTTACCCATCACCTCGGCGACCGGGCGGGCGCACTTCACGTAGCCGCGGTCGGGCCGGAAGCCCTGGTCGTACATCGCGAAGAGCACCCGGCGGTGCACCGGCTTGAGGCCGTCGCGCACCTCGGGCAGGGCGCGGCCGACGATCACGCTCATCGCGTAGTCGATGTAGCTGCGCTGCATCTCCTGCTGGAGGTCGACCGCCTCGATGCGGTCGCGGGTGGGGATGTCCGTCACGGTTCAGGTCCTCAGTGTTCGGTGCGGAGATGCGGAGCCGGGGGCCTCAGACGTCCAGGAACCGGACGTCCTTGGCGTTGCGGGTGATGAAGCTGCGCCGGGCCTCGACGTCCTCGCCCATGAGGATGCTGAAGAGCTCGTCCGCGGCGGCGGCGTCCTCGAGCGTGACCTGCCGCAGGACGCGGGTCTCCGGGTTCATCGTGGTCTCCCAGAGCTCGCTGGCGTTCATCTCGCCGAGCCCCTTGAACCGCTGGATCATCTCGTCCTTGATCTTGCGGCCGCCCTCGACGCCGGCCTTCACGACGGCGTCGCGCTCCCGGTCGCTGTAGGCGTACTCGTCGCCGTGCTTGCCGCCCCACTTGATCTTGTAGAGCGGGGGCTTGGCCAGGTACACGTACTGCCCCTCCACCAGCGGCCGCATGAAGCGGAACAGCAGGGTGAGCAGCAGCGTGCTGATGTGCTGGCCGTCGACGTCGGCGTCGGCCATCAGGACGATCTTGTGGTACCGGAGCTTCGAGATGTCGAACTCGTCGTGGATGCCCGTGCCGAAGGCGGTGATCATCGACTGGACCTCGGTGTTCTTGAGGACCCGGTCGATGCGCGCCTTCTCGACGTTGATGATCTTGCCGCGGATGGGCAGGATCGCCTGGTACATCGAGTCGCGGCCGGACTTGGCGGAACCGCCGGCCGAGTCGCCCTCGACGATGTAGACCTCGGAGTTGCGCGGATCGGTCGAGCGGCAGTCGGCGAGCTTGCCGGGCAGCCCGCTGACCGAGAGCAGGCTCTTGCGGGCCAGCTTGCGGGCGTCCTGCGCCGCGCGGCGGGCGCGGGCGGCGGACGAGGCCTTGTTGATGATCGTCTTGGCCTCGGTCGGGTTGGCCTCGAACCAGTGGCCGATCTGCTCGTTGCAGACCCGCTGCACGAAGCCCTTGACCTCGGTGTTGCCGAGCTTGGTCTTGGTCTGGCCCTCGAACTGCGGGTCACCGAGCTTCACCGAGACGATGGCGGCCAGGCCCTCGCGGATGTCGTCGCCGGTGAGCTTCTCGTCCTTCTCCTTGAGCAGCTTCTTGTCGACGGCGTACCGGTTGACGATCGAGGTCAGCGCCGCGCGGAAGCCCTCCTCGTGGGTGCCGCCCTCGTGCGTGTTGATGATGTTGGCGAACGTGTGCACCGACTCCGAGTAGGCGTCGGACCACTGCATCGCCACCTCGAGGGACATCGCGGTGTCGTTCTTGCCCGTGCCCTCGGCCCCGAAGCTGATCACCGACTTGTGGATCGGCGTCCGGCGGCGGTTGATGTGCGCCACGTAGTCGACCAGGCCGCTGTCGTAGCGGTAGGTGATCTCCGTGGGCTCGAACGCCTCGTCCTCGTGGCCGGGCGTCGGCGCCTCCTCGACGACGGACGCCTCCTCGGCCAGGCCGGTGTCCGCCTTGCCCTGACCGGGGCGCTCGTCGCGCAGGACGATGGTCAGGCCCTTGTTGAGGAAGGCCATCTCCTGCAGGCGGCGGTTGATCGTGTCGAACGAGTAGGTCGTCGTCTCGAAGATGCCGCCGTCGGCCCAGAAGGTGATCGCGGTGCCGCGCTTCTTGGTCGGGCCGACCTCCTCCAGGGGGCCGGGCTTGGCCTCGGCGTAGGACTGCTCCCACTCCGTGCCGTCTCGCCAGACGCGGACGTGGAGCCGCGTGGACAGGGCGTTGACCACGGTGACGCCGACGCCGTGCAGACCGCCGGAGACGCCGTAGCTCTTGCCGTCGAACTTCCCGCCCGCGTGCAGGACGGTCATGATCACCTCGACGGTCGGGCGCTTCTCGACCGGGTGCATGTCGACCGGGATGCCACGGCCGTTGTCCTCGACCCGCACGCCGCCGTCGGCCAGCAGGGTCACCTTGACGGTGTCGCAGAAGCCGGCCAGCGCCTCGTCGACGGCGTTGTCCACGACCTCCCACACCATGTGGTGGAGGCCGCGCTCACCGGTGGAGCCGATGTACATACCGGGGCGCTTACGGACCGCCTCGAGCCCCTCGAGCACGGTGATGGAGCTGCCCGAGTAGGCGTTCTGGGTCTGCGCTGCTGCGACCACGTGGGCCCTTCCTTTCGCGCAACCGGCACGCGGCACCCCCACAGGGAGATGGGGGCGCGAGGACGCACAACGGCGCTGAGCCGGTTGCTGGCGGTTTCTGTCACCCAGGATACCGGGTCCACCGACAGGAATGCCGCCGTCCACGCCCTCACGTCGTGTCTGAGCCCCTTCCGGCTCGCCCGCCACCTCCGGTGCTGCCCGGGCGGGGGACACGCCGTCCTCGGGGCCGCTGGGCCGATCGCGGTGCGTCCGGGGGTGCCTACGGGCGGTCGTCGGCCAGCGCGGCGGGGTCGAAGTCGGGTGCCCGCCCGCCGCTGCGCCGGTTCACCAGCACGGTCACGCCCCACAGGACGACGCCGATCGCCAGCAGGATGCCGGCGATCCGGTACTGCTCGGCGGGGCGGCCCGCCCAGGGGGTGGCGAGGAACCCGCACGCCAGCGCGCCGACGACCGGCAGCACCGTCGGGGTGCGGAAGTGGTCGGCGTCGACCCGCTGCCGGCGCAGCACCAGGACGGCGACGTTCACGACGGTGAAGACGACGAGCAGCAGCAGCGCCGTCGTCCCGCCCAGCGCCGGGACGGCCCCGACGAAGGTGACCAGGCCGAACGCCAGCGCCGTGGTGAAGAGGATCGCCACGGTCGGCGTGCGCCGGCTCCGGTGCACCCGGCCGAGCACCGGCGGCAGCACCCGTTCGCGGCCCAGCCCGTAGACCAGCCGGCTGGCCATGAGCATGTTGATCAGGGCGGTGTTGGCGACCGCGAACATCGTGATGACGCCGAACAGGCCGATCGGGAAGCCCGGTGCGCCGGCCTCCACGACCTGGAGCAGCGGCGTCTCGCCCTCGCTCAGCTGGTCCGGCGGCACCAGCGCGATCGCCGACACCGAGACCAGCACGTAGATCAGCCCGGTGATGCCCAGCCCGAGCAGCAGCACCTTCGGGAAGATCCGCCGGGGCTCCTTGCACTCCTCGGCCATGTTCACCGAGTCCTCGAAGCCGACCATCGCGAAGAAGGCCAGACCGGTCGCGGCGATGACGCCCGTGAGGACCGAGTCGTCCCCCGTGTCGAACTCGGTGACCCGCGAGAAGTCGCCCTCGCCGATGCCGAGCGCCCACACGCCCACCCCGATCACGATGAGCAGGCCGCTGAGCTCGACGCAGGTGAGCACCACGTTGGTCTTGACGCTCTCGCCGACCCCGCGGTGGTTGACCAGCGCGATGAGCGTCATGAAGCCCAGCCCGATGAGGGTGATGCCGATGCCGTCACCGAGGTCGAGGCCCAGCACCTCCGCGGCGTTCGCGCTGAACGCCCGCGCGGCCGTCGACGCCGACGTGATGCCCGAGCTCATGACGGCGAAGGCGACCAGGAACGTCAGGAAGTGGACGCCGAAGGCCTTGTGCGCGTAGAGCGCCGCCCCCGCGGCCTGCGGGTACTTGGTGACGAGCTCCAGGTAGCTGAACGCGGTCACCAGGGCGACCAGGAAGGCGACGAGGAACGGCAGCCAGACCACGCCGCCCACCTCGGCGGCGACCGTGCCGGTCAGCGCGTAGATGCCCGTCCCGAGGACGTCCCCGACGATGAACAGCAGGAGCAGACCGGGACCCATCACCCGCTTGAGCGCGGGCTGGCCGTCCCTCGTCCGGTCCTCCGTCGCGGCGGTGTCGGCCATCGGGACCTCCTGGGGGCGGGATGCGGGTCGACCGGCGTCGCCGGGGCGCGTCCGATCGTCCTGCTCCCCCTGGGGTCCCGCGATTCGAGCGCGCGGTCCCGATGGCGGCGACACTCGGCTCATGGCCACCGAGGAACCGAAGCTGTGCCTGGTCACGGGCGCGACCGGCTACATCGGCGGGCGGCTGGTCCCCGAGCTGCTGGCGGCCGGCCACCGGGTCCGGGTGATGACCCGGTCCCCCGAGCGGCTGCGTGACCGGCCGTGGGCGGCCGACGTCGAGGTGGCCCGGGCCGACGCCACCGACGCCGGCCAGGTGGCGGCCGCGTGCGCCGGTGCGGACGTCGTCTACTACCTGGTGCACGCCCTCGGCAGCGGGTCCGCCTTCGAGGAGACCGACCGGCAGGCGGCGCGGACCATGGCCGCGGCCGCGCGGGAGGCAGGCGTCGAGCGGCTGGTGTACCTGGGGGCGCTGCGGCCCGAGGGCGAGGAACTCTCCCCGCACCTGCGCTCACGCACCGAGGTGGCCGACATCCTGCTCGGCTCGGGGGTGCCGACCGTCGTGCTGCGGGCCGCCGTCGTGCTCGGGTCCGGGTCGGCGTCGTTCGAGATGCTCCGCTACCTCACCGAGCGGCTGCCGGTCATGGTCACGCCGCGCTGGGTGCACAGCCGGATCCAGCCCATCGCCGTCCGCGACGTGCTGCGGTACCTCGTGGGTTGCGCGCGGCTGCCCGCCACGGTGAACCGGGCCTTCGACGTCGGCGGACCCGACGTCATGAGCTACGCCGAGATGATGCAGCGCTACGCCGTGGTGGCCGGCCTCCCCCGCCGCCGGATCCTGCCGGTCCCGCTGTTCTCGCCCTCCCTGTCGAGCCACTGGGTCGGTCTCATCACGCCCGTTCCTGCCGGGATCGCCCGCCCGCTGGTCGAGTCGCTGCGGAACACCGTCGTCTGCCACGAGCACGACATCGCCGAGTTCGTCCCCGACCCGCCGGAGGGGTTGCTCGGCTTCGACGAGGCGGTCCGGCTGGCCGTCGCCCGGGTGCGCGACTCCGCCGTCGCCACCCGGTGGTCGGGCGCCTCGGTGCCCGGGGCGCCGTCCGACCCGCTGCCCACCGACCCGGACTGGGCCGGCGGGACGCTGTACGTCGACGAGCGCACGCGGACGACGACGGCGGACCCGGCCGAGCTGTGGCGGGTCGTCGAGGGGATCGGCGGGGACACCGGCTGGTACTCCTTCCCGCTGGCCTGGCGGGTGCGCGGCTGGCTCGACCGGGCGGTGGGCGGCGTGGGCCTGCGCCGGGGACGGCGCAACCCGCAGAAGCTCTTCGTCGAGGACGCCCTGGACTTCTGGCGCGTGGAGGAGCTCGAGCGGGGCAGCCTGCTGCGGCTGCGTGCGGAGATGCGGTTGCCCGGCCTCGCCTGGCTGGAGTTCCACGTGGAACACGGGGACCCCGCGGACGGGTCGACGGTCCTGCGCCAGCGCGCCACGTTCGCCCCGCACGGGCTGGCCGGGCACGCCTACTGGTGGGCGATCGCGGCCTTCCACGGCGTGGTCTTCGGCGGCATGGTCAAGGGCATCGCCCGGGCGGCGGAGGGGCAATGACATCGCGCCCCTCCGGGCCGCACCGCGGCCAGGTGCCGTCCCGACCGAGCGGAGCCCCACCCCGCCCTCCTCGCGGAGCCCTCCGGGCCCCACTCGTCGGCCGGACCTAGACCAGCAGCTGGGCGGCGGCGAGCTCCCGGTAGAGCGGGCTGCTGTCCACGAGCTCGTCGTGCGTGCCCCGCGCGACCACCCGGCCCTGGTCCAGCACCACGATCTGGTCGCTGTCGAGCACGGTGGACAGCCGGTGGGCCACCACCAGCAGCGCGCGGTCGGCGGCGGCCGCGGCCAGCGTCTCGCGCAGCAGCCCCTCGTTGCGGGCGTCGAGGCTGGCGGTCGGCTCGTCCAGCAGGAGCAGGTCCGGCCTGGCCAGCAGGGAACGGGCGATGGCCAGCCGCTGCCGCTCGCCGCCGGAGAGCAGCACGCCCTCGTCCCCCACGAGCACGTCGAGGCCGCGCGGCGACCGCCGCACCACCTCGGTGAGGCCGACGTCGGCGAGCACCGCCCACAGCTCCGGGTCGGTCGCGTCCGGCCGGGTGAGGAGCAGGTTGTCCCGCACCGAGCCGGCCAGCACCGGGGCCTCCTGCTCGACGTACCCGAGCCGGGCCCGCAACGCCGCGCGCGGCAGCTCCCGGACGTCGGTCCCCGCCCACCGCACGGCGCCCGAGCCCACCGGGTAGAAGCCCTCGATGAGCGCCAGGATCGTCGACTTGCCGGCGCCGGAGGGCCCGACCAGGGCGACCCGGCTGCCGGCGGGCACCTCGAGCGAGACCCCGCGCAGCACCGGGGTGCCGTCGGGATAGGCGAACGAGACGTCGTCGAGCTCGAGCAGCGGCGCACCGGCCGGCGCGGTGCCCGCCGGAGGGCGCTCCGGGCGCTCGTCGTGCTCCGGCTCGAGGCCGAGGATCTCCTGGATCCGGGCGAGGGCGCCGAGGCCGGTCTGGATCTCCGTCCAGGCGTGCACGAACCGGCCCAGCGGCATGACCAGCAGGAACAGGTAGAGGATGAAGGCGATCAGGTCGGCGACCTCGATCGAGCCGGTCGCCACCCGGTACCCGCCGAGGCCGAGCACGGCCAGGAAGGCACCCTGGACGGCGATGGAGCTGGCCGGGGAGACCAGGGCCTGCAGCCGAGCCACCTGCACGCCCGAGTCGTAGGCCCGGCCCGCCGTCTCGCCGATCGACGCCACCTCGCGCGTGGTGGCGCCGCTGGCGCGGATGGTCCGGACCGCCGAGAGCGCCCGCTCCAGCGCCGCGGTCATCGCCCCGACGGCCTCCTGCGCCTGGCGGGAGAGCCGCCGGACCCCGCGGGAGACGCTGATCGCCACCGCCATCCCGGAGCCGACGGCGACCACGGTGACCAGCAGCAGCCAGACGTCGACCAGCGCCATCGCGACGAGCGCGCCGACCGCGATCACCACCGACCCGGCGACCTCGACGACGCCGGAGGTGACTGTCGCCCGCAGCAGCGTGGTGTCGGCACCCACGCGGGACATCAGGTCACCGGTCCGCCGGCGGTCGTACTCGACCACCGGCAGCCGCAGCAGCCGGTCGGTGAGCGTCCGGCGCGTGCTCAGCACGACACCCTCCGCGGTGCGCTGCAGCACGAACTGCTGCGCCGCACCGAGGAACGCGCCGGCCACGAGCACGGTCACCAGGGCGGCGACCCCGGGCAGCAGGGACCGCCCGGCCCCCACCGCGTCGATGACCCGGGCGACCAGCGCCGGCTGGGCCAACGCCGCGACAGCCCCCACCAGGGAGAGGGCCGCCGCGAGCGCCAGCGCCGCGCGGTGCGGCCGCAGCAGCGGCAGCAGCTCGCGCAGCCCGGCCCGCACGGGGCGGGCGGCGGCCGGGTCCGTCCCGTCGGGCGCGGTCAGCGGACCGGCCCGCTCAGTAGCCGGCGGCGAGCGCGCCGACGATCGCGGTCAGCAACCGGGCGTGGTGCTCGATGAGCTGCGGCCGGTGCCCGTCGGGCCGGACGCCGGCCACGTGCCCGGCGCCGGTCCAGAACTCGTCGCCGTCGTCGCTGCCCAGGAGCAGGCCCTGCACCGCGGGGTCCTGGACGAGGCGGCGCACCTGCGGACCGTCCTCGGCGACCAGCAGCTGCCAGCGGGTGTCGAAGGCGTCGTTCCCGCTCTGCAGCGGGATCAGGCCGCCGGTGCGGTGCTTCCACAGCCGCGCCGGGGACAGCCGCAGCCCCGGGACCGCACCGAGCACGGGCGCGGCCGTGATGGCGTACTTCGCCACCCACTGCCGGCCCCACGGGTAGACGACGTCGAAGGCGACGAGCTCCACGGCTCCGGCGCGCCCGCGCAGCACCCCGGCCGCCCGCGCCTCCTTGCCCGGGCGCACCGGCGATCCGGCCATCAGCTCGGCGAGGACGGCGTCCTGGGGCCCGCTGCCGTCCGAGATCGTCCAGCCGTGCTGGAGCGCCCAGCTCTGCGCGCCGAGCTGGTCGCCCTCGTAGGTGAACGCCCGGGTCATCTCGGGGTCCTGCTGCCGCTGCCGTCCGCCGAACAGGCCGCCGGTCCGCTCCGGGGCCGTGGTGGCCGGCGGGCTGCCGGGCGAGGTCGGCGGCGCCCAGGACGGGTCGACGCCCTGCCCCCTGTCGGGAGTGGCCGCGGGCAGGTCCCACCCCGGCGGCTGCCAGGACGCTCCCTCGGCGGTGTGGTCGCTGTCGCGCGGCTGCTTGCGGCGGTCGGCGAAGTTGGGCTGGTCCCCGGCCTCGTCACCGGAGAGGTGCGACGGCTCCTGCCAGCCGCGACCCGCCTGGTCGTCGAAGCCCTCCTCGAAGCCGTCGCGGTCCCGCGGGGTGCTCATCGGTGCCCTTCCGTCGCCTGTCCTGGAGTCGTCTCAGCCGTACGTGTCGCGCGGCCCCCGCCCGCGCACGGAGCGCGGGCCCTTCTTCCAGCTCGGGGCCGTCGGTCCCACAACGCGCAAGCGGGTCACGACGTCCCCGCCGACCTGCGCGCGCAGCTTGCCCAGGATCGTCGGCGCCAGGAGCCGCAGCTGCGTCGCCCACGCGGTGGACTCCGCGACGACCAGCAGCTCGCCCTCGGTGAGGGTCTCGGGCCGGCAGTGCTCGGCGATGTCGGGGCCGACCAGGGCCGACCACCGGCCGAAGACGGCGCCGACCCGGGTGCGCTCGGACCAGTCCTGCTCGGTGATCAGCGAGTCCACCAGCTTGCCGAGCGGCTGCGGGTCGTCGGCACCCGGTCCCGCACCCGTCCACTTCCGCCGGGGGCCGGCGATCCGCCGGCGCGTGGGCTGCGGGCGCGCGGCCGACGCGGCGCGGGCGGCCTCGAGGGCGGCCCGTGCGATGTCGCTGGGGCGGGCCGGCCGTTCCTCGCTCACGGCACCCTCCCCTCGCCGGCCGGGATCGCGTCCTTGACCAGGACGGCGTACCCGCCACCCACTTCCACCCGCGCGCCGCGGAGCTCCTGCGGCACGTCCTCGAGCACGGCCGCGGTGATCAGCGTCTGCTCGGCGGAGGCCGCGACCGTGGCCAGGGCAGCCCGCCGCTCGGCGTCGAGGGTGGCGAAGACGTCGTCCAGGACCAGGATCGGGTCCTCGCCGTCGGCCCTCAAGAGGGCGAAGGTCGCCAGCTTCAGCGCGAGCGCCAGCGACCACGACTCCCCGTGGCTGGCGAACCCCTTGGCCGGGGCCGGGCCGAGGTGGATGACGAGGTCGTCGCGGTGGGGGCCGACCAGCGTCATCCCGCGGTCGAGTTCGTCGTTGCGCCGCTCGGCGATCCGCTCCCGCATCGCCGCCGTCAGCTCGGCGGCAGACGGCACGGCGCCCTCCAGCGCCACCGCCGTCCCGTCGCCGGCCAGCGGCACGGTCGAGGTGTACCCGAGCCCGGCCACCGCCGCCCCCTCGCCGGCGACGCCGGCGTAGGCCTGGGCCATGTGCGGGGCGAGGTCGGCGACCAGCTGCAGCCGGGCGGCCAGGAGCTGCCCGCCGAAGTCGGTCAGGTGGCCGTCCCAGACGTCGAGGGTCTCGATCGCCTTGCCGCGCGCCAGCCGCGCGGTCTTGAGCAGGGCGTTGCGCTGCTTGAGCACCCGGTCGTAGTCCGAGCGGACGCCGGCCAGGCGAGGGGTGCGGGTGACCAGCAGCTCGTCGAGGAACCGGCGGCGCTCGGTCGGGTCGCCGCGCACCAGCGCCAGGTCCTCGGGCGCGAACAGGACGGTGCGCACGAGGCCGAGCAGCTCGCGCGGCCGGGGGAGCGGGGCGCGGTTGACCCGCACCCGGTTCGCCCGGCCGGGGTTGATCTCGATCTCGACGAGCAGCTCGCGGTCACCCCGCCGCAAGGCCGCGCGGACGACCGCCTGGCTGTCGCCGTGGCGGACCATCGGCGCGTCGCTGGAGACCCGGTGGCTGCTCATCGTCGCGAGGTAGCCGACCGCCTCGACGAGGTTGGTCTTGCCCTCGCCGTTGCGCCCCACGAACACCGTCGGGCCGGGCCCGAGCGCCAGGTCCACGCGCTCCCAGCTCCGGAACGACCCGAGCTGCAGGTGCCGGACGTACACCCGTCACCCTCCCCCAGGGCCAAAGTGGCAACTTTGGCCCTGCTGCGTCATGCCGGGCGCTCGGCCTCCTGCGCCTGGACGGCGTGCACCGCGTGCCCGCCGAACTGCTGGCGCAGGGCGGCGACGGCCTTCATGGTGGGCGAGTCGTCCTGGCGGGAGACGAAGCGGGCGAACAGGGACGCCGCGATCGTCGGCATGGGGACGGCGTTCTCGATGGCCTGCTCGACGGTCCACCGGCCCTCGCCGGAGTCCTCGGCGTAGCCCTTGATCCGGTCCAGCTCGGGGTCCTCCTGCAGGGCGCGCACCAGCAGGTCCAGCAGCCAGGAACGGATGACGGTGCCCTGCGTCCAGGAGGCGACGACGCCCGGGACGTCCTCGATCAGGTCGACGGCGGCCAGCAGCTCGTACCCCTCGCCGTAGGCCTGCATCATCGCGTACTCGATGCCGTTGTGGACCATCTTGCTGAAGTGCCCGGCACCGACGGGACCGGCGTGCACGAACCCGGCGCCGGGCAGCGCCTGACCGGACTCGTCCTCCGGCGCGGGCGGCTTCAGGGCGTCGAAGATCGGCTGCGCCTTGGCGACGTCCTCCTTCGTGCCGCCGACCATCAGCGCGTAACCGTTCTCCAGGCCCCAGACCCCGCCGGAGACGCCGGCGTCGATGTAGCCGACGCCCTTCTCGCGGAGCATGACGTCGTGCACCTGGTCATCGGTGTACTTGGAGTTGCCGCCCTCGATGACGACGTCCCCCGGGCTGAGCAGCTCGCCGAGCTCCTTGACCGTCGACCGGGTCGGCTCACCTGCGGGGACCATCACCCACACGACGCGCGGCTCGGAGAGCGCCTCGACCAGCTCGGGGAGGCTCTCGACGTCCCGCTTCCCCGGCGAGTGGTCGTACCCGACCACCTCGTGGCCGGCGCGGCGGAGCCGCTCGGCCATGTTGCCGCCCATCTTGCCCAGCCCGATCAGCCCCAGCTGCACGACGGAAGTCCCCTCTTGTCGATCCCGGATCCAGTGCTCATCGTGCTGGCCGCGGCAAGGTCCCGCGACACCGGGGCTCAGCCCGGGAGACGCACCGGCATGATCAGGTAGCGGTAGCTCCCCGTCCGCTCGGCCGGCCGCGACTGCTGGTCGTCGTCGGCGGCGGGCTCGTCGACGCCGGAGAGCACGGCGGGCTTGAGCGGGCTGGTGAAGTCCATGCGCGCCCGGTCGCTGTGCACGGCGGCCAGCCCGTCGAGCAGGAACGTCGGGTTGAAGCCGATGGTGAGCGGCTCGCCGTCGAACTCCACGTCGCAGCGCTCCTCGGCCTGCCCCTCCTCGTCCGTACCGCCCGCGCGCAGGGTGACCTGGCCGGGCGTGAACTCGCAGCGCAGCGGGGTGCCGCGCTCGGCCACGAGGGCCACGCGCTTGGCGGCGTCGGTGAACAGGCCCACCGGCAGCGTGGCGTGGGAGTTCGACTCGTTCGGCATGATCGCGCGGTACTTCACGAACTCGGCGTCGAGCAGCCGGGTCGTGGTCTGCCGGTCCTTGCCGGACAGGCCCAGGATGCCCTCGCCGGAGCTGCCCGACGACAGCGAGAGCACGATCTCCGGTCCGCTCGTCAGGGTCTTGGCGGCGTCGGCGAGCGTGCGCGCCGGCACGAGCACCGCAGCGGACACCCCCGGGGTCTCCGGGCGCCAGGCGAACTCGCGCACCGCCAGCCGGTAGCGGTCGGTGGCGGCGAGGGTGATCAGGTCGTCCTCGATCTCCAGGCGGACGCCGGTGAGCATCGGCAGGGTGTCGTCGCGACCAGCGGCGACGGCCACCTGTCCGACCGCCTCGGCGAAGACGTCGCTGTCCACGAGACCGGCCGACGACGGCATCGACGGCAGGGACGGGTAGTCCTCGACCGGCAGCGTCGGCAGGCTGAAGCGGGCGTTGCCGCAGGTGATGGACAGCCGCGGGCCCTCGGCGGTGATGTCGACCTGGTGCGGCGGCAGCGCGCGGGTGATCTCGGCGAGCAGCCGGCCCGGGACGAGGACGCGACCGGCCTCGGTGGCGTTCACGTCGACCTCGGCGCGGGCGGACACCTCGTAGTCGAAGCCGGAGACCGACAGCTGGTTGCCGTCGACCTCGAGCAGGATCCCGGCGAGCACCGGTACCGACGGACGCGGCGGCAGGCTGCGTGCCGTCCAGGCGACGGCGTCGGCGAGCACCTCACGTGCCACCCGGAACTTCATCTCTCGACCCACCCGATCTGTTCAGCGTCCACGGCGCACCGGTGTGGAGGCGCGGAGCTGCGCCGCCGGTGCGGTGCTCATCGTGCCTGTTGCTGTGCCCCCGGGGGAAACCCTGTCCCTCGATGAGTGCTCCTGAGCAGCGTCCGGCCCCTCGGGCCGCAGCTTCCCCACCCAGAGTGTGGTTCGAGAAATCTCCGAGATAACTCCCTCATCCTCGTCATCACTGGTGTGGAAGCTGGGGATCGAGGCCCTTCGTGCTGCTCAGGGCCGGAATGGGCCTGTTGGCCCGTTGTGGGCGGTGACCGCTCCGCCTGTGTCGACACGTGGACATCTCGACGGTTGTTCACCGTCCCCCGGCGGCGTCCACTCCCTGTCCCCTGTCTCTCCCGGCGCGATCCCCAGGTCGTGCCCAGGGCGTGCGTGGACGCCCGCGGCCGGCGGCCGGCCGTCGACCGGGCACCGCGACATATGCGCAGGTCAACGCGGTGTCAAGGGGTTGTGCGACCGCCGGGCGATGGGCTAGG
Organism: Blastococcus sp. SYSU D00922; assembly: GCF_054050495.1. NCBI lineage: Bacteria > Bacillati > Actinomycetota > Actinomycetes > Geodermatophilales > Geodermatophilaceae > Blastococcus > Blastococcus sp. SYSU D00922. The sequence goes on from NZ_JBJGZL010000004.1 coordinate 184,346, forward strand.
GCCGCCCAGCGGAGGTCACCGGTGGTGACGTCGCGGGCACGAGATCTCCCCAACCTGTGCACATGTCTGGGGACAACTTCTCGACGAGTAGACGACGGTCACCGGCCGGATACCGGCAGCTACCGCCTCCGATGAGCACATCCCGGCTGTCGACTTCTGTCCACCGCTGTGGACAAACCCTGGGATACGGGTCGAGGGATGAGGACGGGAACGGCGGACGACGGGCAGCGAGAGCAGGGAAGGGCGCCTGATCCAGCCGGCGGGCGACGACGGTGCGAGAGCCGGGAACGGCACCCGTGGAGCCGGGGGACGCGCCGGGGAACGGCACCGTCGAGCCGAGTGGGGCCCGGAGGGTTCCGCGCAGGAACGACTGAACAGCTCCACGTGGCCGGGGACGGCACGTGGAGGCGGTGTCGTCCGGAGGACGACGAAGTTACTGCCGGGCGCGGCTCTTGATGCGGGCGGTGAGCTCGGTGACCTGCGTGTAGGTGGCCCGGCGCTCGCTCATCAGGTTGGTGATCTTCTTGACGGCGTGCATGACCGTGGTGTGGTCCTTGCCGCCGAAGGAGGCCCCGATCCGCGGGAGTGACAGCTCGGTCAGCTCGCGGCACAGGTACATCGCGATCTGGCGGGCGTTGACCAGCGTGCGGCTGCGGTTGGAGCCCTGCAGCTCCTCCATCGTCACCGAGAAGTACTCCGCCGTCGCGGCCATGATGATCGCCGCGGTGATCTGCGGGCCCTGCTCGTCGCTGATGAGGTCCTTGAGCACGAGCTCGGCCAGGGGCAGGTCGACCTGCTGCTTGTTGAGCGATGCGAACGCGGTGACGCGGATGAGCGCGCCCTCGAGCTCGCGGATGTTGGTCTGCACCTTGCTGGCGATGAACTCGAGCACCTGGTCGGGCACCTGCAGGCGCTCGCCCCACGCCTTCTTGCGGAGGATCGCGATGCGGGTCTCGAGGTCGGGCGCCTGGACGTCGGTGATCAGGCCCCACTCGAACCGCGTGCGCAGCCGGTCCTCCAGCGTCGTCAGCTTCTTCGGCGCCCGGTCGGAGGTGATGACGATCTGCTTGCTGGCGTTGTGCAGCGTGTTGAAGGTGTGGAAGAACTCCTCCTGCGTCCGCTCGGCGCGCTCCAGGAACTGGATGTCGTCGATGAGCAGGAAGTCGATGTCCCGGTAGCGGCGGCGGAAGTCCTCGGCCCGCCCGGAGTGCACCAGGTTGATGAACTCGTTGGTGAACTCCTCGGTGCTGACGTAGCGCACCTTGACGTTGGGGAACATCCGCGCGGCGTAGTGGCCGATCGCGTGCAGCAGGTGGGTCTTGCCCAGCCCGGACTCGCCGTAGATGAACAGCGGGTTGTACGCGCGGGCCGGCGCCTCGGCCACCGCGACCGCCGCGGCGTGGGCGAACCGGTTGCTGTTGCCGATGACGAAACTGTCGAAGACGTACTTGGGGTTCAGACCCGGGTCCAGGCCCGCTGGGCGGCCCGCCTCGGGACGGCGCCCGCGGCCTCCCCCGCCGGCGGCCCGGCCGCGCTGGTCGGTGCCGGCCGGTGCGTCGAGGTCGAAGGGCAGGACGTCGGCGGTGCCGCCGTCCCCGGCGCCACCCCAGTCGCGTCCGGTGGGCTCGGACCCCCAGGTGGTGGTGGCCCAGTCCTCGGGCGCCCCGCGGTCGACCGGGGCGCGGTCGGCCGGGCGCAGCTCGCGCACCTCGGAGTCGGCGCGCGCGGGCAGGTCGTCGCCGGCGTCCCGGTCCCACGGCGCGGAGCTCACCGCGTCGGTCCGCACGCCGAAGGCGCTGCGCCCGTCGTCGGCCCGGTCCCGGCTGGCCCGGTCCTCCTCGGCGCGCTGCGCCTCGGCGGCCGACCACGGGCGGCGCGTGGGCTCCTCGTCCTGGCTGTCGCCCTGGGGGCCGGCGGGGGCGTCCTCGAGCTGGACGGCGACGCGGATGTCGCGGCCGAACTGCTCGGACAGCGCCTCGGCGAGCACCCGCCGCATCCGGGACTCGAGCACGGTCTGGGTGAACTCGTTGGGCGCCGCGAGCACCGCGGTGTCCTCGACGAGCATCAGCGGCCGGGTGAGGTTCAGCATCGCGTTCTGCTGAGGGGACAGGCTCGTCGCCAGCCGCTCGCGGATCTGGTCCCAGACGGTCGCCAGGTCCAGCGTGGCATCGGCCATGCCGTTTCTTCCTCCCCGATCGGTGTCGACCCCGGTCCCCCGTCCGGTTCCCCGGCGTCCCCAGCACCTCGCGGCACCGGGGACGGTCCCGGTGGACTACCCGTTGTGGATGCGCGGACGCACTGGGTCCACACCGGTGTCCACAGGCTGTGCACGGTCGGCGAGCGACACTGCCGGGGCCGGGCGCCGGTCCGGTAGCGACGGACATCGCTGCTGGTCGGAGGCCAGTGGGGGCGGGAGGACGGACGGTTCGACGGTCGGTTGACCGAGGGGGTCGGCCCGCGCGCCGTGACCCTGACGTCCGACGCGGAGCGACGGCGACGCTAACAGCCCCATCCACAGCCGGGCAACGCTCCCGCGACGCGCCCGGGCGCGTCGGCTCCGGCGTGCCGCCGTGCTCCGGCGCCTCGTCGGGGGGACCATCGGGAGTCGCGATCCGCCCGGTCTTCGGCGTCGCCGGATTCTCGGTTATGCTGGCTGGAGTCTGTGGACGGTCCCGGCCGCCCTCCCTGCCCGCGCGGCGTCCCCGCGCAGGTGGAGAGCGCCGGTGCTCCGTTCCGCAGGGACCAGCTTCCGGGGTCGCCGGGATGCGGCACGTCGCCGTCCGTCCCGGTCGCCCCGCGCGCGCCCGCCCACCGGTGGGTGCGCACCGCCGATGTCGTGTAGTGGGAGTACCTCGTGAGCAAGCGCACGTTCCAGCCGAACAACCGCCGACGGTCGAAGACCCACGGCTTCCGGCTGCGGATGCGTACCCGCGCGGGCCGGGCGATCCTCGCCGGCCGTCGGCGCAAGGGTCGCGAGAAGCTCTCCGCCTGACGTGCTGCCCGCGCAGGCACGCCTGCGCCGGCGTCCGGAGTTCACCGCGGTCGTCCGGACCGGCAGGCGCGCCGGGCGGCCGACCATGGTGCTCCACTACCTGTCCGAACGGCCCGAGCGGCCGGGTGGCGACCTCGCGTCCCCACCCGCCGCCCGGGCCGGTTTCGTGGTCGGCAAGGCCGTCGGCAACTCGGTGGTCCGCCACCGCGTGACCCGCCGCCTGCGCGCCGTGGTCCGCGACCAGCTGCACCGGCTGCCCCCGTCCGCGGACCTCGTGGTGCGCGCCCGGCCGGAGGCCGGCACCGCCACCTCCGAGCTTCTGCGCCGCGACCTCGTGTCGGGCCTGGACCGCCTCCTCGGCGAGCGGGTCCGGCAGCCATGATCGGGCGCGCGCTCCTGGCCGGGATCCGCTTCTACTCCCGGGCGATCAGCCCGGCCCTCCCACCCCGCTGCCGCTTCTACCCGACCTGCAGCGCCTACGCGGCCGAGGCGATCAGCCGGCACGGCGCCGCGCGCGGCAGCTGGCTGGCGCTCCGGCGGCTGGCGAAGTGCGCGCCCTGGCATCCGGGCGGCGTCGACCTCGTGCCGGACGTCGTCCGTGGAACCGGGGCGGCCGCCCGCTCGTCGGGCACTGCAGCGCCGCAGACACCGCACCACCGAGCTGTCCCGCCGGTCCACCGCCGGGCGAACGAGGAGTCCTCCGTTGCTTGACTGGCTGTACACCGCCATCTCGTGGGTCATGGCGCGGTGGCACTCGCTGTGGAACTGGCTGTTCGGTGACCCCGCCCCCGAGAGCGGTCTGGGTGGCCTCTCCTGGGTCCTGGCGATCGTCTTCCTCGTCGTGACGATCCGGCTGATCCTCTTCCCGCTGTTCGTCAAGCAGATCAAGTCGCAGCGGGCGATGCAGGAGCTCCAGCCGGAGATGGCCAAGCTGCGCAAGCAGTACGGCAGCGACCGCCAGGGCCTCAGCCAGGCGATGATGGCGCTGCAGAAGGAGCGCGGGGTCAACCCGCTGGCCGGCTGCCTGCCGATCCTGCCGCAGATCCCGGTCTTCCTGTCGCTGTTCCACGTCCTGCGCCGGCTGCAGCCGGGTGCGGAGGGCCTGTACAGCTGGTCGGACCAGCTCACCGACGAGGCGGCCCGCGCCAAGCTCTTCGGCGCCCCGATCTCCGCGTCGTTCAACATGGACGGCGCCAAGGAAGCGGCGATCCTCGCCATCCCCGGGGTCACCTACACGAACATCCGCATCGTCGCGTTCGTGCTCATCGTGATCATGTGCTTCACGACCTACTTCACGCAGAAGCAGATCATGAAGCGCTCCGGCCCGGTCGAGGGCCAGGCCGCGATGGTGCAGAAGATCCTGCTCTACGTCATGCCGGCGGGTCTGTTCGTCTCGGGCTTCATCTTCCCGATCGGTGTCCTCCTGTACTGGATGACCAACAACCTGTGGACGCTCGGCCAGCAGTTCTTCATCCTGCGCAAGATGCCGCCGCCCGGCTCCGACGCCGCGAAGGCCAAGGCCGCCGCCGAGAAGCCTGCGATCGACCCCAAGACGCTGGCTCCCAAGCCCGGCGCCAAGCCGGTCCGCCCCAAGGGCGGCCGCCCGGTCACCCCGCCCGCCGCCTCGCCCACGACCGACGTCGCCCCGGCGGCTGACGGCGCCCAGACCGGTGACGGCGCACCGCCGGCGAGCGACGGCTCGTCGAACGGCCGTCCGCCGGGCAAGGCCGGTGGAGCCTCGCGGGCCGGCCAGTCGCCGCCGAACCGGGGGAAGCGCAAGCGCCGCTGAGCGCCTGCCACCACCGACGCCCCACAGACCACCGGGTCCGGCCCGGAACGCCTGCACCGACCTGGGAGGAACCCCGTGAGTGCCCCGCAGCAGCCCACCGACACCGCCACCGAGAGCGCGACCGACGCGGCGGCGCCCGGCACCGTCCTCACCCCGGCCGCGAGCGGCGTCGGTGACCCCGACCTCGCCGCGGACGACGCCCTCGGCGCCGACGCGGTCGTGGAGGACGCCGACACGGATGAGGCGGACGAGGCGGATGAGGACGGCGACGACCTGCTCGTCCGCGAGGGCGACGTGGCCGGTGACTACCTCGAGCGCCTGCTGGACATCCTCGACAAGGACGGCGACATCGACCTCGACGTCGAGGGCGACCGCGCGTCGGTGGCCATCGTCGGCGGGAAGCTGACCGACCTCATCGGCCCCGACGGCGCGACCCTCGAGGCGCTGCAGGAGCTCACCCGCCTGGCGGTGGCGCAGTCCACCGGTGTGCGCAGCCGGCTGATGCTCGACATCGGGGAGTTCCGCGCCCGTCGCCGCGCCGACCTCACCGCCCTGGCCGGTGACACCGCCCGTCGGGTGGCCTCCAGCGGCCAGCCCGAGCGCCTGTCGGCGATGAACCCGTTCGAGCGCAAGGTCGTGCACGACGTCATCGCCTCGGTGCAGGGCGTGCACAGCGAGTCCGAGGGCGAGGAGCCGAACCGCCGCGTCGTGGTCCTGCCCGACAAGTGACGGCTCCGGACGACCCCACGGGGGAGAGCGCCCCGCCCGCGCCGGAGGTCGCCGCGCGGGTCTTCGGCGACGCCCTGCCGCTCGCGGAGCGCTACGTCCGCCAGCTCGCGTCCGACGGGGTGGTGCGCGGCCTGATCGGCCCCCGCGAGGTGTCCCGCCTCTGGGAGCGGCACGTGCTCAACAGCGCGGCCGTGGCCGAGGCGGTGCCTTCGGGTGCGCGCGTCGTCGACGTGGGGAGCGGGGCCGGCCTGCCGGGGATCCCGCTCGGGCTGGCCCGACCCGACGTCGTCCTCACGCTCGTCGAGCCGATGGCGCGGCGGGTCGAGTTCCTCGACCAGGCGGTGGCCGTCCTCGGCGCCCCCACCGGACGCTCCTGGCGGGTGGTGCGGGGTCGCGCCGAGGAGCGCTCCGTCGTCACGGCGGTGGGACCGGTCGACGTGGTCACCGCGCGCGCGGTGGCCCCGCTCCCCCGCCTCGTCGGCTGGTGCCGGGGGCTGATGCGGCCCGGGACCCAGCTGGTGGCCCTCGTGGGCGCCCGGGCGCTGGCCGAACTGCCCGCCATGCTGCCCGAACTCACCGCCGCGGGGATGCGTGACGTGCATCCGCGTGCCGTCGGCGCCGAGCTGGGCGACGCTGCCACTACCGTGGTGGTCATGACGCGCGGAGCACGGTGACGCTGCACGGTGCTGTTCCACGTGGAACAGGTGCAGTCGCACGACCCGTTCCACGTGAAACGGGTGCGCAGATGGTTAGGCGAACCAGGAAGGACCCGCGATGACCGACCCCGGTGAGCGGCTGCGCAGCAGCCTCGCCGCCGACCAGGCGTCCGCTCCCTCCTCCGCCGGCATGGCGGACTTCGACAGCCCCATCGCGATGGAGGCGCTGCGCGCGACCCGCGTCCTGCACGCGGCCGACCAGGATCCCTTCCCCGCGCCCAGCCGCATCCGGGTCATCACCATCGCCAACCAGAAGGGCGGCGTCGGCAAGACCACGTCGACGGTGAACCTCGGGGTGGCCCTGGCGCTCTACGGGCTGCGCACGCTCGTCATCGACCTCGACCCCCAGGGCAACGCCAGCACCGCCCTCGGCGTCGAGCACACCGTCGGCACGCCGTCGGTCTACGACGCCCTGGTCGGCGACAGCTCGCTGGCGGAGGTGGTCCACCCGACGACGGCGAGCCCCAAGCTGCTGTGCGTCCCAGCGACCATCGACCTGGCCGGCGCCGAGATCGAACTGGTCTCGGTGGTCGCCCGTGAGCACCGGCTCCGGCGCGCGATCGAGGCCTACGTCCACGAGCTGCCGCCCGACCAGCGCCCCCACTACGTGCTCATCGACTGCCCGCCGTCGCTGGGTCTGCTCACGCTGAACGCGCTGGTCGCCGGCGACGAGGTGCTCATCCCGATCCAGTGCGAGTACTACGCGCTCGAGGGCCTGGGTCAGCTGCTCAACAACATCGACCTGGTGCGCCAGCACCTCAACCCGGGGATCTCCGTCCGGACGATCCTCCTGACGATGTACGACGGGCGGACCAAGCTCGCCGACCAGGTGGCCGACGAGGTGCGCAACCACTTCGGCGACCTGGTCCTGCCGGCGGTCATCCCCCGGAACGTGCGCGTCTCCGAGGCTCCGGGCTACGGCCAGTCGGTTCTCACCTACGACCCCGGGTCGCGCGGCTCCACCAGCTACGTCGAGGCGGCCCGTCAGCTCGCCGAGCGCGGGGTGGACCTGCCGCCGCTCGAGCGCACGGGCATGGCCGGCGTCAGCCCCGCTCCACCGGTCGCCGCACAGCACGCAGTCAGCACGCAGGAGAGCCAGTGAGCAGCCCACGGGTGAGCGGAGAGCGGTCATGACGAAGCGCGGCGGCCTGGGCCGGGGCCTGGCGGCTCTCATCCCCACCAGCGCTCCTCCCGAGCACACCGCGGCGGCGGCGGCCGCTCCCGCCCCGCCGACCCCGGCCGCGGAGGCCCCGGCGGTCAGCCTGGTCCCCGACCCGGCGCCCACGGCCGAGGGCGCGGCGCCGTCCACGGCACGTCCGGTGGACGACGCCGCGGGCGCCGTCGGCGTGCCCGGCGCCCAGCTGCGCGAGGTCGAGGTGACCTCCGTCGTCCCGAACCCGAAGCAGCCGCGGCAGGTCTTCGACGACGAGGCGCTCGAGGAGCTCACGCACAGCGTCAAGGAGTTCGGTCTCCTGCAGCCGATCGTCGTCCGCGAGAACGGGGACGGCGCCTACGAGCTCATCATGGGCGAGCGCCGGCTGCGGGCTGCCCGCGCGGCCGGGCTGGACACGGTCCCGGCCATCGTGCGGGACACCACCGACGACGCGATGCTGCGCGACGCCCTGCTGGAGAACATCCACCGGGTCCAGTTGAACCCGCTCGAGGAGGCCGCCGCCTACCAGCAGCTCCTCGAGGAGTTCGGCGCCACCCACGAGGAGCTCGCCAACCGGATCGGGCGCAGCCGCTCGCAGGTCACCAACACCATCCGGCTGATGAAGCTGCCGGTGAAGGTCCAGACGCGCGTCGCCGCCGGAGTGATCTCGGCCGGTCACGCCCGGGCCCTGCTCGGGCTGCCGGACCCCGAGGCCCAGGACGCGCTGGCCACCCGCATCGTCGCGGAGGGCATGTCGGTGCGGGCCACGGAGGAGGCCGTCGCGATGGCGGCCGCCGAGCGCCCCACCGCGAAGCGCCGGACGCGCAACATCACCGCCCCCGGGGTCGAGGAGCTCGGCTCGCGGCTGTCCGACCGTTTCGAGACGAAGGTCAAGATCCAGATCGGCCGGTCGAAGGGGAAGATCGTCGTCGAGTTCGGGTCGGTCGACGACCTCCAGCGGATCATCGGCGTCATGGCCCCGGAGATCACCGGACGGCGTCCCGAGGCCTGAACAGCCCCCACCCACGGAGAAAGGCCGGGTTACGTCACTGACGCTTCCCGGCCTTTCTCGTCGGTCCGTGTCCGGCGGCTAGCGGGCCTTCGCCGCGCGACGCGCGAGCAGGCGGGCGAGCACCTCGCCCAGCTCGTAGCCGGCCGCCTCCACCGACATCGGGAACATCGACGTCTCGGTCATCCCCGGCGAGACGTTCACCTCGAGGAAGTGGACGTCGCCGTCCGGGGAGACGATCGCGTCCGTGCGGGACAGGTCGGCCAGCCCCAGCACCTCGTGCACGCGCACCGCGAGCGCGGCGGCGCGGGCGGCGACGTCGTCGGACACCCGGGCCGGCGCGTGGTACTCGGTCAGCCCGGGCGTGTACCGGGCGGTGTAGTCGAAGACGCCGGAGGCGGGAACGATCTCGACCGCCGGCAGCGCCTGCGGCCCCTCCCCCAGGTCGATCACCGAGATCGCCAGCTCGGTGCCCTCGACGTAGCGCTCCACCATGACGGTGTCGCCGTAGGCGAAGCAGCTGACCATGGCGGCCGGCAGCTCCTCGACGTTGCTCACCTTCTGCACGCCGAGCGCCGAGCCACCGGAGGCGGGCTTGACGATCAGGGGCAGGCCGAGCCGGGCCACCATCAGGTCGAGGACGGCGCCGGCGCCCAGCTCGCGGAAGGTGCTGTGCGGCAGCGCCACCCAGTCCGGCGTGGTCGCACCGGCGGCTCGGACGACCGACTTCGCGGCGGGCTTGTCCCACGCCAGCCGGCAGGCGGCGGCCGGAGAGCCGACGTAGGGCACCCCCGCGAGGTCGAGCACCGCCCGCAGGGCGCCGTCCTCGCCGGTCGCGCCGTGCAGGGCGATGAAGACGGCGTCCGCCGGGGAGGCGGCCAGCCCGGGCAGCAGGTCGGCGTCGGCGTCGCGGACCTCGGCGTCGACGCCGGCACGGGCCAGCTCTTCCCAGACCTGCGTCCCCGACGAGAGGCTGACCTCGCGCTCGAAGGTCAGCCCGCCGCTGAGGACTACGGCGCGCAGCCCGGAGGCGGTGGTCTCCCGTGCCGGGGAGGTGGCCGTCGACTGGTCGGCTGGGGGATGGGTCATGCCCGTCCGTCCTCGTAGGTGTCGCTGTTAGCGGGTCCGACGATCGTGCCCGATCCGGTGAACGGGGCCTCCGCGCCGGGCCGGACGGCGCGGAAGGTGCCGGTGTCGACCTTGTCGAAGGTGGAGTGCAGATCCAGCTCGGCCTCGATGACGCGGGCCAGGCGCCGCACGCCCTCGCGGATGGCGTCCGGCTCCGGGTAGCAGTAGGACAGCCGCATGTACTCGCGGCCGCTGCCGTCGGCGTAGAAGCCGATGCCCGGGACGTAGGCCACCAGGGCGTTCACCGCGCGGGGCTGCATGAGCTTGGCGTCCAGGCCGTGCGGCAGCTTGAGCCACACGTAGAAGCCGCCGTCGGGGCGGGTCCACGTCGTCCCGGCCGGCATCATCGCGTCCAGGGACTCCAGCGTGGCGTCCCGGCGCTCCCGGTACAGCTCCGTGAACAGCTTGATCTGCTCGCGCCACGGCTGGGTGTCCAGGTAGCGGGCGACGGCGTACTGGGTGAGCGATGGCGGGCAGAGGACCTGCGCCTCCGTGGCCAGCACGAGCTTCTCGCGGACGGCGAGCGGCGCGAGGACCCAGCCCACGCGCAGGCCCGGCGAGAAGGTCTTGGAGAACGACCCGAGGTAGATGACCCGCTGGGCGTCACGGGCGCGCAGCGCGCGCATCGGCTCGTGGTCGAAGCCCAGCAGGCCGTACGGGTTGTCCTCGACGATCAGCAGGTCGTAGCGCTCGGCGATGGCCATGATCGCCTGGCGGCGCGGCTCGGTGAGCGTCACACCGGCCGGGTTGTGGAAGTTCGGCACCGTGTACAGGAACTTCACCCGGTCGCCGGCGGCCCGGCACTCGGCCAGCGCCTGCTCCAGCGCCTCGGGGATCAGCCCGTCGTCGTCCATGGCCACGTGCTTGACGCGGGCCTCGGCGGACTGGAAGACGCCCAGGGCGCCGACGTAGGACGGCGCCTCGGCGAGGATGACGTCACCGGGGTCGACGAAGACGCGGGTGACCAGGTCCAGGCCCTGCTGCGAGCCGACGGTGACCACGACTTCGCTCGGGGAGGCGTCCGTGATGCCCTCCAGGGCCATGACGTCGCAGATCCGCTCGCGCAGGCGCGGATCGCCCTGCCCGGAGCCGTACTGCAGCGTCTGGGCGCCCATGCCGGACACCAGGTCGCCGATCATCGAGCCGACGGCGTCGAGGGGCAGGGCGGTGACCGCGGGCATGCCGCCGGCCAGGGAGACCACCTCGGGCCGGCTCACCACGGAGAAGAGCGCCCGGATCTCCGAGGTCTTCATGCCGTGGGTGCGTGCTGCGTACCTGTCCGCCAGCGGGTCCAGCCGCGGATGCCGCGGCACGACGTGGGGATGCGCACCGTGCGTCAGGTGCGTCCCCTGCTGACCGGGACCGGCGGGCGAGCCGGGCGGGGTGGTGGGCACCTTCACGAGTGTAAGGACGCCGCCACGCGGCACGACCGGGCCGCCTGCAGAAATGGACTGGAATCCGCCCTAGATGCGCTCGGGGAGCACGAAGGTGCCGGTGGGCGGGTCGGCCTCGGCCGGCAGGTAGAGGCGCTGGACGGCGGCCAGGACGGCGGAGGCGACGGCGCTGCGCACGCGGGCGTCGAGCAGGAGCAGCCGGTCGACCGGGTGGGAGAGGTAGCCGCAGTCCAGCCGGACGGCGGGCATGCGGGTCATCCGCAGCAGGTCCCAGGTCTTCGGGTGCGACCCCAGGTCCAGCATCCCGGTGCGGGCGAGCACCTCGCGACGCGCCAGGTTGGCGAACTCCTCGCCGACCGTGGAGGAGGCACCCGAGCCGGTGCCGTAGTAGTAGCTGGCCACCCCGCGGGCGTGCTCCGAGCTGTGCGCGTCGAGGTGCAGCGCGATGAACAGGTCGGCGCGGGCGTCGTTGGCGAACGCGGTCCGCTCCGCCGGTGACGGGTTCTGGTCGCGGCCGCGGGTGAGGTAGACGGTCGCGCCGGCCGCGGCCAGCCGCCCCTCGATGCGGGAGGCGAGGTCGAAGACCAGGTCGGCCTCGGTGGTCTCGCCCTCGACGTAGCCGGTCTCCGGACCGCCGTGACCGGGGTCCACGACGATCCGGCGGCCGATCAGGTGCGGGCCGCTGTCGACGAACGAGGCGCTCTGCCGCAGCAGCTGCGGCCGGCCGCCGGTGACCTTGCGGCCGAGCTGGCGCAGCGCCCGCAGGGTGGCCGGTCCGCAGGTCCCGTCGGCGGTGAGCCCGTAGTCGCGCTGGAAGGTGCGCAGGCCGACCTCGGTCTCCGGACCGAAGACGCCGTCGACGGGGCCGGCGTCGTAGCCGAGCTCGTGCACCCGCTCCTGCAGGCTGATGACGTCGTCACCGCGGATGGGCCGTTCCGGGTCGTAGCGCAGCAGCCGGTCACCCAGCGACCAGCGGGCCTCGTTCAGCGCCCGGTAGGTCTCCTCGCCGACCCGTCCGTCGACCGACAGGCCGCGGTTCTGCTGGAAGTGCCGCACCGCCAGCTCGGTCGCGGCGTCGAACTCCGCGTCGTCCAGGGCGATGTTCGGGAGGGTGGCCATGGCGTGCGGCGGGCGCGCCTGGGCGGTGCCGTCGCCGTCGGGCAGCAGGCCGAGGCTCCGGAGCGCCGTCTGCACGTCGGCGACGGCGGGACCGCGGTCCCCGAGGCGCAGGATATGCATACGGCTGTCGGCTCCCATCGTGTTCCTGATTGTCGTCCTCGCGGACCGTGACGGCCCACCGGGGTCCACCCGCACGAGCGAGGGGCCCGCCTGTCCGGGTGGACGGGCGGGCCCCTGGTGGCGCTGCGTGAGCCCCGGCGGGCCGGGGATCAGCGGATGTAGTCGGCGAGGTCGTTGAGGATCGCGCCCTTGGGCTTGGCGCCGATGATGCTCTTCACCGGCTTGCCGCCCTGGAACACCGTCATGGTCGGGATCGACATGACCTGGTAGTCGCGGGCGATCTGCGGGTTCTCGTCGATGTTGAGCTTGGCGATCGTCAGCTTGTCGCCGTGCTCGGCGGCGATCTCCTCGAGGACGGGGGCGACCATCTTGCACGGGCCGCACCACTCCGCCCAGAAGTCGACGAGCACGGGCTTGTCGCTGCCCAGGACGTCGCTGGCGAAGCTCGTGTCGGTCACCGTGACGGTGTTGCCTGCCATGGGTCGTTCTCCCTTGTCTCGGCTTGCTGGGGTGCCTGTCGGGTCAACCGGCGGGCGGGTGGATGTATGCCCGGTCAGCGCTCGTCGAACGTGTCGGCGAGCCAGCGCTCGGCGTCGATCGCCGCGGCCGCGCCGGTGCCGGCGGAGGTGATGGCCTGCCGGTAGATGTGGTCGACCACGTCACCGCAGGCGAAGACGCCGTCGATGTTGGTCCGCGTGCTCGGGTGCTCGACCTGGATGTAGCCCTCGTCGTCCAGCTTCAGCTGGCCGGCGAACAGCTCGCTGCGCGGGTCGTGCCCGATGGCGACGAACATGCCGCTGACCGGCACGGTCTCGGTGGCGCCGCTGGCGACGTCGGTGAGCTGCACGCCCTCCACGGTGCTGTCACCGAGGACGTCGGTCACCTGCTTGCCGAGCTCCCAGCGGATCTTCTCGTTGTCCTGGGCGCGCTTGACCATGATCTTCGACGCCCGCAGCTCGTTGCGCCGGTGGACCACGGTCACGCTCTTGGCGAAGCGGGTCAGGAAGGTGGCCTCCTCCATCGCGGAGTCACCGCCACCGACCACGACGATGTCCTGGTCGCGGAAGAAGAAGCCGTCACAGGTGGCACAGGCCGAGACGCCGCGGCCGAGCAGCCGCTCCTCGTTCTCCAGGCCGAGGTACCGGTACTTGGAACCGGTGGCCACGATCACCGCGTGCGCGCGGTGCACCTCGTCGCCGACCTTCACGATCTTCGGCTCGGCGGTCAGATCGACCTCGGTCACGTCCCGCGCGACGAGCTCGGCACCGAACTTCTCCGCCTGCGTGCGCATGTCGTCCATGAGCTGCGGGCCCTGGATGCCCTCGGGGAAGCCGGGGAAGTTCTCGACCTCGGTGGTGGTCATCAGGGCGCCGCCGAACTGCGAGCCCTCGAACACCAGGGGGTGCAGGTTGGCACGCGCGGCGTAGGTGGCAGCGGTGTATCCGGCCGGGCCGGACCCGATGATGATCAGGTCGCGGATGCCGTCGTGCTCGGCGGGCGGGATCGCGGGGTCGGCGATCTCCTCCGTCGTCACGGCGGGGCCAGGGGTCGGGAAGTCACTCACGCGCGGCACAACGAGGATCGTAGGGGCGGCATTCCCCGGCAGCGCGCTGCCGGGTCCTAGCCGGCCGCCTGGACGGCGACCTCGGCGAGGCCGGCGGAGAAGCCGCCCTCGCTGGGGACCAGGCCGGTGATCCACACCAGGACGTACTGAGCGGAGACCGGCTCGTCGAAGGCCAGCTCGGTCTCCTGGCCCAGTTCGGCGTCGGCGACCGGGGCGAAGCCCTCCAGGCCGGCGTCGGCCGAGTCCCCGGTGCGGATCTCGACGGTGGCGCCCGGCGCGGTGGTCGTGATGGTGACCGCCGCCAGGTCCTGCGCGGAGCCCAGGTCGAGCAGCAGGCCGACGCCGTCCTTGAGGTTGCCGAAGGCCGGCGAGCCCCGGTACTCGTAGGTCGACCACGACGTGGCGGCGTCGCCGTCGAAGGCCAGTTCCACGTCGCCGGGGTTGTCCGGGTCGCCGTCGCCCTGAGGGTCGAAGACCTCGGCGCCGGCGATGGTCACGGCAGCGCCGGGTTCCACGGCGGCGCCGGTCTCGGAGCCCTGCGCCGGCACGCTGGACGAGGGCGTGGAGCCCGGCGTCTCGTCGACGTCGCCCGCGACGGAGATGACTCCCTTGCCGAACCAGAACGCCAGCGCGGCGACGACCAGCAGGGCGAGCAGGGGCAGCCCGACGACGACCAGGCGGTGCCGGCGGGCGCCGTCCTCGTCGATGTCGGTGGTGCCGGTGGCCGGCTCGTCGTAGCCCCCGTACCCGTCATCGTCCAGGACGCCGAACGCCTCGTCGTCGTAGCGGGTGGGGGGCGCCGGCACCCCGGATCCGGCGGCGTAGGCGCCCGCGGCGGGCGTGACGGAGCCGGCGGCGATCGTGTCGCCGCCGAGGGCGGCGGGGGCGACCGTGCTGTCCGTGACCGGCCGCACCGGCGGGACGGGGGGCAGCGTCTGGGGATCGAGCCGCACCGCCTCGCCCTCGGTGCCCGGCGTCGCGCCGTCGACCGGGTGGTCGGAGGGCTGGTCGGGACGCCGGTCGCGCAGCCGGCGCAGCCAGCCGCTGTCGGTCTCCTCGGCGCGTGCGGCGGCCGACATGGGGCCCGGCCGAGACCGCTCGGCCAGCAGCGAGGCCATGGCGGCGACGCTGGAGAGGCCCTGCCCGGGCTCGGTCGAGCGCGCCCGGCGCGCCAGCGCCACCAGGTCCGACGGACCGGTGAGCCGCCGCGGGCCCGGCTCCGAGGGGTCCAGGCCGGTCAGGCAGGCCTCGAGCAGCCCGCCGAGGGCCGTGATGTCGCCGTCGATCGTGCCGGTGGCGGCGGGGACGGCGCGCAGCCCGACCAGGCCGTTCGGGCGGAGCACGACGTTGTCGGGGGTCAGCCCGCCGACGGCGAGGCCGACGCGGTGCGCCTCGGCGACGCCCTCGGCGAGCCGGCGCAGGACCGTGCGGACCTCGCGGTCGGGCATCGGCCCGCGGGCGAGGCGCTCGGCGAGGGTCTCGCCGTCGATCCACTCGTTGACGACGTACGCGGCGCCGCCGGGGCTGTTGGGGTCACCGGTGCCCTCGGAGGCGTCGTAGACCATCGCCAGGGCAGGGGTGGCGAGCCCGCCGGCGGTCAGCGCGCGGCTGATCCACGCGTGCGCGGCCGGCCCGGCCGGGGTGTGCACGCGGATCGCGACGTCGCGGTTGAGCACGCGGTCCTTCGCCCGCCAGCACTGGATGACGCCGGTGGGGGTCGGCTCGTCGGGGCCGACCTGGTCGATGGGCCGGTAGCGGTCGGGGAGGCCGGTGGTCGTCGATGTCATCGACACTGTCGACCCCCTGTCCTGTTCCGGCCGCCGACGCGAGCGCTCCGGCGGGGACGGCGCACCGCCCGAGGATCCGGTCACCCGCGCCCCCTTCGACCCCGGAGCGCCGCGAGGGGCTCCCGGACCTCGGGCACACGGGCGATCACGAGACCCGCGAGAGCCACACCGCCGATGACCACGGTACCGACCAGGACCGTCACGAGCGACCCTGCCAGGGACGTGCCGAACAGGTCTTCGGTCACGTTCCGGACAAGGAGGCCGACCCCGCCCGCGACCACCGAGACGGCGGCCATGCGCAGGACCGGTCCGAAGGTCGCGCGCGAGCGCAGCCCGCCCAGCCGCCGCCGCAGGGCCAGGTCGCCGATGACCCACCCGGCGACGTAGGTGACGCTGGTGGCCAGCATCAGGCCGGCCACCACGTCGTCGGGCCCCACCACGACCGGCACGAGGAGCAGGAGGGGCACCCGTACGGCGACCATGCCGACCTGGATCAGCGTCGGGGTGCGGGCGTCCTTCATGGCGTAGAAGACCCGCAGCTGCAGCAGCGTCACCGCCATGGGCAGCAGGCCGAACGCGCCGACGGCGAGGGCCACGCCGATGCCCTCCGCCTCGGCCACGGAGGTGTTGCCCCGTGCGAAGACCACGACGGCCAGCGGCGGACCGAGGACGACGAGCGCGGCGGTGACGGGTAGCAGGCCCAGCGCGGAGAGCCGCGTGCCGAGGGACAGGTCCCGGACGACGCCGTCGACGTCGGAGCGGGCGGCGGCCCGGCTCATCCGCGGCACCAGGGCGGTCAGCAGCGCGACGCCGATGATCCCGTAGGGCATCTGGAACAGGAGGCTGGCGATCGCGAAGGCGCTCGAGCCCAGGCCTCCCTCGCGGCCGGCGGCGTTGGCGATCCGCGTGGCCACGACGACGCCGATCTGGCTGACGGCCACGTAGCCGATGACCCAGAGGCCGAGCGTCCCGGCCTCCCGCAGGCCGGTCTCCCGCCACCGCCAGCTCGGCCGCAGCGGCACCCCGGCGCGGTGCAGCAGCGGCAGCAGGACGAGCGCCTGGACGGCGATGCCGAGGGTGGTCCCGATGCCGAGCAGCCACACCTGGCCGGGCGTGATGGTCGCCTCGGTGAGCTCGCCCGGCCCGCTGGCGGCGATGAACAGCCCGCCGGTGGCGATGACGACGACGTTGTTGAGCACCGGCGCCCAGGCCGGGGGACCGAAGACCCCGCGGCTGTTGAGGATCGCCTGGGCGAGCGCGCCGATGCCGTAGAAGACGATCTCGACCAGCAGGATCCGGGCCAGCCAGTTCGCCAGCTCCACCTGGTCGGGGTTGTCGGAGATGCCGTAGAGGGCGGTGAGCAATGGCGCCGCCAGGACCGCGATCCCGGTGACCACGACCAGGCCCGCGGTGGCCAGGGTCATCAGGCGCTGCGCGTAGCCGACGCCGCCGTCCCGGTCTCGTTCCTGCGCGTGCACGAGCAGGGGGACGACGACCGAGGTGAGGACGCCGCCCAGCAGCAGCTCGTAGACGATGTTCGGCAGGGTGTTCGCCGTGTTGTAGGCGTCGTTGACCAGCCCCACGCCGAGCGCGGCCGCGAGGACCATCGTGCGCAGGAGCCCGGTGATCCGGGAGACCAGGGTGGCGACCGCCATCGTGCCGGCCGCCCGCAGGATCCCGCCGGCAGCGCCGGGCGCGCCCTCGCGCCGGTCGGCCTCCTCCTCCGTCTCCGCGGCCGGCCCGCGGGGCACCGGCGGCAGGACGGTGATGACCTGGGTGAAGTTGTCGTCGGCGGCCGGGACCCAGCGGTTGCGCAGCGGTGGCACCGGGGGCAGCGGCCGGCCGGCGGGCCGTGGGGTCACCGGCGGCTGCTCGGGCGCCGCCTCCCGGGCGGCGTCCCCGAACGGCGTCGACGGCGGCGGGGCGGCGCGGTAGGGCGGCGGCGGCAGGCCGGGAGCGCCCGTGCGCCGCTGGGGGCGCGGCGCCGGGGGCGGGACGGGCGGGCGGCCGGCCCGCACCCGGTCGTCGGCGGGCCGGTCGTCGGGGTGCGCGGTCACACCGGGCTCCGGTTCGGCGGCGGCAGCAGGGTGGCGCCCTCGGGACCGCCGCCCGCGACCTCGCCGGCGGCGGCCCGTCGGCGCCGCAGCACGAAGTTGACCAGCCGGCGCAGGAAGAGCAGTCCCAGCAGACCCGCTGCGCCGATGGTGATGATCAGCGAGATGGAGCCGTACGCCGTGCTCTTCACCTGCAGCGAGATCTCGTCGCCGAGGGCCCGGCCGCCCGGCGTCGTCAGCTGCGCCCGGACGGCGAACCCGCCCGCCTGGCGCACCTCGGTGGGCACCTGGAGGGTCGAGCGCTGGCCGGGTGCGAGCGTCTGGGTGCCGATGTCGCCGATGGACAGGCCGCGGCTGCCGCGGGTGCGCACCTCCAGCCGCACCTCCACGGTCATCGGGAGGTCGTTGCGGACGGTCAGGACCAGCGGGGCGTCGCTGGAGCCGAGGCTGTACGTGCCGTCGGCGGGGGCGAGGAGGGTCACCTGGTCCAGCACGCGGTCCAGCGACTCGTGCAGCGCCGTGGCGAGCTGCCGGAACTCCTCGGCGTCGTCGCGGCGGGTCGCGGACACGGTGCGCGCGATCGCGGCGTCGTAGCTGCGCAGGGCCGTGTCGTCGTCCCCCACGACGGCGCCGGCGAGGTCCTCCCGCGCGGTGGCCGCCTCGACGACCTCGAGCATGCCGGCCGGGTCGAGCGAGGAGGCGTCCGCCAGGCCGGTGAGGTCGCCGGTGGCGGTCGAGGGCCCGGCGGAGAGCTCGGCCAGCGTCGCGGCGCGCAGCCACGGGAGGCTCGCGGTGTCGGCCATCATCGAGCCGGCGCCCTCGGGTCCGGCCTCGACCTCGCGCGGCGGGACCACGAGGACGGTCTGCTCCGTGCCCGCCGGCGCCTGCAGGCTGAGCACGGCCAGCTCGGCGAGGTAGCGCTGCTCGGCCATCCGCGCGCCTCCGGGGGCCTGCTCCGCCGAGCCGACGACGGCCCCGAGGGTCGGGTCGGCGACCAGGACGTCGAGCGGGCCGGCGGCGGTGGCCACGGCGGTGCGGGCGGCGGCGGTGGGGTCGGCCAGGCCGGTCGCGTCGTCCCCCTCGGAGACCGCGGCGGCGCCGAGGACGAGCTGCCGCACACCCCCGGCCTGCAGGACGGGAACGGTGTCGGCCCGCAGGGAGCCGCCGGGCGCCCAGGCCAGGTCGGTGCGCGGCTCCACGTCGAGCGCGCCGGCCAGGATGGCGGCCCCGGCGCTCTCCGCCGGCTCCTCGGCCTCGGGTGCCGACGACTCCGCGGCGCCGGTCGACTGCGTGGCCGCCGCGCCGTCCTCGCTGCGGGTGCTGCCGGGCGGGTCCTGGGCGGTGCCCTCGGGTGTCCCGGGGAGGCTCCGGGTGAGGACGTCGGGCAGCCCGGCACCGGTGAGGGCGTCCGCGTCCACGTCGCCGTAGGGCAGCGCCACCACCGGGTGGACGGCGGCGACGTCGGCGAGCCGGTCCAGGAACGCCGCGGCCGCTTCCGTGCCGCCGCCCGGCCGGCCGTCGACCTCGTAGGGCCCCGCCGCCATCAGCTGCAGCTCCTCGACGAGCGCCGGGTCCACGGCCAGGGCCACCTGGAGGAGGGGTGCCACCTCGGTGCCGTTGCCGGTCAGGCCGCCGGGCAGCCGTTCGACCACCGCGAGCGCGCGGTCCAGGCGCCCCCCGCTGCTGACCGAGTCGGCGAGGCCGTCGTCCCGGAAGCCGCCCGACGGCGTCCGGTGGGAGGCCTCGACGATCGGCCACAGCCACGCGACCGCCGTGGTGGCCTGGGGCGCGGTCGGCTGCTGCACGACGTAGGTCGAGAGCTCGCCGACGCGGCGCTGCTCGAGCCCGTCGACGACGCCGTTGACGTTGAGCAGCACGGGGTAGACGCCGTCCTGGGTGAGCCGGAGCTCCTCGGCGGCGACGGTGTAGCTGAACGGCAGCTCGCCGCCGGGTGCGAGCTCGCCGTCCACCGGCTGGAACGGCGCGAAGACCGTCGTGGCGGGGTCCGGGTCCTGCTGGTCGGCGGCGAGGTCGGCGCGGCTGGTGAGCACGGCGCCGCGCTGCAGCCGGACGCCGAGGTCGGTGATCGTGGACCCGCCGGTGTTGGTGAGCGTGCCCGTGACGGTCACCAGGGAGCCGGGCGTGATGGTGCGCGGCTCGAACCGGCCGACCTCGATGGTCACCGGCCGGTCGGCGTCGACGGCCTCGTCCTCGTCGGCCGACGGGTCCTCCGCGGTGAGCACGGGGAGTCCGGCGGGGGAGGCCACGGCAGGCGCCGCGGGACCGAGCACCGCGAGACCGAGCGCCGTGGCGAACAGGGGGGCGACGGCGGCGCGCGGCAGCGCCGTCGGCGTCACGCGCTGTCGGCCAGCAGTGCGGGCGCGCGCTCGACGAGTGCCCGTTCGTCGGCGTAGGCGAGCCGGCCGCTGAGCTCGTCCAGCGGGACCCAGGCGACCTCGGTGACCTCGACGTCGGCGTCGGAGAGCGCGCCGCCGATCGCGCGGAGGAGGAAGTGGTGCACGGTCTTGTGCACGCGCCGGCCGTCGGCGACGAACCAGAAGTCGATGATCCCCAGCGGGGCGACGACCTCGCCGATGATCCCGGTCTCCTCCGCCACCTCGCGGACGGCGGTGTCCTCGGGGGTCTCCCCCGCCTCGATGTGCCCCTTGGGCAGCGACCAGAGCAGGCGCCCGCGGCGATCCGTGCGGCCGATGAGGGCGGCACGGGGCCCGGTCACACCGTCGTCGGCGACCACCAGGCCCCCGGCTGAGGTCTCGTCGACCCGGCGGAGCCGGCGGCCGGGGCGTCCGCGCCCGCCCGTCCCAGCCATGCCAGGAGGGTAGCGCGACTCCGGCGACAGCCCCGGGAGCATCGCAGCGAGGAACGAGCGAGGAGCGGACCGGGGCGCGGAGCCGGACCGAGGGCGCAGAGCCACGGCACTACCCTGACTCGTCGTGTCCGATGAGCCGTCGCGTCCTCCGTCGCCCGAGCCGGTTCCCCCGGCGGTGCAGGAGACGGTGCGGGAGCTGGTCGACCTCTCCCCCGTGCTGACCGCGCTGGGCGAGCGGTTCACCGCCGCCGGGTTCGAGGCGCACCTCGTCGGCGGCTCCGTCCGCGACGCGCTGCTGGCGGCCGGCGCCGGTGCGCCGCAGGTCCCCGGGGATCTCGACGTCACCACCGACGCGCGGCCCGAGCAGGTGCTCGAGCTGCTGCGTGGCTGGGCCGGTTCCACGTGGAACACCGGCATCGCGTTCGGCACGGTCGGGGCAGAGGTCCGGGGCGTGCGCCTGGAGATCACCACCTTCCGCGCGGACCGCTACGACCGCGAGTCCCGCAACCCCGAGGTCGCCTGGGGCGACTCGCTGGTCGACGACCTCGTGCGGCGCGACTTCACCGTCAACGCCATGGCCGTCTCGCTCGGCCCCGACCGGACCGTCACCGATCCCTTCGGCGGGCTGGGTGACCTGCTGGCGCGACGGCTGCGCACCCCCGGCTCGGCGACCGAGTCCTTCGCCGACGACCCGCTGCGCATGCTGCGCGCGGTGCGCTTCGTCGCGCAGCTCGGCCTCACCCCGTCCGAGGACGTCGTCGCGGCGATGACGGCGATGTCGGGCGAGCTGGCGCGGATCACCCCCGAGCGCGTCCAGGCCGAGCTGTCCAAGACGCTGCTGCAGGACTCCCCGCGGGCGGCGCTGGAGCTGTTCGTCGCGACCGGGTTGGCCGACGTCGTCCTGCCCGAGCTGTCGGCGCTGCGGATGGAGATCGACGAGCACCACCAGCACAAGGACGTCTACACCCACTCGCTCACGGTGCTCGACCAGGCGATCGCGCTGGAGAAGGCCGACCCGGACTCGGGGTCGCCGGACCTCGTCCTGCGCCTCGCGGCGCTGCTGCACGACATCGGCAAGCCGGCCACCCGCCGCCACGAGCCGCGCGGACGGGTCTCCTTCCACCACCACGAGGTGGTCGGCGCGAAGCTGGTCCGGAAGCGCCTGACCGCCCTCCGCTACGCCAAGGAGATCGTGGAGGCCGTCTCCCGGCTGACCTTCCTGCACCTGCGCTTCCACGGCTACGGGAGCGGGGAGTGGACCGACTCCGCCGTCCGGCGCTACGTCACCGACGCCGGCGACCTGCTCCCCCGTCTGCACAAGCTGGTCCGCTCCGACTCCACCACCCGCAACAAGAAGCGGGCGGCCGCGCTGTCGGCGACCTACGACTCGCTCGAGCAGCGGATCGCCGAGATCTCCGCCAAGGAGGACCTCGCCCGCGTCCGCCCCGACCTCGACGGCAACGCGATCATGGAGATCCTCGGCCTGGGCCCGGGACCCGAGGTGGGCCGCGCGTGGCGGTTCCTCAAGGACCTCCGCCTCGAGCGGGGACCGCTCGAGCCCGACGAGGCCGAGGCCGCGCTGCGCGAGTGGTGGGCCGCAGAGCGGGGCTGATCCCCGGCTCCACCTGACCGCGCGGGTTGCCGACAATCCTCCTGTGGACCCGCACCCCGCCTCGGACGGCGACACCGGTCCCCTCCCGGCCTCGCCGACCGGGCGGGTCCCGCAGTGGGTGCTGGACGAGGCGGCCGGGCTCCACGTGGAGCCCGTCCCCTGGCGAACGCCCGTCCCGCCGGTCCCGCCCCGGCGCCGGCGCGGCCGCTCGGTGCTGCGCGCGCTGCTCGTCGTGCCCCTGGTGGTGCTGCTGAGCCTCGGCGCCTCGGTGCTGGTCGGCCCCAGCACCTGGCCGTGGACCGGGGTCGCGGCCGACCTCCCGTCGGCCACGCCGGAGGTCACGCCACCGACGCCCACCTCACCGCCGGACCGGCCGACGCCGGGGCGCGAGGCGGCCCGCACGCCGCTGGGCCGCCCGCTGCCCGCTCCGCCCGAGGGCGGCACCCACTCCTTCATCGCCTTCCAGCCCGACGGCGTCACCCCCGTCGCCTACGACCCCTGCCGGCCGGTGCACTACGTGGTCCGGCCCGACAACGCCCCCGCGGGCGGCGAGGAGGCCGTGCACGCGGCCTTCGCCCGGCTGTCCGAGGTGACCGGCCTGCGGTTCGTCCACGACGGCGGCAGTGACGAGCCGTCGACGCTGGAGCGCCCGATCTTCCAGCCCGACCGCTACGGGGACCGCTGGGCGCCGGTGCTGGTGGCCTGGGAGACCGAGGAGCAGAACCCGGCGCTGGCCGGCGACACCGTGGGCCAGGCCGGCAGCGTCGCCGTGGCGCTGGGCAAGGGGACGCAGGTCTTCGTCACCGGCACGGTCTCCCTGGACGCCGGCCGGATGCCGGAGATCCTGTCGTTCCGGGACGGCGCCGAGACGGCGCGGGGGATCATCCTGCACGAACTCGGCCACCTCGTCGGCCTGGGCCACGTCGACGACCCCGCGCAGCTGATGTACCCCGAGGCCCGCCGCGAGGTCCCCGACTTCGCCGCCGGCGACCTCACGGGGCTGGCCGTCCTCGGCAGCGGTCCCTGCGTCCCGGAGCTGTGACCGCCGGTCAGTGGCTGTGGGTGATCCGCCAGTACGTGCCGGCCGCGACGAGGTAGCCGACGGCCACCACAACCGGGACCAGCGTCGAGACGCCCGACTCCGGCAGGGAGAAGGCCCCCACGACCAGGGCCACCACGAACGCCAGGTTGAACAGCGTGTCGTAGACGGAGAAGACCCGGCCCCGGTAGTCGTCCTCGATCTCCTCCTGCAGCGTGCTGTCGACGCAGATCTTCACCCCCTGGGCCACGAAGCCCAGGAGCAGCGCGACGAGGACGACGGCGGGGGTCGTGACGGACAGGCCCAGCACCGGCTGGGCCACCGCGCCGCCGACCAGGAGGACGAGGATCCACCGCCGGGTGCCGATCCGCCGCACGACCGGCGGGGTGACCGCGGCGGCGACCAGCGTGCCGACCGCGGCGGCCGCCACGACCTGCCCGAGGCCGAGGATGCCGCCCGGGAAGACGCCCCCGCCGTCGGGGAAGGTGTTGCGGTAGAGCAGCAGCGTCATGAGCGTGAAGACGCCGTAGCAGAACCGGTGCAGCCCGATCGCCAGCAGCGCGGCCGCCGCCGGTGGCCGGGCGGCCACGTGCCGGGCACCCTCGGCCATGCCGGCGAGGGTGTCGCGGGCCGTCTCGCGGGAGGACGCCCGGTGGGCACCGGGTGGGTGGTCGGGTCCCAGGTAGGCGCGGGAGAACCCCCGGACGACGGCGGCGGAGGCGAGGTACGGCAGAGCCGAGGCGAGCGCCATCGCGGCGTAACCGGGGTTCGCCGAGGCCGTCGCCTCGAGCAGCAGGAGGGCCGCCGTCCCGCCGGCGACGGTGGCGACGCCGCCGGCCGTCGTCGACAGCGCGTTGGCCGCCACGAGGGAGGGCTCGTCGACGGTGTGCGGCAGCCCGGCGGACAGCGCGGAAAGCACGAACCGGTTGACCGAGAAGACGGCCAGGCCGGCCGTGTAGAACACCGCGCCCTCGACGCCGCCGAATACCAGGACCGCCACCACGGCCACCAGCCCCGCCCGGACGACGTTGGCCCGGAGCAGCACCTGGCGACGGCTCCACCGGTCCAGCCACACGCCGGCGAACGGCCCCACGAGGGAGTACGGGAGGAGGAGCACGGCGAAGCCGGCGGCGATGTCCACCGGATCGGCGGCCCGCTGCGGGTTAAACAGCACGGTGCCGGCCAGGGCGGCCTGGAAGACGCCGTCGCCGAACTGCGCGAGCAGCCGGGTGGCCAGCAGCCGGCGGAAGTCGCCGCGGTGCAGCACGTGGCGGACGCCCGTCTGCACCTGCGGCACGCGATCACCCTACGGGCGGCCCACCGGCCCGTGACGGGCGTTTCCGCAGGCCGCGAGGGATCGGCTACCGGGAGCGCGCGGGTGGGGCACACTTGTCGTGATGACCCCGGTGCCCTCGTCACCCGACCCCGAGTCCGCCCGCCCGGTAGGGCCGGCGACCGGGCGCCGACGCGTCCCCGCGGTCCCCGTGCTCGACATCGGCCGGCTCGACGACGTCCGTCCCGGGTCCCTGCTCGTCGCGATGCCGGCCCTGACCGACCCCACGTTCGCGGGCACCGTCGTCTACGTCCTCGACCACTCCGACAACGGCACCCTGGGCGTGGTCCTGGGGCGCCCGAGCCAGGTGGAGATCCGCGACGTGCTGCCGGGCTGGTGCGACCTCGCCGTCGCCCCCGGGGTGTTCCACGTGGGCGGTCCCTGCGAGACCGACACCGCCCTGTGCCTGGCCACGTCCCCCGTCGCTGTCGCCGACGGCGAGGGCCCGCTGCGCAAGGTGGCCGGCGACGTCTACCTCGTCGACCTCGACAGCGACCCCGACGACCTGCAGACCGAGCTCAGCGGCCTGCGCGTCTTCGCCGGCTACGCCGGCTGGTCACCGGGCCAGCTCGCCGGGGAGATCGCGGAGGGCGCGTGGGCCTGCGTGCCGGGCCGGCCCGACGACGTGCTGAGCGAGGCGTCGGGGCCGGAGCTGTGGCGCGCGGTGATGGGCCGGCAGACCGGCCGGCTCGCGGTGCTCTCGACAGCCCCAGCAGACCCATCCGTCAACTGAGGGTGTCCGGATCGCTCCGGATCTGGTAGGAAAGAGCCCGGGAGAGGGCGGTCTGGGGAAGAGGCCGCCCTCTCCCGCTGTCCGAGGCCCCGTCCGATCAGGACGGGGCCTTCGTCATCTCCGGGGTCATATCCCGAGCAGGGCCGCGACGTCGGCGTGCTCGGCGGCGTCCGCGGTCTCTTCCTCCGCGGGCAGGTCGATCCGGCGGATCCCGTGGTCGGACAGCGTGATCGTCACGTCGAACCCGGCGCCGGCCACGGTGGTGACGAACTGGGTGAGCAGGTCGTCGGAGGCGTCGACGGCGACCGTGCGGCCCCCGGGAGCCCCGAACAGGGTGGCCAGCCGGCTGTCGATCGACCGCTGCCCCTCCCAGGTCCAGTCGCCGTCCAGGAAGGCGCGGGGATCGTCGTCGGTCCGCGCGGACAGGTTGAGCAGCACCTCGGTCAGCACGTCGACGAGCAGCGGGGCGCCGTCTGCCCTCGTGCCCGCGGTGCTGGCGGGCCGCCGCAGGTAGGACACCTCGGGAGTCCCCGCACCGGCGAGCGCGTCGGCGAGGCCGGGCACGTCACCGACCCACACCTGGTCAGGCGTGAAGAACAGGGTCCGGACGTCGTCGGGGCGACCGTCGTCGAAGCTGGTCACCGCCTGCGCGCGACCGACGTCCTCGCGGAAGTCCACCGTGCCGGTGAGGGTCAGGAGCTCGTGCTCGCCGTAGGGGGCGGTGACGACGAAGTCGGCCCCGCCGCGCTGCTCGTTGCGCTGCAGCAGGGCGGCCAGCACCTCGGCCTCCTCCTCCGTGACCGCGTCGCCCGCGGCCCGCACCCCGGCGTCCGCGCTGCAGCCGGCGGTGAGCGCCATCCCCAGGCCGGCCGCGAGGAGCAGGCGGCGGGCACGGCGTGACATGCGGTGGAGCGTATGCAGCCGGAGGCCGCGAACCCGGCAGGACGCGGCAGGGCCCGCGTCCCCGGAGGAGACGCGGGCCCTGTCGCGGTGCTGGAGCGGTCGCTCAGCGCTCGACGTCGCCCCGGATGAAGGCCTCGACGGCGTCCCGGGCCTCGCTGTCGCTGTACTGGACCGGCGGGCTCTTCATGAAGTACGAGGACGCTGACAGGATCGGGCCGCCGATCCCGCGGTCCTGGGCGATCTTCGCGGCGCGGACGGCGTCGATGATGATGCCGGCCGAGTTCGGGGAGTCCCAGACCTCGAGCTTGTACTCCAGGTTCAGCGGCACGTCGCCGAAGGCGCGACCCTCCAGGCGGACGTAGGCCCACTTGCGGTCCGACAGCCACGGCACGTGGTCCGACGGGCCGATGTGCACGTTGTCGGTGCCCATGTCGCGGTCGACCTGGCTGGTGACGGCCTGGGTCTTGGAGATCTTCTTGGACTCCAGGCGCTCGCGCTCGAGCATGTTCTTGAAGTCCATGTTGCCGCCGACGTTGAGCTGCATGGTGCGGTCGAGCTGCACGCCGCGGTCCTCGAACAGCTTGGCCAGCACGCGGTGCGTGATGGTGGCGCCGACCTGGCTCTTGATGTCGTCGCCCACGATCGGGACGCCGGCGGCGGTGAACTTGTCCGCCCACTCCTTGGTGCCCGCGATGAACACCGGCAGCGCGTTGACGAAGGCGACACCCGCGTCCAGCGCCGCCTGCGCGTAGAACTCGGCGGCCTGCTGGGAGCCGACGGGCAGGTAGCAGACGAGGACGTCGGCACCGGACTCGCGGAGGGCCGCGACGACGTCGACCGGCTGCTCGTCGGACTCCTCGATGGTGGCCCGGTAGTACTTGCCGAGGCCGTCGAGGGTCGTTCCGCGCTGCACGGTGACGCCCAGCGGCGGGACGTCGGTGATCGTGATGGTGTTGTTCTCGCTGGCGACGATGGCCTCGGAGAGGTCACGGCCGACCTTCTTGGCGTCCACGTCGAACGCGGCGACGAACTCGACGTCGGAGACGTGGTACTCGCCGAAGCGGACGTGCATCAGGCCCGGGACCGACGTGGTCTCGTCGGCGTCCTTGTAGTACTCCACGCCCTGGACGAGCGAGGCCGCGCAGTTCCCGACGCCGACGATGGCGACCTTCACTGACCCCATGGGTTCTCCTTCTCCGAGCTGCTGCTCTGTGTCTGTGTCGTGGCCGGGGATGTCGCCTCGCGACGTTCCGTGTCGATCAGTTCGCTGAGCCAGCGGACCTCCCGGTCCACCGACTCCAGGCCGTGGCGCTGCAGCTCGAGGGTGTAGCGGTCCAGCCGCTGCCGGGTTCTCGCCAGTGAGGACCGCAGCCCCTCGCGCTGCTGCTCGACGGTGCGACGACGCCCTTCGAGGATCCGCAGCCGCACGTCGGCGGCCGTGTGCCGGAAGAAGGCGAGGCGGACGCCGAAGAGCCCGCCGTCGTCGTAGGCCTCCGGGCCGGTCTGGCTGACCAGCTCGTGGAAGCGCTCCTTGCCGTCCGCGGTGATCGTGTAGACCACCTTCCCGCGCCGGCCGGTGAGCGGCGGTGCGTCCGCCGGCAGCAGCGCGTGCGGATCGGGCTCGTCGCTGGAGATGAGCCCGGCCGCCCGCATCCGCTTGAGCGCGGGGTAGAGGGACCCGTAGGAGATGCTGCGCATCCCCCCGAGGACCTCCGCGAGCTGTTTGCGCAGCTCGTAGCCGTGCATCGGGGACTGGTGGAGCAGGCCGAGGATGGCGAACTCGAGCATCCCGCCTCCCCTGCGACCGACGTCCTCGATGTATCGAGACGATACATTGGGGCGATGGGTCACCGACAGCCGGACGCCGCGCCGTGCCCGGTGACCGGCGTCTCGGACCGGCCACCGGGCCGTGCCGGTGCGTACATTGGCCGCCGTGCCCGGACGTCGATCCGTCGTGGACTACTCGCTGCAGCGGCGAGCCGTTCTCGCCGACGTGTACGCGGGCCGCACGGGTCTGTTCGAGGTCTGCGACGCCAGTCCCTACCTCTCCCGGGCGGCGAAGTACCACGGCGAGGCGACCTCGGTCGCCTGCCCGGTGTGCCGCAAGGAACGACTCACGCTGGTGAACTACGTGTACGGCGACCACCTGGGTCCGACCTCCGGGCAGGCCAAGACGGAGGCCGAGCTCGCCCGGATGGACGCCGCGCAGGAGGAGTTCACGGTGTACGCCGTCGAGGTGTGCCGCGGCTGCGGCTGGAACCACCTCGTCTCGTCGTACGTCCTGGGTGCGGAGCCCGTGCCGGGGCAGCAGCCCCGCAGGGGGCGGCGGCGGGCCGCCACCGAGTAGCGCCCGGGCGGGGGACGGCCGTCGTCACGCCGGACCCCTCCGTCACAGCAGCCCCTGCGGGGAGCCGCTGGACGGGGACCTCCCCCGCTCCCCCTGCCGGAGACGCCAGGCTGCACTGCACGCGCAGATCCGGTACACACCGGTCGGCCGCTGACGTGCCGCGAACAGACTTGCCCGAACAGAACTGACAGAGAGAGGGGTTCTTCGTGCCGAGCCACGACGAGACCTCGCCCGTCGCGCCGCGCGCCGGATCGGTCCGCCGTCCGCCGCCCGCGCGAACCAGGAGCACCGGCGGGGGCGGCCGTGGATCATCGGGCCGGCCGCCGGCCGGCGGCGGTCGCGCGCGCACGACGGCGTCCCGCAGCGGCGGCACCCCACCGCGCCCCCCGGGCAGCCGGCCGACCGGTGCCCGGCCGGCCGCCAAGGGCGGCAAGCCCAAGGGCAAGGCCGCCCGCACCAAGAAGCAGAAGCGCATGCGGCGACTGAAGATCGCCGGCGGGGCCATCGCCGGCATGCTCGTGCTGCTCGGCGTCTTCGTCGGCGTCGTCTACGCCAGCACCGAGGTGCCCAGCCCCGACTCGATCACCACGTCGCAGACGACGGTCATCTACTACTCCGACGGCGTCACCGAGATGGCCCGGCTCGGGGACGAGAACCGCACCAACGTCTCGCTGGACCAGATCTCCGAGCCCGCGCAGAACGCGGTCCTGGCGGCGGAGAACCGCAGCTTCTACTCCGACCCCGGCATCTCGCTGTCCGGCATCATCCGGGCGACCTGGAACAACCTCACCGGTGGCTCCACGCAGGGCGGCTCGACGATCACCCAGCAGTACGTGAAGAACGCGATCCTGCAGAACTCCGAGCAGACCTTCAGCCGGAAGTTCCAGGAGCTCTTCCTGTCGATCAAGCTCGACAACAACTACACGAAGAAGCAGATCCTCGAGAACTACCTGAACACGATCTACTACGGCCGCGGCGCCTACGGGATCGAGGCGGCGGCCAACACCTACTTCGGTGTCCCCGCGGCCCAACTGACCGCGCAGCAGGGCGCCGTCCTCGCCGTCCTCATCCGGAGCCCATCCCGGTACGACCCCGAGGTCAGCCCCGAGGACGCCCTCGACCGCTGGGAGCGGGTCCTCGACGCGATGGTCGAGGAGGGCTGGCTGACGGCGGACGAGCGCGCCGCCTCGACGTACCCGACGGTGCTGCCGAACACGGGGACGTCGCTCGCCATCCCGACCGACTCCAAGGGCCTGATCGTCAACCGGGTGCTCGCCGAGATGGAGAGCAAGCACGGGTACGACGACCAGCAGATCTACGCGGGCGGCCTGCGCATCACCACGACGGTCGACCCGAACATGCAGAACGCCGCGGAGACCGCCGTGGACGAGGTGATGGACGGGGAGCCGCGCGACGTCCTGCGCCAGGCTCTGGTCGCCGTCGACCCGCGCACGGGCGGTGTCAAGGCGTACTACGGCGGCGAGATCGGCTCCGGCGACGGCGCGATCGACTACGCGCGGGCCCAGCGCCAGCCCGGCTCGTCGGTCAAGCCCTACGTGCTCGCGACCGGCCTGGAGAACGGCATCAGCGTCAACGCCCGCCGCGACGGCAGCTCGCCGCAGACCTTCCCGGACCGGCCGCCGAACCGGCCGGTGCGCAACTCCGGTGGCGCCTCCTGCCCGGCGTGCACCCTGACCGAGGCGATCACGCGGTCGCTGAACACCACCTTCTACGGCCTGACCTACGAGCTCGGTCCGCAGAACGTGCGCGACACGATGCTGCGGGCCACCGGCCTCCCCGAGACATGGGAGAGCGGCAACCTCGAGGGCTCGACCACCCTGGCTGACCCGCAGACCGGCGGGACCGATTCCGGTCTCGGCATCGGCCAGTACGAGATGCGGCCGATCGACCAGGCCGTCGGGTTCGCGACCCTGGCCGCCGGCGGCATCCAGCGGGACCCGTACTTCGTCGCCAAGGTCGCCGACAACGAGGGCACGGTGCTGCTGGAGTACACCGGCGACCCGGGTGAGCAGGTGATCGACGCCGACGTCGCGAACGACACCACGTTCGCGATCGAGGGCGTGGCGTCCTACTCTCGTCGCGCCCTCGACGACGGCCGCGAGGTGGCCAGCAAGACCGGCACCGTGGGCTCGTCCGACGAGGACAACTCCGACGCCTGGATGGTCGGCTACACGCCGTCCCTCTCCGCGGCCGTGTGGATGGGCAGCGACGGGAACGACCCGATCGTCGACGTCCGGGGCCGGATCATCTACGGCTCGGGGCTGCCGGGCGCGATCTGGCAGCAGTTCATGAACACCGTCCTCGAGGGCACCCCCGAGGAGAACCTGCCGGACGAGGCGATCATCGAGGGCGACACCGGCGAGGGCGTGCCCGAGCCGACGCCGACCCCGACGCCCACGCCGGAGGCCCCGGCCCCGCAGACGACGGCCGCCGCGCCCACGGAGACCCCGGTGAACACCGGGGGTCTCCCGACCGGGACCGGGCAGCCGACCGGGACCACGGGCGGGCCGACGACCAGCCAGCCCGGCGCGCCGAGCCTTCCGGGCCAACCCGGACAGCCCGGACAGCCCGGGCGACCGGAGAACCCCGGCGGCGGCTGAGTCGCCGGCACCTCCCGATCCCGCACACTGAGCGGGTGAGCAGCACCTCCACGGACCCCTCCGGAACGCCTCCGGAGGGGTCCGTGCTCGTTCCACGTGGAACGGCCACCGACGTCCTGCCGGAACGGCCGGACCGGGTGGTGCCATCGTGGGTCGACCCGGTCGTCGCGCAGGCGAGCGAAGCGGTGGGCGGGCCGTGGGGGCGGCACGCGGCCACCGGCCGGGCCTGGTTCTGGACGCCGCTGCGCGTGTGCCTGCTGTTCGCCACCTGCGTGCTGGCCCTGGCGTGGATGAAGCAGGCGCCGTGCGCGTCCGGCGACTGGAGCGGATCCCGCCAGTACACCCACTTCTGCTACTCCGACGGGGTGCCGCTCTTCGGCGGCTACGGTCTCGGCGAGGGTGCGCTCCCCTACCTGGACGCCCGCGTCGAGTACCCGGTGCTCACCGGTGGCCTCATGGCGCTCGCGGCGGCCGGCGCGCGGCTGTACGACGACGCGTCGGCCGGGGTGGGCCTGCTGCCCGACGTCCCGCCCGTGCAGGCCTTCACGGTGCTGACCTGCCTGATGCTGTCGTTCTGCGCGCTGCTGGTCGTGCGCGCCGTGCTCGGGCTCACCGGTCGACGTCCCTGGGACGCCGCGATGATCGGCCTCTCACCGGTGCTGCTGGTGCACGCCTTCACCAACTGGGACCTGCTGGCCGTCGCGCTGACGACGTTCGCGATGCTCGCCTGGGCGCGGTCGCGGCCGGTGCTGGCCGGGGTGCTGCTCGGCCTCGGCGTCGCCGCGAAGTTCTACCCGCTGCTGCTGCTCGGCGTCCTCTTCGTGCTGTGCCTGCGCGCCGGCCGGCTGCGCGAGTGGGCGAGCACGCTCGCCGCCACCGTGGTGGCCTGGACCGCGGTGAACCTGCCGGTCGCCCTGGTGGCCCCCGACAACTGGTCGTGGTTCTTCGTCTTCAGCCGGCAGCGGCCGGCGAACCCCGAGTCGATCTGGAACATGCTCCTGCACGCCACCGACTCGCGGATCCTCGACGGGCCGCTGCCCGCGGGCGAGACGCCGTCGGTGCTCAACGCCGTGGTGACGGTCTGCCTGCTCGCGCTCGCGGCCGGGGTCGCGTGGCTCGCCCTCGCTGCCCCCGTCCGCCCGCGGGTGGCGCAACTGGCGTTCCTGCTGGTGGCCGGCTTCCTGCTGCTCAACAAGGTCTGGAGCCCGCAGTTCTCGCTGTGGCTGCTCCCGCTCGCCGTCCTGGCCCGGCCCCGCTGGCGCTCCCTGCTGCTGTGGCAGGCCACGGAGGTGCTGGTCTGGGTCGTGACGATGCTGCACTACCTCGGCACCGACAACCGGGGCATCGAGGTCGAGTGGTTCTTCTTCGGGGTCCTGCTGCGGGACGCCGCCGTCGTCGTCCTCATGGTGCTGGTCGTGCGCGACGTCCTGCGCCCCGACGGGGACGTCGTCCGGACCTCGTGGCTCGGGATCGACGACCCCGCGGGCGGCCCGCTGGACCACGCGCGCGACCGCGTCGTCCTCGACGGTTGGCGGTTGGTCGCGCCGAGCGGGGTCCGGAGGGTCCCGCGCAGGAGTGACGCCGCGGCTCAGCTCACCGGGGGGTCGGCGCCTGGCCGCGGGGCGTCCCGGAGGGACGCGACGTCATAGGGCGGCCCGCAGCAGGGCGATCTCCTCGGCGTGCGACGCCGCGTCGCCGGGGGTCTCGAGCACGATCGGGCAGTCCGCCGCCCGTGCGACCTCGACGAGGAGCTCGGTCGGGATCTCGCCGTCGGTGAGGGGGGCGTGCCGGTCTCGGCTGGAGCCGTGCGGGTCGCGGCTGTTGTTGAGGTGGACGAGGTCGATCCGGCCGGTCCGGGCGCGCACGTCGTCGACCACGGTGGCGAGGTCCCACCCGGCCGCCCAGGCGTGGCACGTGTCGAGCACGAAGCCCGCCCCGAACTCGCCGACGGCGTCGAAGAGCCGGTCGACCGCGTCCAGGTCGCGCGCCATGGCGTTGCCGCCGCCGGCCGTGTTCTCGATCAGCAGCGGCAGGGGGAAGCCGCCGTCCTTCTGCTGGTAGGCGAACGTCTTGCGCCAGTTCTCGACGCCGACCGCCGGGTCGTCGTCGGCGAGGACGTGGCCCCCGTGCACGACCAGCCCGGCGGCGCCGATCGCCGCGGCCGCCGCGGCGTGGGCCGCGAGCAGCTTGCGGCCGGGGACGCGGATCCGGTTGTTCGTCGTCGCCACGTTGAGCATGTACGGCGCGTGCACCACGACGACGACGTCGGAGGCCAGCAGGTCGGCCTGGTCGGGGCGCGGCTTCGGGTTCTTGTAGCTCTGCGGGTCGGTGAGGAACACCTGCACGCCGTCGGCGTCCATCTCCGCCGCCCGGGCCAGCGGTCCGCCGTCGTCCAGCTCGCCGTCATCGGTCAGGCCGGGTCCGACGTGTACGCCGATCGGGTGTCTGCCCACGCTCGACGACCCTAGTTCGTCCGGCAATCCAGGTTTAGCCGTAACCCCGGCCACACATCATCGTTCAAGCAGCGTGACGGGGGTTACTCGCCAGTAGGCGGGTGGCGTTCCTCAGCACAGTGGAGGTAGAGCAGAACATGGCAACCGGTCGGATCCGTCGAACGGCGCAGCGGGGCATCGCCGCTGCCGTCCTCGGCTGGCTTGGTGTGGCCGCCTTCTCGGTCCTGATGGCCCCCAGCGCCGCCGCGGCCCCCACGGCGACCATCGAGATCAGGAACCTGACGCCGCCGGTGGCGAGCGTGGACGCCGGCGGCACGGTGACCTTCGTGAACAAGATCCCCGCCGCGAACAGGGGTGGGATCAACCTCGGGATCGTCAGCGTCTCCGCCACCGTCCACACCGACGTGGCCGTGAGCTTCTTCGGGCAGACGAAGAACCTGGCGACGGACCAGAGCGCGTCCTGGACCTTCCCGGGACCCGCCACCACCGGCACGATCACCTACACCTACCGCGTGGTCCCCCAGGCCTCGCTGCCGCTGGGGGTCTCCGCCCAGCAGGTGGTCGACACGGTGCTGGGCTCGCTGCCGCCGCTGCCGGCCCCGATCCCCTACGTCGTCCAGACCATCGCGCCGAACGTGCCCAACCTGCCCAGCGTGGGCCTGCCGCCGCTGCCGCAGGTGAACGTGCCGCTGCCCGGGGGTCAGGTCCCCGCTCCGGTCCCCGGCTCGCCGCTGCCGACCCCCGACGGTGGCCCGACCGGCAACGGGCCCTCGAACCAGATCCCGCCCACGCCCGGCGACCCGTACGCCTACGACGTCGGTGGCGCGGCTCCGCGCATGTCGCCGTCGGACATCGTCGCCGCCGCGGCGTTCGACCCCTCGCGCTACTTCGTGCCGGGCCAGAGCCTCGGTGGCTCCGACCGTGCCGGCTCCGGCGGTGCCGGTGGCGTCCCGGGCAGCTACGACGGCGCCTCGGTGCCGGTCTTCGGCCAGCTCGCCGGGCTCGACGGTGCCGCGCTCGAGGAGGGCGACGCCGTGACCGAGGCGGCGTCGGAGTCGGCGCCGGCGCAGGCGCTGCCGGCCGCGGCCCTGGCGGCCGTCGTCGCCCTCGCCGCGGTGACCGCCGCGCTCGTCCGCACCCACCAGGCGTCGCGCGCCACCCGCTGACGAACCCGAACCGGTCCGTGGCCGTCGTCCCCCCGGGGGACGGCGGCCACGGTCGTTCCGGCGCACTGGTAACCTCGAGCTGCGCGCTCTCGGCACGTGCCGGGGCGCGCTACGCATGCACGACCCTCCTGCTGCAGATGTCCTGCAGCCGCCAAGTCCAGAGGAGGTGGGGTTCTCCGTGCGGAACTACGAACTGATGGTCATCCTCGACCCCGATCTCGAGGAGCGCACGATCGCGCCCTCGCTCGACCGGTTCCTGACCGTCGTCACCAAGTCCGGTGGCACCGTGAAGACCGAGATCTGGGGCCGGCGTCGCCTGGCCTACGAGATCAAGAAGCAGGTCGAGGGCATCTACGCCGTCATCGACATCCAGGCCGAGCCTGCCGCTGTCGCCGAGCTGGACCGCCAGCTCAACCTGAACGAGTCGGTGCTGCGCACGAAGCTGATGCGGCCCGAGGTCCACTGACCATGGCCGGCGAAACCGTCATCACCGTCATCGGCAACCTGACCGCCGATCCGGAGCTGCGCTTCACGCCGTCGGGCGCTGCCGTCGCCAACTTCACCGTTGCGTCGACCCCCCGCACCTTCGACCGCCAGTCGCAGGAGTGGAAGGACGGCGAGGCGCTGTTCCTCCGCTGCAACGTCTGGCGCCAGGCCGCGGAGAACGTGGCCGAGTCGCTCACCCGCGGTTCGCGGGTCATCGTCAGTGGCCGGCTCAAGCAGCGTTCCTTCGACACGAAGGAAGGCGAGAAGCGCACCGTCATCGAGCTCGAGGTCGACGAGATCGGCCCCTCGCTCCGCTACGCCACCGCGAAGGTCACCCGTGCCTCCCGCGGTGAGGGCGGCGGCGGCTTCGGTGGCGGCGGAGGCGGCTTCTCCGGCGGCGGT
Organism: Blastococcus sp. SYSU D00922; assembly: GCF_054050495.1. Lineage (NCBI taxonomy): Bacteria > Bacillati > Actinomycetota > Actinomycetes > Geodermatophilales > Geodermatophilaceae > Blastococcus > Blastococcus sp. SYSU D00922. The sequence continues at coordinate 219,825 of NZ_JBJGZL010000004.1, forward strand.
GGCGGCGGGGGCGGTGCGAGCGACCCGTGGTCGACGCCCGCCGGTCCGTCCGACGAACCGCCCTTCTGATCTCAACTCCCTGAACGACACACCTGGAGAACCCGGTGCCCAAGCCCCCCATCCGCAAGGTCAAGAAGAAGGTCTGCCAGTTCTGCAAGGACAAGGCGACCTACATCGACTACAAGGACACGACCCTGCTGCGGAAGTTCATCTCCGACCGCGGCAAGATCCGTGCCCGCCGCGTCAGCGGCAACTGCAGCCAGCACCAGCGGGACGTCGCCACGGCCGTCAAGAACAGCCGTGAGATGGCCCTGCTGCCCTACACCTCGACGGCGCGCTGATCATGAGCACGATGAAGCTGATCCTCACGCAGGAGGTCACCGGCCTCGGTTCCTCCGGCGACACCGTCGAGGTCAAGGGCGGGTACGGCCGCAACTACCTGCTGCCCCGCGGCCTGGCCATCAAGGCCACCCGTGGCGCCGAGAAGCAGGTCGAGTCGCTCCGCCGGGCGCGTGCCGCCCGCGACGTGCGCTCGCACGAGGAGGCCACCGCCGTGGCCGGGCAGCTGTCCGGCCTGACGGTGCGCGTCCCGGCCCGTGCCGGTGAGGGTGGCCGCCTGTTCGGTCGCGTCACCACCGCCGACGTCGCCGCCGCGGTCACCGCCGCCGGTGGCCCGGAGCTCGACCGTCGCCGGATCGAGCTGCCGAGCAGCATCAAGACCACGGGCGAGCACACCGTCACCGTGCGGGTGCACCCGGAGGTCACCACCCAGCTGGCGATCGAGGTCGTCCCCAGCTGAACGCGCGCCCCTCGTCGAGGGGTGGCACATGCCCGCCAGGGGCGTCGGACCGCGGTCCGGCGCCCCTGGCGGCGTTCCGGGGCCGCTAGGCCACCGCTGTCGCCTCCAGCTCCACGAGGAGCTCCGGGAACGCCAGCCGGCTGATGCCGAGCAAGGTGCTCGCCGGCCGGACCCCGGCGCGGCCGAACCGCTCGACCACCGACCCGTAGCTGGCGAAGAACGCGTCGACGTCGACGGTGAAGATGTCCAGCCGCACGACGTCGCCCAACGTCATCCCGGCCTCGGCGAGGACGGCCTCGACGTTGTCGAGGGCCATCGCCACCTGGGCGGCCATGTCGCCCGCGTGCTGCGGGACGCCGTCGGCCGACATCGCCGTCTGACCGGAGCACACGAGCACCCGTGTGGCCCCCTCGACCACCTCGGCCTGGTTGAAGCCCATCGCGACCGACCACGGCCACGGGTTGACCGGCGTCCGGCTCACTGCCATCGCTGCTCCCTCCATCGGGCACCGCGCCGGTGCGCGGCGGAGCGACCGATGCTGGCCCGCCCGGAGGCCCTGTGGGGAACTCGTGCGCGCGGCTCCCCGGAGGTCGGCGACGGCGGTCCGTCGCCCTCCCGGGAGGCCTGTGACTCGTGGTGCGGCACGCCGGAAAATTCTTGCCCACTTTCTCGTGTCCACAGCCCGTGGAGGCGGTTGTCGCAGGTGGCGGGCGGGTGGACGCGGGGTGACCTGCCCGTGTCCCCCGACGTCTCCACATGTCGACAGGCGTGGATCCACCGACTTGTCCACAAGTTGTGCAGATCGACGTGCACACGGGTGTTGGACCTGGGGCCCTCCGGCTTCCTAACGTCCTCCTCAGCTGCCGCCGGGCGCCGAACTGTCAGTGCCCGGCGGTAGCAATCACCGAACAGACGTTCGGTCCGGCGGCGCCCGTCGAACTCCGGCTTCCCCACGGAGTGGTGGTGCGGGCGCGCCATGCACGAGACGGAGGAACCCAGCGTGGCGGTGGCCGACGAACTCAGCCGGCCCTCAGCGACGGCACCGGCCTACGACCGGCAGCCGCCGCAGGACATCCCCGCCGAGCAGTCGGTGCTCGGCGGCATGCTCCTCAGCAAGGACGCGATCGCCGACGTCGTCGAGGCCCTGCAGGGCCCCGACTTCTACCGGCCCGCGCACCAGATCATCTTCGACTGCATCCTCGACCTGTACGGCCGCGGCGAGCCGGCCGACGCGATCACCGTCGCCGCGGAGCTCAACCGCACCGACCAGCTGTCCAAGATGGGCGGCGCGGTCTACCTGCACACCCTGATCGCCTCGACGCCCACGGCGGCCAACGCGGGCTACTACGCCGCGATCGTGGCGGAGCAGGCCGTCCTGCGGCGGCTCGTCGAGGCCGGCACCCGCGTGGTGCAGCTCGGCTACGGCGCCGCCGGCGGCAAGGGCGACGTCGACGACATCGTCGACCGGGCGCAGCAGGAGATCTACGACGTCACCGAGAAGCGGATGAGCGAGGACTACTCGCGCCTCGAGGACATCCTCCAGCCGACGATGGACGAGCTGGACGCCATCGCGAGCCGCGGCGGCGTCAGCCGCGGCGTGCCGACCGGCATCCGGGACCTCGACGAGCTCACCAACGGCCTGCAGGCCGGTCAGATGGTCGTCATCGCGGCCCGTCCCGGTGTGGGCAAGTCGACCCTCGGCCTGGACATCGCCCGGTCCGCGTCGGTCAAGCACCACCTGCCGGCCGCCATCTTCTCGCTGGAGATGAGCAAGCACGAGATCACCATGCGTCTGCTGTCGGCCGAGGCGAAGGTGCCGCTGCACCACATGCGCGCCGGCACGCTGAGCGACGAGGACTGGTCGAAGCTCGCCCGCCGGATGGGCGAGATCGCGGACGCCCCGCTCTACATCGACGACTCGCCGAACATGACGATGATGGAGATCCGGGCGAAGGCGCGGCGGCTCAAGCAGCGCAACGACCTCAAGCTCGTGGTCATCGACTACCTCCAGCTCATGACGTCGGGCAAGCGCGTCGAGAGCCGCCAGCAGGAGGTCTCGGAGTTCTCCCGGGCGCTCAAGCTGCTGGCCAAGGAGCTCGAGGTCCCCGTCATCGCGATGTCGCAGCTCAACCGTGGCTCCGAGCAGCGTCAGGACAAGAAGCCGATGCTGTCCGACCTCCGCGAGTCCGGCTCGATCGAGCAGGACGCCGACATGGTCATGATGATCCACCGCGAGGACATGTACGAGAAGGAGAGCCCGCGGGCCGGCGAGGCCGACATCATGCTGGTCAAGCACCGCAACGGCCCGACGGCGAACGTCACGGTCGCCTTCCAGGGCCACTACAGCCGCTTCGTGGACATGGCGAACTGACATGACCACCGCCACCGTGCCGGGCAGCGTCGTCCTCGAGGTGACCGCGCGGGCCGCCGATTCGCCCAGCCAGGAACGGCTGGGCCGGATCGCGGGCATGCTGCGCGACGCCGAGATGGCCGCGCACCCGTCGGCGGTGCGGCGCAGACCCCGGAAGCACTGAACCGGTGAGGCCCAGAACCATCACGGTTCTGGGCCTCTCCGGTTCGACGGACGCGTGCGGTCAGGCGGCGGCAGTGGCCCGCGAGAGCTCGCGGCGGACCTTCTTGCCACCGAACGTCAGGCGGGCCAGCTTGGCCAGCTGCGCCGGGGCGTTCTTCGGCGTCGTCTCGGCCAGCCATCCGTTGGGCAGCGACAGGCGGATGACCTTGTGCCAGGCGCTCGCGACCTGCTTGTAGAGCGGCGCGGTGTGGTAGGTCAGCCCGTACCTGTCGAAGATGTCCTTCACCTTCGGCGCGATCTCGGCGTACCGGTTGCTCGGGATGTCGGGGAACAGGTGGTGCTCCACCTGGTGCGACAGGTTCCCGGTCATGATGTGCATGGCCTTGCTGCCGGAGATGTTGGCCGAGCCGAGCATCTGCCGCAGGTACCACTCGCCGCGGGTCTCGCCGTCGATCGACTTCTTCTCGAAGGTCTCGACGCCCTCGGGGAAGTGGCCGCACATGATCACCGAGTGCGACCAGAGGTTGCGCACCACGTTGGCGGTGAAGTTCGCCGCGAGGGTGGGCAGGAACGACGGGCCCGAGAGGAGCGGGTGCACCAGATAGTCCTTCGACGCCTGGTTGCGGATCTTCTTGAGCACGTTCTTGGCGTCGGCCCGGAACTTCGGGTTCTGCCGGCGCTTCTTGGTCGCCAGGTTCTTGCCCAGCTCCAGGTCGTAGGCCGCGATCCCGTACTCGAAGAAGCACGCGTTGATGAAGTTCCACAGCGGCTGCGCCAGGTACAGCGGGTGCCACTTCTGGTCCTCGTCCACGCGCATGATGCCGTAGCCGAGGTCGTTGTCCTTGCCGATCACGTTCGTGTACGTGTGGTGCAGCTCGTTGTGCGAGTGCTTCCACTGCTCGGCGGGGCTGGCCATGTCCCACTCCCACGTCGTGGAGTGGATCTTCGGGTCGCGCATCCAGTCCCACTGGCCGTGCAGGATGTTGTGCCCGATCTCCATGTTCTCGAGGATCTTGGCGACCGACAGGCCCACGGTGCCCACGACCCAGGCCGGCGGGAACAGCGAGGCCAGCAGGACGGCGCGGCTGCCCAGCTCGAGCTTGCGCTGGACGTCGATGACGGTGCGGATGTACTTCGCGTCGTCCTCGCCGAGGCTGTCGCGCACCTCCTGGCGGATGGTGTCGAGCTCCTTGCCGATGATCTCGATGTCCTCGGCGGACAGGTGCGCGATCGGGTTCTCGTTCTTCTTCTGCAGGGCAGTCACCGGTTCGGCTCCTCTGAGGTCAGTGGTCGATGTCGCAGGCGCCGGCGGCGGCGCTCACACAGGTCTGGATCAGGACTCCGTCCCCCGGGGCGGCGACGGTCAGCTCTCCGTTGCGCAGGTCGCGCACGGCGCCCTCGCGCAGCGGGAGCACGCAGCCGTAGCAGATGCCCATGCGGCACCCGCTCGGCATGAGGACGCCGGCCTCCTCGGCGGCGTCGAGGATGGGGGTGGCGCCGTCGGCCTCGAGCGTCGTGCCGTTCCTGGCGAACGACACCGTGCCGCCCTCGCCGGTGACGACGACCGACGGGCGGAAGCGCTCGGTGTAGAGCCGGTCGGCGAGCCCGGCCGCCTCCCAGTGCTCCTCGAGCGCCTCGAGCATCCCGACCGGCCCGCACGCCCACGTGGAGCGCTCGTGCAGGTCGGGGACCAGCTCGGCGATCGCCGGGGCGTCGAGCATGCCGTCGACGTCGGTGTGCCGCTCGACCAGCCGGATCCGGCCCTCGGCGGCCATCTCCCGCAGGTCCTCGCCGAAGACGACGTCGTCCGCCGTGGGCGCGGAGTGCACGAGCACGACGTCGGTGAGCTCCGGGTGGTTGCGCAGGATGCCCATGACCGGCGTGATGCCGGACCCGGCGGTGACGAACAGCGCCTTCTCCGGCCGCTGCTCGGGCAGGCAGAACTCCCCGGTCGCCTGGTCGAGCTGCACGATCGTGCCCGGCTCGGTGCGGTGCACCAGGTGGTTGCTGACCTTGCCGTCCGGGATGGCCTTCACGGTCACCGAGATGCAGCCGTCGGTGCGCGTCAGGTCGGACGTGATCGAGTACGCCCGCCACTGCCGCACCCCGTCGACGTCGATGCCGATGCGGACGTACTGGCCCGGGGTGTGCGGCCGCCAGCTGCGGCCCGGCCGGATCACGATCGTCGCGGCGTCCCGGGTCTCGGGGTGGATCGCCTCGATGCGGCCGCGCAGGTCGGCGCCGGAGCGCAGCGGGTCGACGAGGTCGAGGTAGTCGCTCGGCAGCAGGGGGGTGGTCACCAGCTCGGCGAGCTTCAGCAACCGGTCGCGCAGGGCGACGCGCGGCGTGGCCGTGGTCGGACGCGGATCGGTGGTCGTCATGCCTAGAGCTTTTCCCAGCCCTCGGGGCAAGTACCTGTGTGCCGGACGTGAATCGGCGGGTAGGTTCTGTTCCCTGCGAACAAGAGGGCGGAATGTCTGACGACCAACTGAGCATCCCACCGGCCGCGGCGGAGGCCATCCGCGACGAGCTGCCCGCGGTCGCCGAGCAGACCGTCGCTGCCATCGTCGTCGAGGTGCCCAGCTACGCCGACGCGTTCGGCGGCGAGATGGGCCGCACCATCGAGAACGCCGTCCAGCTCGCCCTGGGTGGGTTCCTCGTGCTGGCCTCGTCGGGCGGCGCCGGAGACGCCAGCACACCGATCCAGCCGGCTCTCGACGGGGCGTACGCGCTGGGTCGCGGCGAGGCGCGCAGCGGACGGTCGATGGACGCCCTGCTGGGCGCCTACCGGGTCGGGGCCCGGGTGTCGTGGCGGCACATGGCGGAGAGCGGCGTCCGCGCGGGCCTCACCGCCGAGCAGCTGGCGCGCTTCGCCGAGCTGGTGTTCGCCTACATCGACCAGCTGTCGGCGGCCAGCGTGGCAGGGCACAGCGACGAGCTGGCGACGACGGGCCGCGTCCGGGAGCGCTACCGCGAGCGGCTGGCCGACCAGCTGCTCGGCGGGGCGTCGCAGCAGGAGCTCCTGGCGTCCGCGGAGCGGGCCGACTGGCCGCCCCCGCGCACGCTGACCGCTGTCATCGTCCCCGAGGCGCGCGCCCGCGGCGCGCTGCTGGCGCTGGACCCCCGCACGCTGCGCTCCACCGCGGAGGTGCCCGGGGTGGCCGGTGAGCTGGTCGCGCTGCTGGTCCCGGACGCCGACGGGCGGTCGCGCCCGGCGCTGATGCGGTCGCTGGCCGAGGCCGAGGCCGTGGTGGGCCCGGCACGCACGTGGGACCGGGTCGGGGACTCCTACGCGCGCGCGTGCCGCGCCGTCGCGATGGGGCTGGCGCCCGACGGCGGGGAGCCCCTCGACACCGAGGAGCGGCTCGCGGACCTGGTGCTGCGGGCCGACGAGGGCGCGCTGGCCGACCTCCGCGCCCAGGCGCTGGCGCCGCTGGCGGACCTGGGTGACAGCGCCCGGGAGAAGCTCACCGAGACCCTGCGCTCGTGGCTGCTGCACCACGGACGGCGGGAGGCGGTCGCGGCGGAGCTGTTCGTGCACCCGCAGACGGTCCGCTACCGCATGGGGCAGCTGCGCGAGCTGTACGGGAAACGCCTCGAGGACCCCCGCACGGTCCTGGAACTCACATTGGCCTTGGGCGTGCAGCCTGTGCGTGCCGAGTCGTGACCGTCTTGCTCGAGGCGTTCAGCGAGGCGACGGGGGTGCCGGTGCTCGACCCCGTCGAGGTCGACGGCAGCACCGGGCTCGGTGGCCCGCTCGCTGTCGACGAACTGCTGATCGGTGCCGTGGCTGCTCAGCTTGCCGCTGCGCGCATTCTGACAAGGAACCCCCGACAGCTCCGGCTGGACGCGGCGCACGTGGGCCTGGCCGCGCGCAGTGAGCGGTACGCCCGGCTGGCCGGCCGACCGGTCGGCATGGGCTTCGCGCCGCTGTCCCGGTTCTGGCGGACAGCCGACGGCTGGCTGCGCTTGCACGGGAACTACCCGCACCACCGTGCGGCCGTGGCGGCGGTCTTGGGATCGGACGAGGCCGCTGCCGTGGGAACGGCGGCCGCCAGCTGGCGAGCCGAGGAGCTGGAGAGCGCGGTGGTCGCGGCTGGCGGGGCAGCAGCGGCTGTCCGGACGCCGGAGGTCTGGGCGACGACCCCGCAGGGCCGGGCCGTCGCAGGGCTGCCGTTGTTGACGCTGCGCCGCGCCGCCGACTCGCCGCTGAGGCGGTCGGCGGTGAGCGGCCTGCGGGTCCTGGATCTCACCAGGGTCATCGCCGGGCCGGTCGCGACCCGGGTGCTGGCATCGCACGGCGCCGACGTGCTGCGGGTCGACGGGCCGCGGTTGCCCGACCTGCCGGAGGGGCTGATCGATACCGGCGTCGGCAAGCGGCACGTGGTGCTGGACCTGGCCGCGGCTTCAGACCGGACCACCGTCGAGGAGCTGCTGGCGGGGGCGGACGTGGTGGTGCAGGGATACCGGCCGGGCGCGTTGGAGGCGTTCGGCATGGATCCGGCAGCCCTTGCCGCGCGGCATCCCCACCTCGTCGTCGTCCGCCTGTCGGCCTGGGGCGCGCGTGGGCCGTGGGCTGGCCGGCGCGGCTTCGACTCACTGGTCCAAGCGGCGACCGGAATCGCGACCATCGCCGGGACGCCGGAGCAGCCGGGCGCCCTGCCGGCGCAGGCGCTGGACCACGCCACCGGTTACCTCGCCGCCGCCACGGTGCTGGCGGCGCTGGTGCGGCAGCACGCCGACGGCGGTGGCTGGTACGGCGAGCTGTCGCTGGCGCAGACCGCGCGGTGGCTGCTGGCCGCGCCGCGCACCTCCACAGCTCCTGCGCCAGGCGCTGATCCCGCCCCCTACCTGTAGAGGCTCGACTCGACCGACGGCCCGGTCGAGGTGATCGCACCCCCGGGCTCACCGCGGTGGACGACGGCGGCCGTGCTGCCACCGGCTGCCGATCCGGTCTGGTATCCCCGATCGTCGGCGGCAGGATGAGCGGCATGAGCGTCGACCTCGCCGCGGCCGCGGACTTCCTGGCGGGCTCCGCCCGGGTCCTCGACCGGCGCCGGTTCGACCTGCTGTTCGGTGACGGCGACGCCGAGGCGGTGCTGGCGGTCGTCGACGGCTACCGCAACCCGGACGGCGGCTACGGGTGGGGGCTGGAGCCGGACCTGCGCTCGCGGACCAGCCAGCCCGGTGGGGCTCTCCACGCCCTCGAGGTGTTCGCCGACGTCGCGCCGCTGGTCTCCCCCCGCGCCGTGCAGCTCTGCGACTGGCTCGACGCGGTGACCCTCCCCGACGGCGGTCTGCCGTTCGCCCTGCCCGTGCCGGACCAGGCCGCCTGCGCGCCGTTCTGGGCATCGGCGGACAGCGGCACGTCGTCCCTGCAGATCACGGCCGTCGTCGCGGCGGTCGCCCACCGGGTCGCGGAGGCCGATCCCGCGCTGGCCGGGCACCCGTGGCTGGAGCGGGCGACCGGATACTGCATGCGGGCCGTGCGGGAGCTGGACGACAAGCCGCACGCCATGGTGATCGCGTTCGCCGCGCAGCTCCTCGACGCGGCGGCCCCGTCGGTCCCCGAAGCGAGGGCGCTGGTCGACGCCCTCCGGCCGCACGTCCCCGCCGACGGCCTGCTGCACGTGGCCGGCGGGGCCGACGACGAGTTCATGCGCCCGCTGGACTTCGCGCCGCTGCCCGGTGGGCCCGCCCGGACGCTGTTCGCCGACGGGGTGGTCGAGGCCGAGCTGGAGCGGCTCGCGGCCGGGCAGCAGCCCGACGGCGGCTGGGCGGTCGACTTCGCCAGCTACTCGCCCGCCGCCACGCTGGAGTGGCGCGGCCACCGCACCGTCCAGGCGCTGGTCCTTCTGCGCGCCAACGGCGTCCTGGCCTGACCGCGGCCTGACTCACTGCTGCCTGACACCCGCCTCACAGGTTGCCGCCAGGTTCGCCCGGCACCGTCTGCTCGAGTCCTTCCCCCATCGCGGGCGCCACTGGTCGGGGGCGCCGGCCCGGTCGTCGGGCGTGCGGCACGTCTCCGGATCGGCGTGCCGCGCGTCCGATGGCCGGCACCCCGGCCGTCGGAGCCCCGGCTCGCGAACACCGGGTGTCGCGCGGTCCGCCCCCTGCCCCCAGGGCGGGCCGCGTGACGCCGGGTCAGGCCGGGCGGAGGACCGCCACGAGGAAGTCGGAGTCCGGACCGAAGGGCCGCAGGTCCCAGGTGGACAGCAGCAGGTCGGGCGCCCAGCCCGCGGAGCCGGCGTCGGACAGGAAGTCGTCGAACTCGTAGCCCCGGCCGGCGCCGAAGCCGATCGCCGCCCGCCCCTCGGGCCGCAGGTGGGCGCGCAACCGGCGCAGCACCTCGGTCCGGGTGGACTCGGCCAGGAAGGTCATCACGTTCCCGGCGCACACGACGACGTCGAACGGCTCGTCGATCCCGGCCGCCGGGAGGTCGAGCTCCGCGAGGTCGCCCACCAGCCATCGGGCCCGGGGGTGCAGGCGCTCGGCCTCGGCCACGAGCACCGGGTCGCCGTCCACCCCGACCACCTCGTGCCCGACCGAGGCCAGGAAGCCCCCGACCCGTCCCGTGCCCGATCCCGCGTCCAGGACCCGGGCGGCCCGCGGCAGCATGGCGTCGACCATCCGGGCCTCCCCGACCAGGTCGTGGCCGGCCGCGGCGAGGTCGCGGAACCGCTGCACGTACGCGGTGGAGTGCTCCGGGTTCTCGGTGGTCATCCGCGTCCACATGCTGGGTTCGGTCACGGTCCGGTTCTACACCGGGCCCACGAGCACCCCGGGGTTGAGGACTCCTGCCGGGTCCAGCGACGCCTTGGCCGCGCGCAGCGCGACGGCGAAGGGTTCGGGCCGCTGCCGGTCGTAGCCGGGGCGGTGGTCGCGGCCGACCGCATGGTGATGGGTGATCGTCGCGCCGAGCCGGCCGAGCACCTCGCTCGCCGCCGTCTTCACGTCGTCCCACATGGCGACCTCCGAACCGGGCCGGCCGGCGGCGATCACCGTGAAGTACGGCGCCGGGCCGTCGGGGTACACGTGCGTGAACCGGCAGTTGACCAGCCCGTCGGCGCCGGTCACCTGGCGCACGGCGGCGCCGACCTCGGCCCGCACCGCGGCGTACAGCTCGTCGACCCGGTCCCAGGTGCACGCCGTCTCGAAGGTCTCGACGATCGCGCTCATGCGGGCCATGCCGTCGCGGACGTAGGGCATCCGGAGGAACGCCGAGCGCCAGGCGTCGGCAGCCGCATCGCCCCCGCCGGAGCCGCCCTCCGCGACCGTGCCCCCGCAGTCCCGGGCCAGGGACGTCAGCTCTGCCAGCCGGCTCTCGACCGGGTGCACCGCCGACTCGACGCCGAGGACCAGCACCGGGGCGCCGGACGACGCCCCGGACAGCGCGGCCTCGCCCGGGTCGAGCAGGCGGCAGTTCGCCGGGTGCAGACCCGACTGCGCGATCGCGCGGACCGCGCCCGTGGCGGCGCTCATGCCCGCGAAGGTCACCGAGGCGGACGCCTTGAACCGGGGACGGTCCTGCAGCCGCATCCAGGCCTCGGTGATGACGCCGAGCGTCCCCTCCGACCCGAGGAACATCCGGTCCGGCGACGGACCCGCCCCGGACCCCGGCAGCCGCCAGGACTCGCTGACGCCGACCGGCGTGACCACCCGCATCGACTCGACCAGGTCGTCGATGTGCGTGTGCAGCGTCGCGAAGTGCCCGCCGGCCCGGGTGGCCAGCCACCCGCCGAGGGTGGAGAACTCGAAGCTCTGCGGGAAGTGCCGCACCGTCAGCCCGTGGGGGCGCAGCTGCTCCTCGAGCACCGGCCCGAGCGCGCCGCCCTGGATCCGGGCGGCGCGGCTCACCGGGTCGACCTCCAGGACGCGGTCCAGCCGGGTCAGATCCACCGACAGCCAGGGCCGATCGCCCCGGTACTCGACCCCGCCGACGACCGAGCTGCCGCCGCCGAACGGGACGACGACGGTGCCGCTGGACGAGGCCCAGTCGAGCAGCCGCACCACGTCGTCCTCGGTCGCCGGGTGCGCCACGGCGTCGGGGGCGCCGCGCAGGTCGCCCGACAGGGCGCGGACGACGTCCCGGTAGGCCTTGCCGTACGTGTGCGCCGCCCGGTCCGCCGGCTCCGTGGTGACGGGGAGCGTGGCCGGCGGGTCGACGCGCGGCGCCGGCAGCTCCAGGTCGGCGAGCCGGGGAACGGGCCGCGGGTGGTCGGGCAGTCCCGGGATCATCGCTGCGAGCGAGACGCACTCGTCGTCCGGCAGGGCGCGGTCGGTCGTCCCCCACCCCCACCAGGAGCGTTCGGTCACTCGGGCGTCCTCCAGTCGGGCGGGTCGGCGACGTGCAGCAGCGGGTCGTCGGCGGCCAGTGTGCGCACGCGGCCCGGCGCGGTCCGCGGGCCCTCGAAGCGGACGGTGACGCGGCCGAGCCCGCGCCCCCACACCCAGCCGGCCCCGAGCTCCTCGTGGCGCACGTCCTGCCCCGGCCACCAGCGCGTCTCCGCGGGTTCGGGCGGTCGGTCGGCGGCCGGCTCGGGGTCCGCCGTGTCGGCGGCGAGGACGTCGGGGGCGTCGGCGGGGTCCTCGTCGGCGAACAGGTCGCCCTGCGCGTACACCGACAGCCCGGAGACGCCGACGCCGAGCAGCCGCAGGCCGCCCTGCGTCCCGGCCTCGGTCAACAGCCGTCGCGCCGTCGTCGCGATGGTCCGCACGTCGTCGGTCGGCTGCGGCAGGGTCTGCGAGCGGGTGAGGGTGGTGAAGTCGTAGCGGCGCAGCTTCAGCGTCACCGTCCGCCCGGACACCGACGACTTCCGCAGCCGCTCCCCCACCCGCGCGGCCATCGAGTCGATCTCCCGCCCCAGGACGTCGAGGTCGGTGAGGTCGCGCTCGAACGTCTCCTCGTGCGAGACCGACTTCGCCTCCCGGTCGGCGACGACGGGCCGGTCGTCCTCCGCCCGCGCGAGCGCGTACAGGCTCGACCCGTGCGCGCGGCCGGCCAGCGCGACGAGGTCGGCCAGCGACTTCGCGGCCAGGTCGCCGACCGTCTTGACGCCCACCTGGTGCAGCCGCTCCGCCGTCGCCGGCCCGACCCCGCCCAGCCGGGTGACCGGCAGCGGGTGCAGGACGTCGAGCTCCCGGCCGGGCGGGACGACGACCAGACCGTCGGGCTTCTGCAGGTCGGACCCGATCTTCGCCATGAGCTTCGACGTGCCGATGCCGACCGACCCGGTCACTCCCCCGGTCGCCGCGGCGATCCGCTCCTTGAGCCGCCGGCCGATCTCCGTCACGCCCTTGACGGACAGGTCGTGCCCCTCCCCGGCGGCCAGGTCGACGTAGGCCTCGTCCAGCGAGGCCGGCTCGACCAGCGGGGACAGCTCGCGCAGCAGGGCCATGACGACGTCGGAGGTCTGCCGGTAGGCGGCGAACCGCCCGCCGAGGAACGCCGTACCGGCCGGGCAGCGCCGCCGCGCCTCGGCCGTCGACATGGCCGAGCGGGCGCCGTAGGCGCGCGCCTCGTAGGAGGCGGTGGCGACGACGCCGCGGCCCCCCACGCCGCCGACGACCACCGGGCGGCCGCGCAGGGAGGGCTTGTCCCGCTGCTCGACCGCGGCGAAGAAGGCGTCGAGGTCGAGGTGCAGCACGCTCGCCTCCCGCCGCATGCACCGATGATCGCCCGTGCCACCGACCGGGCGCGCCGCGGCCCCGGTTCACCCGACTGTGGATTTCCTTGCCGCGGTCGTGCCGGAACTGGGAGGCTGCCGCCACCAAGATCGACGGGGAGGACGCGCGGAGTGGCAACGGTCTTCCTCGTCGTCGGCGCGCTCGGCCTGCTCGTGCTCCTGATCTCCCTGTTCGTCGGCGAGATCGGCGAGCTGGGGCTGGGCGACGTCGACGCCGACGGCCCGTTCTCGGTGCCGGCGATCGCCGCGCTCCTGGGCGGGATCGGGTTCGGTGGCGCGGCCGCCGTGAGCCTCCTCCCCGACGCCCTGCCCGACGCGGCGGCGGCCCTGCTGGCGCTGGGCGCCGGGCTCGTCGTCGCCGTCCCGCTGGCGTGGGGCGCGATCCGCCTCACCCGCGCGCTCAGGGACATGCCGACCGCGGCGACGCTGACCCGTGACGACCTGGCCGGCAGGCAGGGCGTCGTCGTCTCGGCCGTGCCGAGCGCCGGGTTCGGCGAGGTCCGGCTGGCAGTGGCCGGCCAGCACCTCAAGTTCGCCGCCCGCAGCGACCTGCCGCTGCCCGCCGGCACCCCCGTCTACGTCGTCGAGGCGCTCAGCGACACCGCGGTGCACGTCGTCTCGACCGCCGCCGAACTCCCGCCCCACCCCATGCCCGAGCCCGGAGGCACTCCATGACGCTGCTCTACGCCATCGGCGGCATCGCCGTCCTGGTCATCCTGCTGGTCCTGCTGGTCCTCTCGCGGATCAAGGTCGCCGGCCCGAACCAGGCCTTCCTCGTGACCGGCCGCCAGGGGCGCCCGATCACCGACGCCTCCGGTGTGGTGTCCCGGGACAGCTCCGGCCAGAAGGTCGTCATGGGCGCGAGCGTCTTCGTGCTCCCCGTCGTGCAGAAGCTGCACACGATGGACCTCTCCAGCCGCCGGATCCCGGTTGGCATCCGCGGCGCGGTCTCCAAGCAGGGCGTGAAGTGCGACCTCGAGGGCGTCGCGATCGTGAAGGTCGGCGGCACCGAGAGCTCGATCCGCGCCGCCGCCCAGCGCTTCCTCAACCAGCAGGAGGGGATCGACACCTTCACCTCGGAGGTGCTCGCCGGTGCGCTCCGCTCGATCGTCGGCCGGCTGACCATCGAGGAGATCATCCGCGACCGCGCCGCCTTCGCCTCGGCGGTCGCCGAGGAGGCCGAGTCCTCGCTCACCGGTCAGGGCCTGGTGCTCGACACGTTCCAGCTGCAGGACATCCAGGCCGAGGGCTCCTACCTGGCCGACCTGGGCCGCCCGGAGGCCGCGCGGGTGCTCAAGGAGGCCAGCATCGCCGAGGCGCGGGCCCGCCAGGCCGCGCAGCAGGAGCAGCTGCTCGCCGACGAGGCCATCGCCGTCGCCCAGCGCCAGCTCGCTCTCCGCCAGGCCGAGATCACCGCGGAGACCGACGCAGCCAAGGCCCGCGCCGCCGCGGCCGGCCCGCTCGCGCAGGCCGCCCAGGACCAGGCGATCCTCACCGAGCAGGAGAAGGTGGCCGAGCGGACCGCGGCCCTGACCGAGCGGCAGCTCGACACCCAGGTCCGCCGGCCGGCCGACGCCCAGCGGTACAAGACCGAGCAGGAGGCGGAGGCCCGCAAGAACGCGGCGATCCTGACCGCGGAGGCGCAGCGGCAGGCCACCATCGCCGCCGCCCAGGCCGCCGCCGAGCAGGCCAAGCTGTCCGGTGAGGGCGAGCGGGCCCGCCGCTCGGCGCTCGCCGAGGCCGAGGCGATCGAGGGCGCCAAGCGCGGTGAGGCGGAGAAGCTGCGCCGCCAGGCGGTCGCCGACGCCGTCGAGCGGGAGGGTGCCGCAGAGGCGGCCGCGATCCTCGCCCGCGGTCAGGCCGAGGCCGAGGCGCTGGACGCCCGGTCGGACGCCTTCGCGAAGTACGGCGAGGCCGCGATCCTCGAGATGCTGGTCAAGGTGCTGCCCGAGGTGGTGGGCGCGGCCGCCGCCCCGCTGTCGTCGGTGGACAAGATGACGGTCATCTCCTCCGACGGCCCGGGCGCGATCGGCAAGTCCGTCGCCGCCAACGTGGCCCAGGGGCTCCAGCTCTCCGGCGACCTCACCGGCATCGACGTCGCCGCGCTCCTGCGCCGCCTCAGCGGCAGCACGGGGAGCACCGTCGACGGCGTCACGCGGGTGCCCATCTCGGGCGACGGCCCGGGCGGGAACGGCGCCGCTCCCGCCTGAGCCGCGCCGGCGCTCCTTGACCTGACCGGTCGCCCGGTCCACCGTCTCGGGCGGAGGCGAGGGCCATGGCGGAGCGGACGACGGAGCGGGCAGCGGGGACGGGGACTCGCGCGGGGGCGTTCCAGGCCTACCGCTGGGCGCTGGCGGCGTTCGTCGTGCTCGGTGCCGTGCAGATCTTCCTGGCCGGCCTCGGGGTCTTCTCCTCCCGCGGTGACCCGGGCTTCGAACCGCACCGGTTCTTCAGCATCGTGATCGCCGCCGCGGCGTTCGTGCTGTTCGTGCTGGCGATCGTCGCGCGGGCGGGGATCCGGCACATCGCGGCGACCGCCGTCGTGCTGGTGCTGGCCGGCGTGGTGCAGCACCTGCTCGCCGAGCTCGGGTTCGACGACGCCTGGCTCGGCGGGCTGCACGCGCTCAGCGGGCTGGCGATCGTCGGCATCCCCGCCTGGCTGCTGTGGACGTCCGGGAGGCCGTCGGTCACTCCTCGGTGAGCGCGGTCGTCGGCAGCCAGTCGGCGTCGAGCAGCTCGGCGATCTCCTGCAGGGAGGACGTGTCGGCTCCGGCCGCCGAGCCGCTGACCGCCAGCCGCTCCACCATCACCCGGGCGACCTGCTCCTCGACGGTGTCCTCGGCGAACGCGATCCGCCACGGCGACACCTTGCCGTCGCGGTGCGTGCGGCCGGTGACCTGCCGGGCCTGGATGCCGGAGAACCGCGGCTGGTGGAACAGCCCCACCCGCGGGGTGTCGGACGCAGGGCGGCCGTCGGGGAGCGTCTCGCCGGCGTGCAGGGAGATGGACGCCGTCACGGTGAAGACGCACACCGCCGCCTCGCCACGCTGGAAGCGCAGCCGCTCGGCCTCGACGTCGAAGCGGTCACGGCCGTAGATGCCGGCCACCGGGATGCCGGCGTCCAGCAGCGCGTCGCGGATCGGGTCGGCCGCCGTCTCGACGAACTCCACCGACACCGCCACCTGCCGCTCCGCCTCGACCTGCGCCCGGATCCAGTCGACGGTGGCCTGCACGCGGAGCAGCCCGGCCTTCTGGCGGAACCGGAGCAGCGCCGCGCGGCCGCGCGCGCTCTGCCGGGCCCGCCGGGCCAGCTGCATCTCCGCCCGGAACTCCGACCACTCGGACTCGTAGGCGGCCCGCTCCGCGGGCGTGAGCGCGACCGGCGTGCCGGTCACCGAGACCGGGCCCCAGGGCGCGGGCCGGTGCAGCGTGGCCGGCGGATCGGCGTCGGTCAGCCAGGACTGCAGCCGCGCGAGGTCGGTGCGCCGTTCGTCGGCGTCCTCGGTCCACTGCCAGCCGTAGCGGCCACGTTCCACGTGGAACCCGTGTGCCTCCAGCCGCTTCGGCAGGTCGGCCCACTCCCGGATGCCCTCGCCCTGGCGGGCGGCGAACTCCGGCGCCAGGTAGGGGAGCTCCAGCGGGGTGTGCGCCGGCGTCGCCGTCGTGGCCAGCACGTACGGGGCGTCCTTCGCCCGGCCGGCGCCGGACACCGCCTTCCAGTGCTTCCACCGCTGCGTCGTCGTGTGCCGCACCATGTGCGCCTCGTCGGCGATCACGACGTCGAACCGGAGCTTCGACACCTTCGCCAGCCGGTCCCACGTCGTCACGCACCACCGGATGCCGCCGTCGCCGAACCCGGCGATGGACCGCGTCCAGTGCGGGATCGTGATGGCCGCCGGCCGGTCGGCGACGACCAGGACGGTCCGCACGTCGCGCTGCTCGGCGACCGCCTTGACCGCGAGGATCGCCGTCCCCGTCTTGCCGACGCCGGGGTCGTCGCCGAGCAGGAACACCCGGCCCCCGGCCGCGGCGTGCGCGGCGACGACGTCGGCGCCGTCGCACTGCTGGTCGCGCGGCGTCATCGGCCGGGCGAGGGCGATCGGCCGCGGCTTCTCGTTCAGCTCGTCCTCGAGGAAGCGCTCGAAGGTGTACGGCGGCGGGTCGTAGGGCGCCAGCTCCGGGGGCAGCTCCCGCCCGACCCAGACGTGTGCCTGGAGGCCGGGGTGCCAGACGGCGCCGGGCGCCGGGGCGCGGAACGGCACGGCCAGCACCCACACCCGCTCCCCCGGCCCGGCCACCGGCGTCTCGGGTGCGGGCTTCTTCGACCGGGCCGGCGTGGTGGTGCGCTTCGCGGTCGTCCTGCGGGCGGGCGTGCTGGTGCGCCGCCGTCGTCCGGGCATGGTTCTCCCCCTCGTCCCGGGGCACGGTAGGCGGGCGCACCGACACCGACGTGGTGGAATCGCCGGGTGAGCGAGGATCCGGACGGCGACGAGCGCCTCGCCACGCGCACCGTCGGGGAGTCCGGGCCGCACGTCGTCTTCGTGCACGGGCTGTTCGGCCAGGGCAAGAACTGGACGACGATCGCGAAGGGCCTCGCCGACGGGCACCGCGTGACCCTGGTCGACCTGCCGAACCACGGTCACTCGCCGTGGACCGACCGGGTCGACTACGAGGACATGGCCGCGCTGCTGGCCGCGGAGCTGGAGGGCCTCGGGGAGCCGGTCACCCTCGTCGGGCACTCGATGGGCGGCAAGGTGGCGATGACCCTCGCCCTGCGCCGGCCCGAGCTGCTCCGGGCGCTGGTGGTCGTCGACATCGCCCCGGTCGAGTACCCGCTGCAGGGCGGGCGGACCGACGACCCGGACGAGGAGGCGTCGCCCTTCGCGGCCTTCATCGAGGCGATGCAGGCGATGGACCTGGGGTCGCTGGCCTCGCGCGCCGACGCCGACGCCGCGCTGCAGACCGCCGTCCCCAGCCGGATGGTGCGCAGCTTCCTGCTCCAGAGCCTCGTCCGGGAGGGCACCGGCGACGACGGGTGGCGCTGGCGGCTGAACCTCGACCTGCTCGGCCGCGACCTCGGCGAGCTGCGCGGGTTCCCCGAGCCGTCGCCCGGCGCCGGCTTCGACGGGCCGGTCCTGTGGATCGCCGGCGCGAACTCCACCTACGTGCTCGACGAGGACCGCCCGCACATGGACGCGCTCTTCCCGGCCACCCGGCTGGTGCGGATCAAGAACGCCGGCCACTGGGTCCACTCCGAGCAGCCGGAGGTCTTCCTGGAGACGCTGAGGCGGTTCCTGGAGCGCGTCGAAGCCTGATGTGGGCGCCGGGTCGACCGCGCGGTGCGATCGTCGGCCCCGCGGTCGACCGCGTGCTCGGCGGAGCTACCGCGTGGTCGAGGTGGTGGGGTGCAGTCGGCGTCCCGATCGAGCGCGTCGCCGGCCGACGCGTCAAGATCAGCGCATGACCTCCCCGCGCGCCGGACAGCCCGCCCAGCCCAGCGATCTGGTCGACGTCCCCGCTCTCGTCAGCGCCTACTACACCGTCGAGCCCGATCCGGCCGAGCCCGCGCAGCAGGTCGTCTTCGGGACCTCGGGGCACCGCGGCTCGAGCCTGGACGCCGCCTTCAACGAGGCGCACATCCTGGCCACCACCCAGGCGATCTGCGAGTACCGCGCGCAGCAGGGCTACGACGGCCCGTTGTTCATCGGGCGAGACACCCACGCCCTCAGCGAGCCCGCCTGGACGTCGGCGCTCGAGGTGCTCGCCGCCAACGACGTCACCGTGCTGGTCGACGCCGGGGAGCGGTACACGCCCACGCCGGCGGTGAGCCACGCGATCCTCACGGCCAACCGCGGCAGGACGTCGGGGCTGGCCGACGGCATCGTCGTCACCCCGTCGCACAACCCGCCCCGCGACGGCGGGTTCAAGTACAACCCGCCGCACGGCGGCCCGGCCGACACCGACGCCACCGGCTGGATCGCCGGCCGGGCGAACGACCTGCTGCGGGCCGGGCTCAGCGGCGTCCGCCGCGTGCCGGTGGACCAGGCCCGCGCCGCCACGCAGCCCTACGACTTCCTGGGCAGCTACCTCGACGACCTGCCGAACGTCGTCGACCTCGACGCGATCAGGGACGCCGGGGTGCGGATCGGTGCCGACCCGCTCGGGGGCGCCAGCGTCGACTACTGGGCCGCCATCGCCGAGCGGCACGGCCTCGACCTGACGGTGGTGAACCCGCTGGTCGACCCGACGTGGCGCTTCATGACGCTCGACTGGGACGGCAAGATCCGGATGGACTGCTCGTCCCCGTCGGCCATGGCCTCCCTGGTGGGCAAGCGCGACCAGTTCCAGATCGCCACCGGCAACGACGCCGACGCCGACCGGCACGGCATCGTCACGCCCGACGGCGGCCTGATGAACCCCAACCACTTCCTCGCCGTCGCCATCGCCTACCTGCTCAGCCACCGCCCGGGCTGGTCCGCGTCCGCCGCCGTCGGCAAGACGCTCGTGTCCAGCTCGCTGATCGACCGGGTGGTGGCCGACCTCGGCCGCACGCTGGTCGAGGTGCCGGTCGGCTTCAAGTGGTTCGTCCCCGGCCTGCTCGACGGCTCCGTGGTCTTCGGCGGCGAGGAGTCGGCCGGCGCCTCGTTCCTGCGGCGGGACGGCGGGGTGTGGACGACGGACAAGGACGGCATCCTGCTCGCGCTGCTGGCCAGCGAGATCCAGGCCGTGACCGGGCGCTCGCCCTCGAAGCTGCACAAGCAGCTCACCGACCACTTCGGCGAGTCGGCCTACGCCCGGATCGACGCGCCGGCGAACCGCGAGCAGAAGGCGGCCCTCGGGAAGCTCTCGCCGGACGACGTCGCGGCCACCGAGCTGGCCGGCGAGCCCATCACCGCCAAGCTGACCCGCGCGCCCGGCAACGACGCCGCGATCGGCGGCCTCAAGGTGACGACGGAGAACGCCTGGTTCGCCGCCCGCCCGTCCGGCACCGAGGACGTCTACAAGATCTACGCCGAGTCCTTCCGCGGCCCCGAGCACCTGGCGCAGGTGCAGGAGGAGGCCCGGGCCGTGGTCTCCGCCGCGCTCGGGAGCTGACGTGCAGCCGCTGGAGCTCCTCCAGGAGCTGGTGCGGTGGCCCACCGCCTCTGGCAACCCCGCTCCGCAGCGGCAGGTGATGGGGATGGTCGCGGAGGTGCTCCGCGAGCGTGCGCCGCACCTGCAGGCGGTCCGGGGCGACGACCCCGACCAGCCGTGGACGCTGCTGCGCACGCCGGCCGATCCGGCGCGACCGGTGCTGCTGCTCGCCTGCCACGTGGACACGGTGCCGGTCACCGACGCCACCGAGTGGGCCCGCGACCCGTTCGACGCCGACCTCGACGGGGGCCGGGTGTGGGGCCGCGGTGGCAGCGACATGAAGGCAGGCGTGGTCGCGGCCGCCACGGCGCTCGCCGCCGCGGACCCGGACATCCCGGTCGCCCTGTTGCTGACCAGCGACGAGGAGATCGGCTCCAAGGGCGCCGCCGCGGCCGCCGCCGCGCTGTCGGAACAGCGGATCGGGGCGGTGATCGTGCCGGAGGCCACCGGCAACGAGGTGGTCCTGGGCCACAAGGGCGCCCTGTGGGTCGCCGTGCGCACCGCGGGGCGGGCTGCCCACGGCAGCACTCCCGAGCGGGGGCACAACGCGGTCCTCGACCTCGTCGCGGTGCTGGGGCGTGCCGGCACGGAGCTGCCCCTGCGCAGCGACGACTTCCTGGGGCCGGAGACCTGGAACACCGGCGTGATCAGCGGCGGCACCGTGCCGAACGTCGTCCCGGACCGCGCCGAGGCGGTGGTCGACATGCGCACCGTGGGCGCCGGCGCGGACCTGCTCGGGTGGTGGCGGGGCCAGCCGGAGGTCGCCGCCGTCGACGTGCGGGTCGACCTCCCGCCGGTCCGGACGCCCGCCGACGACCCCTGGGTGCGGAGTCTCCCCGCGCCGGTGCGCCCGGTCCCGGCCACGTACTTCACCGACGCCTCCGTGCTGGGCGCGGTGGCCGGTGGCGCGCCGATCGTCGTCTGGGGACCGGGGACCCCCGCGGTGATGCACGCGCGGGACGAGTACGTCGAGGTCGCCGAGCTGGAGCAGGCGGCCGCCGCCTTCGGCGAGGTCGCGGCCGCCTGGGGGCGCGGTTCCTGACCCGGACGCGCAGGAGGCCCGCTCCCCCGGGGGGACGGGCCTCCGTTGCCGGCGCGCGACGGGTCAGACCGAGAGGCGGAACCGTTCGACGAGGCCGCTGAGCTCCTCGGCGGTACCGGTGAGCCGGTCGGCGGCGGCGCGCAGCTCGCCGACGGAGCCGCTGGTCGACCGCGCGGCAGCCGTGATGCCCTCGATCCGGTCGGTCATCCCGCCGGCGCCCGCGGCCACCTCGCCGACCCCGCGGTTCATCTCGGCGGTGGTCGCCGTCTGCTCCTCGACGGCCGAGGCGATCGTGGTCTGGTAGTCGTCGATCTGCCCGATGATCGCGGTGATCTCCTCGATGGCCGTCGCGGCGCCGGCCGAGTCGGCCTGGATCGCGGCCACGCGCCGGGCGATCTCGTCGGTCGCCGTCGCGGTCTCCTGCGCCAGCTCCTTGACCTCGTTGGCGACGACCGCGAAGCCCTTGCCCGCCTCGCCCGCCCGGGCCGCCTCGATGGTGGCGTTGAGCGCGAGGAGGTTGGTCTGCTCGGCGATCGAGGTGATGACCCTGACCACCTCCCCGATGCGTGCCGAGGACTCCCCCAGCTCGCGCACCGTGTCGTTCGTCGTCGCCGCGACGGTCACCGCCCGCGCGGCGACCCGGGCCGCCTCGGTGGCGTTGCCGGAGATCTCCCGGATCGACGCCCCCATCTGCTCCCCGCCGGCGGCGACCGCCTGCACCGACGTCGAGACCTGGCCGGCGGCGGCGGACACCTCGGAGGCCGACGACGCGGCGGTGTCGGCGTCGGTCGCCACCCGGTCGGCCAGGCCCAGCAGCTCCGCCGACGAGGCGGCCAGCCCGGTCGCGGTGTCGCGGGTGGCGCCGAGGACGCGGGACAGGTCGTCGAGGCTGCTGTTGAGCGCGGCGGAGAGCCGACCCACCTCGTCGCCCGACCGCACCGGCAGCCGCTCGGTCAGGTCGCCCCGGGCGACCTGCTGCAGGACACCGGCGGCGTTCCGCAGCGGCCGGGTGATTCCGCCGGCGAAGCGGGCCGCGACCAGCCCCACCACGACGGCGGCCGCGCTGGCCACGGCGAGGATGAAGCCGAGGAGGGCACCGGCCGGGGCCGTCGCCTCGTCGGCGTCCTCGCGCATCAGGACGCCCCAGCCGTAGCCGGCGAATCCCAGCGCGCCCTCGGACGCCGCGTACCCGTGCACCTGGTCGCTGCCGTCCGGGTAGTCGGCCCGCCCGGACCCCGAACGCCCGTCGACCAGGGCCCGCGCCGCCGGCAGGCCGGCCGCGGCGAGGTCGAGCCCGTCGGTCCCGTCCGCGCCGGGCCCCGCCAGGACGACGCCGTCCGAGCGCAGCACCTGGCCCTCGACGGAGGCCGACCCGCGGTCGCGCAGCTTGGCCACCTGCTCGTCGAGGATCTGCCCCACCACGCGGTCCCAGGAGGTGAAGTTCGCCCACACCCGGACCGGCGTGCCCGAGGCGTCCAGCACCGGGGCCGCGTAGGGCAGGGACAGCACCTCGCGGCCGGTCGCCGTCGTCACCAGCGGCTCGACGACCGCCTCGCTGTAGTGCGTCTGCCCGGCCGACAGGCCGAGCGCCGCCTGGAACCAGGCGGCCGAGGCCACGTTCGTCCCGACGAGCGATGCCGACGCGACCGGCTGCCCGTCGCCGGTGACGGTGTTCGTCGCGACCACCGTGCCGTCGGCGTCGGCGATCAGCAGGACGTCGTAGATGCCGTAGTTCTTGCTGTAGAAGTCCGCTGCCGCCTGCACGGTGGCCGCGTCTTCCTGGGCCGCGGGGTTGAACGCGAACGCCTGGACGTCGCCGTAGCGCTCGAACAGGTTGCGGTCGATCTTGTCGATGGTGGAGACGGCCTCGCTGCGGAGCAGGTCGCCCTGCGCGGACAGCCAGTCGCCGCTGCTCTTGCTGTAGGCCACCGCCCCGAGCAGACCCAGCGGAGTGATGACCAGGAGCAGGACGAACACGATCAGCTTCGTGCGGAGGGAAGTGCTGCGTGCGGCCATGGGGGCGCCTTCGGGACGACGGGATCGGTGCCTTCCCCATCGGCCGTCGAGCGACGACCTCCACGCGGCCGTGACAGGTGTGACCGCAGGACACACAGTGTTCTCATCCGGCCCCGGCGCCACCTGCCCCGAGCGGGTGACCCGCCCTCGCGGCGCGGCCGGACGACGCCCGGACCACGCCAGACTGGCGGCATGACGGGAGAGGGCAGCACGCAGGACTGGGAGGCGTACCCGCCGGGGCAGGCGCCGCCGCCCGGGTACGGGCAGCCCGCCTACGCGCCGCCCCCCGGCCCCTACGCGCCCCAGCCGTACGGTCACCCGCAGTACGCCCAGACCTGGGCGCAGCCGGGGTACGGCCCGTACGGGCCGGGCTACCCGACGGTCCCCGCCGTACCGCTCCCGTGGCCCTACGGGCCGGCCCGGCCGACCATCGCCACGGCTGTCGCCGTGCTGGGGTTCGTCACCGCGGGGCTCACCGCCCTGGTCATGGTGGGCATCCTGCTCGCGGTGGTGGACGGGACGACCGACCCGTCCACGCTGCTCATGCTCCTCGGCATCCCGTGCGCGATCACGCTGGCGGTGGGCGCGGCCGCCCTCCTGGACCAGCGGACCGAGGAGATCGTCTTCCGCGGTGCCCTGGCGTCGGTGGCGGTGCTCGTCCTGGTCCTCCTGGTCGGGTTGGCCACGCTCGCGGGTGGTGACCGGGCCGTGATGGTCCTCGTGGTGTTCATCGCTCTGCCGCTGCCCATCCTGACGGCGGCGCTCGCCCGCCATCACGACGTCCGGGGCTGGGTCGACGCCTGCTGACCGGTCAGGAGCCGGCGCGCTGCTGCCTGCGCCGGCGGGCCTTGTCGGCGTACATCGCGTCGTCGGCCTCGCGGATCACCTGCTCGTAGACGTCGCCGGGGTGGTCGCCGCCGGCCACCGAGCCGATGCCGATGCTCAGCCCCACGGAGACCGTCGTCCCGCTCAGCACTAGCGGCTCGGTCACCGATGCGCGCAACCGGTCGGCGAGGACCTCGGCGTCGGCCGGCTCGGTGTTCTCGCAGACGATGCTGAACTCGTCACCGCCGAGGCGGGCCGCGGTGTCGCTCGCCCGCAGCACGGACCGCAGGCGCTCGGCGAAGGTCACCAGCACCAGGTCACCCATGGGGTGGCCCAGCTCGTCGTTGATCGCCTTGAAGCCGTCGAGGTCGGTGATCAGCACGCAGGTGGGGGTGTTCTCCCGGCGGCCGCGCTCGAGCGCGTGCCACAGCCGGTCCTGGAACAGCAGCCGGTTGGGCAGGCCGGTGAGCGGGTCGTGGAGGGAGCGGTGCACGAGCTGCGCCTCGAGCTCCTTCCGCTCGGTGATGTCCTCGACGATCATCACCAGGTGCGCGGCCAGGCCGTTGCTGCCCTCGGCCACCCAGGAGGCGGTGACCTGGACCGGGACGTCGGAGCCGTCGGCCCGCCGCAGGCGCGTCTCGTGGCGCATCGGGCGGACGGGATCGGCGATCCACGAGGCGTGCGCCTCGTTGGCGGCCACCACCAGGTCGGGGTGCACCTGGTCGAGCACCGAGTGGCCGTGCAGCTCCTCCTCGCTGCGGCCGAGCATGGCGCAGAGGGCCGGGTTGGCGTCGACGAGGACGCCCGCCGGGGTGGTGAGCGCGATGCCCATCGGCGCGTTGGAGAAGGCGCTGCGCCGGTCGCCCGGAGGCAGCGCGTCGACCACCTCGATCACGTCCCACCTCCCTTCGCCTGCCCACATCTTGCGTGACCGGTACCCCGTTGGATGCACCTGGCGTCACGGATCCGTTCCGGGTCACCCGGCCGGGTGTCCGCAGGAAGGTGCAGGATGCGGGGGACCACTGACAGTCCGAGGAGCCCCCGTGTTCGAGTTCGACCTGGTGCTGCCCACGGCGGTCGACGTCCGCGAGGTCGGCATGCGCGACGGTCTGCAGCTGGAGGCACCCCTCCCGCTGGACGCGAAGCTGGCCATGCTGGAGGCGCTGGTGGCGACCGGCGTGCGCCGCATCGAGGTGACGTCGTTCGTCTCCCCCAAGGCGGTGCCCGCCCTGGCCGACGCCGACCAGGTGGCCGCCGAGCTGTCCCGCTGGGGCGACGTGCACTGGTCGGCCCTGGTCGCCAACCCCCGCGGCGCCGTGCGGGCGGTCGACGCCGGGATCGCCGACCTCGAGTACGTGGTGTCGGCGTCCGACGGGCACAGTCGCGCCAACGCCGGCCGCCCGACCGCCGAGGCGGTCGCCGCGGTGGGGGAGATCGCCGGCCTGGCGCACGGCGCGGGTGGCTCCCTCGAGGTCGTCATCGCCACCGCCTGGGACTGCCCGTTCGACGGCCGCACCCCGATCGCGCGCACCGTCGACGTCGCCCGCGCCGCCGTCACCGCCGGCGCCGACCAGCTGTGCCTGGGCGACACGATCGGCACGACCACGCCGCTGCGCGTCGTCCAGCTGCTCGACGCCGTCCGCCGGGCCTGCCCCGGCGTGCCCGTCGGCGTGCACTTCCACGACACCCGGGGAACGGGCCAGGCGAACGCGCTCGCGGCGATCCAGGCCGGTGTGACCCAGCTGGACTCCTCCGTCGGCGGGCTGGGCGGCTGCCCGTTCGCGCCGGGGGCCAGCGGCAACATCGCCACCGAGGAGCTGGTCTACATGCTCGAGGAGTCGGGGGTGCGCACCGGGCTGGACCTCGACGCCGTCCTGGCCGCCGCCAAGGTCACCGAGGACGCCGTCGGCCACGAGCTCCCCAGCTCGCTGTACCGCGCCGGCGGCCGCTCCGTCCCGCGCCCGGCCCCGGTGGCCGGGTGACGGGGGCGCCGGAGGGCGCGCCCCGCATCGTCGACCCGGCGGTCATGCGCGACGTCCTCGGCCACTTCGCCTCGGGGGTCACGGTCGTCACCGCCGACACCGCGGAGGGGCCGATCGGCTTCACCTGCCAGTCCTTCAGCTCGCTGTCGCTGGACCCGCCGCTCATCGCTTTCGCCCCGGCCCGCACCTCGCGCACCTGGCCGCGGCTGCGCGAGATCGGCCGCTTCTGCGTCAACGTGCTGGCCGAGGGCCAGGACGCGGTCTCGCAGAACTTCGCCCGGTCCGGGCCGGACAAGTTCGCGGACGTGCCCTGGACGCCGAGCCCGCACGGTTCCCCGGTGCTCGACGACGTCGTCGCCTGGATCGACGGGGAGCTGTGGGCCGAGTACGACGGCGGGGACCACACCATCGTCGTCGCGCGCGTCCTGGACCTCGGGGCGCACCCCGACCGGCGGCCCCTGCTGTTCCACCGGGGGTCCTACGGGCTGCTGCGCGAGGGCTGACCCCCGCTCAGCGGAAGCGGACGGCGATCAGCGCGACGTCGTCCCGGTGGTCGAGCGCACCGCTGACGGCGGCGTCGCACAGCTCGCGGGGTCCGGCGTCGGCCGGCGCCGTGGCGATCCGCGCGCACAGCTCGCTGATGCCCTGGTCCATGTCCTCGCCGGGCCGCTCGATCAGCCCGTCGGTGTAGGCCAGCAGCGTCGAGCCGGGCGGCACCTCGAGGGAGACGGTGGTGCGCTGCGTCGTCGCGTCGACGCCCACGAGCATCCCGGTCACCTCCGCCAGCACGCGAACCGAGCCGTCCGGGGTGCGCAGCAGCATCGGCGGGTGGCCGGCGTTGGCGACGTGCAGCCGCCACGGCCGGCCGGGCGCGTCGGGCCGGAGGGCGCGGGCGTAGACCATCGTCGCCATGGGCGCGACCCGCAGGCCCTGCACGAGCCGGTCCACCCGGCTCAGGACCACCTCGGGGTCGGCGTCGTCGGCCTCCCAGATGCTGGCCCGCAGCACACCGCGCAGGTGGCCCATGGCGGCCGCGGCCGCGACGTCGTGCCCGACCACGTCGCCCACCACGATGGCGACCGAGTCGTCGGGCAGGGCGAGCAGGTCGTAGAAGTCGCCGCCGACGTCGGCCGCCTGCGACGCGCTCACGTAGTGCGCGGCGGACTCGATGCCGGGGATCTCCCCCAGCACGGGCAGCAGCGAGCGCTGGAGCGTGTCGGCGACGGCGTGCTCCCGCTCGTAGAGCCGCACGTTGTCGATGGCGAGCGCCGCGCGGCCGCCCAGGTCCGCCGCCAGGTCGACGTCGTCCTGGCTGAAGGGCCGGGTGCCCGGCGCGCGGACGAGGGCGATGGCCCCCAGCGTGCGGCGGCGGGCGATCATCGGGACGGTCAGCACCTGCTCCCCGCCGAGCCGCTGGAAGACCTCGAGCGCGCCGGGGAAGGTGAACACCCGGTGCAGCGTGCCGTCGTCGAGCTCGTCGAGCAGCACCGGGCGCGCCGTGGCCATGCTGCGCAGGCTGGGCGACCCGGAGCCGAGGTGCATGACGTGCAGCGAGGCGAACTCGGCCAGCTCGTCCTCCCTCCCGTCGCGGTGCCGGGAGGCCCATCGGCTCATCTGGCCGTGGTCGTCGAGGAGGGTGACGAAGCCCCAGTCGGCCAGGGCCGGCACGCACAGGCCGGCCAGCAGGTCCAGCAGCTCGGCCATGTCCAGGGTCGCGATGAGCGCGCTCGTCGCCTCGGCCATGAGCGCCAGCCGCCCCTGCGCCCGTTCCGCCTCCGCCTGCGCGTGCTCGGCGTCGCCGCGGGCCTGCTCGGCGACCGCGCGCGCCAGCTCCGCCTCCTGCCGCGCGGTCTGCTCGGCCGCGAAGGCGGCCTCCCGCTCGCGCTCCACCCGCACCCGCTCGGTGACGTCGGTCTGGACGCCGACGAAGCTCACCAGTTCGCCGGCGCCGTCGAACACGGGGCTGACCGACAGCTGGTTCCAGAAGGCCGTCCCGTCCTTGCGGTAGTTCAGCAGCGTCGTGGTCACCGTCCGGCGGGCCGCGAGACCGTCCCGGATCTCGGCCACGGCGGCCGGGTCAGAGGCCGGGCCCTGGAGGAAGCGGCAGTTGCGGCCGATCGCGTCCTCCGCCTCGTACCCGGTGACACGGGTGAACGACGGGTTGACCCAGACCAGCGGGTTGTCCTCCTGGCGCGGGTCGGTGATCGTGAAGGTGATGTCCGTGGCGATGACCGCGCGCTCGCGCAGCGCCTGCAGGTAGATGTCGGGGTCCTCGACCTTCTCGGGCGGGTCGAGGTGCAGGAACACCACCAGCGAGAGCTGCTCCTCGCTGCCGATCTGCGTCAGCGGGAAGCCGGTCACCCACAGCAGCAGGTCGTCCAGCCCGTCGCCGTCCGCGGCGTCCGCCCGGCGCTGCTCGGTGCTGGTCCCCGGGGCCAGCCGCACCGCCTCGCCGGTCACCGGCCGGCCCTGCGCGACCGTCGACAGCGGGCCGCTGGTGCTCGCCAGCGGCCGCCCGGAGACGTCGGTGAGCCCGGCGGAGGCACCCCAGGTGTCGACGTCCACGGGTAGGCGGACGTTGCCGGCGAGCTCGACGGCGGCGGTGTTGGCGTAGACGACCGAGCTGGTCAGGCGGTCGATGACCAGGACGGCGACCGGCACGTCGGCCAGCACGCCCGGCAGCGAGGCCTGCCCGGTGTGGCCGCTCTGGCCCGCCACGGCAGCGCTCGCGGCGGTGACGATGCCCGCCTGCTGGCCCAGACCGGTGTCGGAGGCGGGGGACGACCCGGGACGGTCGCGCTCGGACGGCACGCACCCATTTAACCGCGTGCCATCTATCCCTTCCCAGCAGCTGCTCCCCGCTGACCTGCGCGTACGCCGGACGGGTGTGGCCCGGAACCGCACGGGGAACGTCCCGGCCGACCCGTTCGTCACCGGGGTGAGGCACCGCGCCCCGCGGTCACGCCGAGAGGAAGCGCCATGGGACTGCTCGACCGGCTCTTCGGCCGTCGCCCGCACCAGGAGCAGCGCTACGAGCAGGAGCAGTACGGCCGGCCGCAGCACGCGCAGCCGCAGGGACGGCGTGAGCAGCTGCCCGACGACCAGGCCATCGCCCGCTACCGGTACCTGCTGCGCACCGCTCCCCCCGAGCAGATCGAGCAGGCGCACGCCGAGGCCTTCGCGCAGCTGACCACCGACCAGCGGCAGCAGGTGCTCGCCCAGCTCGCCGCGGCCGTGCCGGCCGGCGAGCGGCCGCGCACCGACGACCCCGAGACCCTCGCCCGGGTCGCCACCCGGGCCGAGATGCGGCAGCCGGGGACGCTGGAGCGCGCGCTGGGCGGCTACGGACCCGGCTACGGGGGTCAGCCGTACGGACCCGGCTACGGACAGGGGTACGGGCCCGGCTACGGCCGCGGCGGGTACGGCTACGGCGGCGGCATGGGCATGGGCAGCATGATCGGCGGCAGCCTGCTCGGCACGATCGGTGGTCTGGTGATCGGCACCGCGGTGGCCGACGCGCTCTTCGACACCGGCATCGGTGACGGCGGCCTGTTCGGCGGCGGCGACGAGGAGGCCTACGCCGAGGGGTACCAGGACGGCGCGGACGGCGGCGACTACGGCGGCGACCCGGGCGCGGACTTCGCCGGCGGTGCCGACAACGGCTGGGACGGCGGCGGGGACTACGGCGACTTCGGCGGCGGGGACTTCGGCGGCGGCGACTTCTGACCCCGGTTCCTGCGCAGCAGGAGCAGCCCCAGCACCGGGAGCACCAGCGGCACGAAGTAGTAGCCGCGCCCGTACGCCGACCAGACCGTCTCGTCCGGGAACGCGGCCCGGTCCACGAGGGAGAGCGTGCCCACGACGAGGACGCCGACCAGCTCGACGGTGATCGCGGCCAGCGCCATCCGCCGACCGCGGGGCCCTCGGGCGAGACCGATCGTGGCCACCACGTAGACCACGGCGGCCAGCGCCGACAGCAGGTAGGCGACCGGTGCCTCGGAGAAACGGGTGGCCAGCTGCACCCCCGCCCGCGCACCGGCGGCGAGCGCGAAGGTGCCGTACACGGCCACGAGCACCCGCCCGGGACCCGAGGTGCCCGGCTCCGCCGGCGCGCCCAGCGCCCGGTCCTCACGCACCGGTCGCCTCCCAGAGCTGCAGCAACCGCCAGACCATGACGCCCACCACCGCGCCGGCGACGGCGAGCACCGTGCCCGCCCAGCGGGTGCGCTCGGTCCGGGCCCACAGCACCCCGGCGACCGGCACCAGGACGACGCCGAGCAGGTAGCCCAGGAACGTCGCGGTCTCCTCCGGCCGTGCACCGCCGAGCATGGCCGCCACCGCGATCCCGGCCTGTAGCAGCAGCAGCAGCTCCAGCACCCCGGCGGTCACGAGGTGCACCAGGCCGGTGCGGCGGTGGGCGAGCGTCGAGAGGAGCCCGAGCAGGGTCATCGCCGCCGCCACCACGGTGATCGTGCCGACCAGGAACGACGTCACCGGCGCGGGTCCGGAGCGGAGGGGCCGGTCAGCACCCGCCCATCCTCTCGCGGTGGCCTCCCCCGGCCGCAGCGAGGTCCCTCCTCAGCGGTGGACGGTGGACATGTCCGGGTAGCGGTCGCCCTGCGCCGCGCCGACCGGGGCGGCCTCGTCGATCCTGGCCAGCTCGTCCGCGCTCAGCTCGACGCCGGCGGCGGCCGCGTTCTCCTCCAGGTAGGCCACCCGCTTCGTGCCCGGGATCGGGACGACGTCCGGATTGCCCTGGCGGTCGCTCTGCGCCATCACCCACGCCAGCGCCAGCTGGCTCGCGGTGACGCCCTTCTCCGCGGCGATCTCGCGGACCCGGTCCACCAGCCGCAGGTTCTGCTCGAACGCCTCGCCCTGGAAGCGCGGGTTGCGCCGGCGGAAGTCGTCGGGTGCCAGGTCGTCGACGCTGCGGATCTCGCCCGAGAGGAAGCCGCGGCCGATCGGCGAGTAGGCCACGAAGCCGATGCCGAGCTCGGCGCAGGTCGCGAGCACGCCGTTCTCCTCCGGGTCGCGGGTCCACAGCGAGTACTCCGTCTGCACCGCGGTGACCGGCTGGACCGCGTGCGCCCGGCGGATCGTCTCCGGGCTCGCCTCGGAGATGCCCGCGTACCGGATCTTCCCGGCCGTGACGAGCTCCGCGAGGGCCCCCCAGGTGTCCTCGACGGGCACGGTCGTGTCCACGCGGTGCTGGTAGTAGAGGTCGATGACGTCGACGCCCAGCCGCCGCAGGGAGGCCTCGCACGCCTCCCGGACGTACTCGGGCCGGCCGTTGACGCCGCGGTAGGAGCCGTCCTCCCCGCGCTCGTTGCCGAACTTGGTCGCCAGCACCACCTCGTCGCGGCGTCCGGCGATCGCCTGGCCGACGAGCCGCTCGTTGGTGAACGGCCCGTACATGTCCGCGGTGTCGAGGAAGGTGACGCCCAGATCCAGCGCGCGGTGGATGGTCCGCTCCGCCTCCGCCTGGTCGGCCGTCCCGTAGAACTCGCTCATCCCCATGCAGCCGAGCCCCTCCGCCGGGACGGTCAGCTCGCCGAGTGTCCGTGTGCGCATGGCCCGCTCCTGCCCGGTCCGCCGCCCGGGCAACCGGAACGGCCGTACCCGGGAGTAACCACCGCGCCGCGGCCTCGTTGGGACAGCGCACAGGTCGCCGTGAACCCGCGAGGAGTGCCCATGAACCGGTCGTTGCGTCGAGCTCTCGCGGTGGGAGGTCTGTCCGCCCTGACGGCGGCCGTCCTCGCCGCGCCGGCCCAGGCGGCGCCGTCCGATCCGCTGGCTCCGGTGCAGGACTTCCTCGCCGACCAGCTCGAGGGGCTGGCCGGCGCTGCCCAGGCGACGGTGCTGGTGCACGGCACCGACATCGAGGCGGCCCGGGCCGCCGTGCAGTCGACAGGGCTGCGGACCGTCACCGAGTTCGAGCGCATCGGCGTCGTGGTGGCGTCGGGCACGGCCGACCAGATCGAGGCCACCCGTGGCGAGCCGGGCGTCACCTACCTCGAGGGCAACACCCCCATCGAGTTCAGCCAGGAGACGTCCAACACCGCCACGCGCGGGGCCGAGGCGGTGCGGACCCTGACCGACGCGAACGGGCAGCCGCTGGACGGCAGCGGGGTCTCGGTGGCGGTCATCGACTCCGGCGTCGACCCGACGCACCCGTACTTCCGGAACGAGGACGGCAGCAGCGCGGTCGTCGCCAACCTCAAGAGCGTGTGCCTCGTCGAGTCCGACACCGGCACCGACTGCGTGCTCCGCGTGCCCGGCGTCCTCGACACCGACACCATCTCCGGCGGCGGGCACGGCACGCACGTGAGCGGCATCGTCGGCGGCCGGCCGACCACCCTCGCCGACGGCGGGCAGCTCCAGGGTGCCGCACCGGGCGCCAGCATCGTGTCCATCTCGACCGGCGCGGTCCTGCTCATCGTGGGCGCCGACTCCGCGCTCAACTGGGTGCTGGAGAACCACGAGGCGCCCTGCGGTGCGGGTGTCCCGGCCACCGTCTGCCCGCCGATCAAGGTCACGAACAACTCCTACGGCCCGAGCGGTGGCGGTGAGTTCGACCCCAACTCCGCGACGGTGAAGCTGCAGCGGGCCCTGGTCGAGGAAGGGGTCGTGACCGTCTGGGCGGCCGGCAACGACGGCGGTGACGGCTCCTCGTCGCTCACCAACCCGCCCGGCCAGGACCCGACCGGCGGCATCCTCTCGGTGGCGTCGTACTACGACGAGGACACCGGCACCCGGGACGGCGTGGTCAGCGAGTACTCCTCGCGCGGTGCGGCCGCCGACCCGTCGACCTGGCCGGACCTCTCGGCGCCGGGCGAGAACATCACGTCGTCCTGCCGGCTGTACCTGCCGATCTGCTCGACCGGTCTCGACCCCCGCAACGGTCCCGGCCTGCTCGACGTCGGCACGTTCAACACGATCAGCGGCACGTCGATGGCGGCGCCGCACATCGCCGGCATCGTGGCGCAGCTCTTCCAGGCCGACCCGACGGCCACCCCGGCCGAGATCGAGGCGGCGCTGAAGGGCACCACCCACCGCTTCACCGACGGTGCGGCGTACCAGTCCGTCGGCGGGTACACCACGTCCTACGACAAGGGCACCGGGCTCGTCGACGTCGTCGCGGCGGTGGCCCGCCTCACCGCCGGCTGACGAGGGGAGCCGGTTCCACGTGGAACACCGGCCCGGGGCGGCGTGAACTGCGCCACCCCGGGCCGTTCTCGACTCGCGCACCCCCTGCGGCCCGGGTTGGATCTAGTCGCATGTGCGGCCTCTGCGGCGAGATCACGTTCGACGGATCACTGGCCGACACGACCGCGGTCGCCCGCATGGTCGAGTCCCTGGTGCCCCGGGGACCGGACGGCCAGGGCTCCTGGAGCAACGGCCGGGTCGCCTTCGGTCACCGCCGGCTGTCGGTCATCGACCTCTCCACCTGCGGCTCCCAGCCGATGGTGGACAACGAGCTCGGGCTGACCGCCGTCTTCAACGGCTGCATCTACGACTACAAGGAGCTCCGGGCCGAGCTCGAGGGCCACGGCTACCGCTTCTTCTCGCACAGCGACACCGAGGTGATCCTCAAGGGCTACCACCACTGGGGCACCGACGTCGTCTCGCACCTGCACGGCATGTTCGCCTTCGCCATCCACGAACGGGACACCGGCCGGGTGGTGCTGGCCCGCGACCGGCTCGGCATCAAGCCGCTGTACCTGGCCGAGACGCCCGGCAAGCGGCTGCGGTTCGCCTCGACGCTGCCGGCGCTGCTGAAGGCCGGGGACGTCGACACCTCGATCGACCCCGTGGCGCTGCACCACTACCTGACGTGGCACGCGGTCGTGCCGGCGCCGCGGACCATCCTCAACGGCGTCCGCAAGCTCCCCCCGGCCACGGTGCGGGTGGTCGAGGCCGACGGCAGCAGCACCGAGCAGCGGTACTGGAACGCCACCTACGAGCGCCGCCCCGAGCACGCGGGCTGGTCGGCGCGGGACTGGGAGGACGCCGTCGAGGAGGCGCTCCGCGTCGCCGTGCGCCGGCGCCTGGTCGCGGACATCCCCGTCGGCGTGCTGCTCTCCGGCGGCCTGGACTCCAGCCTCATCGTCGGCCTGCTCGCGCAGGAGGGGCAGACCGACCTCGCCACCTACTCGATCGGCTTCGAGTCGGTCGGCGGGCGCGAGGGCGACGAGTTCGCCTACTCCGACGTCATCGCCGACCACTTCGGCACGAACCACCACCGGATCCGGGTGACCTCCGACGAGCTGTCCGCCGCGCTCGGGCACGCCATCGGGGCCATGGCCGAGCCGATGGTCAGCCACGACGTCGTCGCCTTCGACCTGCTCAGCGAGCGGGTCAGCGAGACCATCCGCGTCGTCCAGTCGGGGCAGGGCGCCGACGAGGTCTTCGCCGGCTACCACTGGTACCCGCCGCTGGCCGGGGTCGGGCGCGACGAGGCCGTCGAGAAGTACGCGCAGGCCTTCTTCGACCGCGACCACGCGCAGATGCGGTCGGTCGTCTCTGACCGGTACGCCCTCGCCGAGGACCCGAGCCTGGCGTTCGTGCGCGACCACATGTCCCGGCCCGGTGCCGAGACCGCCGTCGACGCGGCGCTGCGCCTGGACAGCGAGATCATGCTGGTCGACGACCCGGTGAAGCGGGTCGACAACATGTCCATGGCGTGGGGGCTGGAGGCCCGCGTGCCGTTCCTCGACCACGACCTGGTCGAACTCGCCGCGCTGTGCCCGCCCGAGCTCAAGCTCGCCGACGGCGGCAAGGGGATCCTCAAGGCGATCGGCCGGCGGATCATCCCGCCGGA
This sequence comes from Blastococcus sp. SYSU D00922, assembly GCF_054050495.1. Classification (NCBI taxonomy): domain Bacteria; kingdom Bacillati; phylum Actinomycetota; class Actinomycetes; order Geodermatophilales; family Geodermatophilaceae; genus Blastococcus; species Blastococcus sp. SYSU D00922. The sequence continues at coordinate 254,663 of NZ_JBJGZL010000004.1, forward strand.
GGTCATCGACCGGCCCAAGGGCTACTTCCCCGTCCCGGCGATCACCCACCTCGAGGGCAAGGTCCTCGGGCTGGTGCGCGACGCCCTGGGCGCGGACGCCGCCCGCGACCGGGGCCTGTTCCGGCCGGAGTACGTGGACGCGCTGCTCGCCGACCCGAACGGCGAGCTCACGCCGCTGCATGGGAACAAGCTCTGGCAGCTGGGCCTGCTCGAGCTCTGGCTGCAGGCGCACGCGGTCTGAGGAGGAGCCCCGTGTCACCCCGGCTCGCCGGCCACCGCCGTCGCACGCCCGTCCCGACCACGCCCGCGATGACCAGCCGTTCGTGGCGGTCGCCGTCGCAGCACGAGCGCCAGGGCATGCAGTCCGACGTCGTCCTGGACCTCGCGTGGGGCCGGCTGATCTTCGGCCAGACGTTCGCCGATCTCCTCGACGTCGTCGACGCGCTGCGGGCCGAGGAGGCCGGCGAGCGCGACATCTGCATCTACCCGCGGGACCCGCACGTCCTGGTGGGGCTGGCGCCCGACGAGCTGTTCATCGACCCGAGCTACACCTACCGGCTCGACCTGCACCGGTACCGGCCGCGGACCGAGCTCATCCGCGGCGTCTTCGTGCGCACGGTCACCTCCCAGGCCGACATGGAGGCGATCAACGACATCTACGCCCGCAACGGGATGGTCGTCGGCGACGCCGAGCTCATGTGGCGCAACCACCGGACCCGCGCCTTCACCTACCTGGTGGCCGAGGACCAGCGCACCGGCGCGATCGTCGGCACCGTCACCGGCGTCGACCACCAGCTCGCCTTCGACGACCCGGAGGGCGGCAGCAGCCTCTGGTGCCTGGCCGTGCACGCGCAGGACGCACCGCCCGGCACCGGGGAGGCGCTGGTCCGGGTGCTTGCCGAGCGCTACGTCGGGCGGGGGCGGTCGTACATGGACCTCTCGGTCATGCACGACAATCAGGGCGCGATCCGGCTCTACGACAAGCTCGGCTTCACCCGGGTGGCGGCGGTCTGCGTCAAGCGGAAGAACCCGATCAACACCCCGCTGTTCGCCTCCCGGCCGCCGGGGCTGGAGGACGTGAACCCCTACGCCCGGATCATCGCCGAAGAGGCGCTCCGGCGCGGCATCCGGGTCGAGGTGACCGATCCGGAGTGGGGCGAGATGCGGCTGTCGGTCGGTGGCCGCACCGTGCTCACGCGCGAGTCGCTGTCGGAGTTCACCAGCGCCGTGGCGATGAGCCGCTGCGACGACAAGCGGGTGACCCGCCGCATCATGGAGCGGGCCGGCGTCCGGGTGGCCCGGGGTGCCCTGGCCTGCGAGGGCGAGCTGGCCGATGCGGTCGCGCTGATGCAGGAGGTCGGCGAGGTCGTGGTCAAGCCCGCCCGCGGCGAGCAGGGCCGCGGGATCACGGTGGGCGTCAGGGACGAGGCGGGACTGGAGCGGGCGGTCGCCCTCGCGCTGCAGTTCTGCCCCGACGTCCTCGTGGAGGAGCTGGTGGACGGCGAGGACCTGCGGGTGATCGTCATCGACCGCGAGGTGGTGGCCGCCGCCGTCCGCCGTCCGGCCGAGGTCGTCGGGGACGGCCGGCACACGGTGGACGAGCTGGTCCGATCGACCAGCCGCCGCCGCGAGCGGGCGACGGGCGGGGAGTCGCGGATCCCGCTGGACGACACGACGGCCGAGGTGGTCGCGGAGTCCGGGTACGCGATGGACGACGTCCCGCCCAACGGCGAGCGCATCCGCGTACGGCGCACGGCGAACCTGCACACGGGCGGCACGATCGTCGACGTCACCGACCGGCTGCACCCCGAGATCGCGGAGGCGTCGGTGCGCGCGGCCGCGGCGCTGGGCATCCCGGTGACCGGCCTGGACTTCCTGGTGCCCGACGTCGAGGGGTCCGACTACGTGTTCATCGAGGCGAACGAGCGCCCGGGCCTCGCCAACCACGAGCCGCAGCCCACGGCGGAGCGCTTCGTCGACCTGCTCTTCCCCGAGACCCGCCGCCGCTGAGGAAGGACCCCCTGCCCCCCACCACTCGCAGGCTCGCGGCGGGACCCTGCAGGGGGCCGTTCCATCACGTCACCAGGCCCAGTTCGGCGCGGATCTCGGCGTCGTGCTGGCCGGGGCGGGGGACCGGGCCCACGGCCCCGGGCGTGACCGAGAACCGGGGCGCGACCTCGGGCTGCACCACGCCGTCGACCTCGACGAACACGCCCCGCTCGCGGTTGTGCTCGTCGCGCGTCGCCTCGAGCAGCGACCAGACGGGGGCCACGCAGGCGTCGGTGCCGGCGAAGACCGTCCACCACTCCTCCCGCGTGCGGGAGGCGAACGCCTCGGTGAAGCGCTCGCGCAGGGCGGCCCATTGGCGCGGGTCGTTCCGGTCGGGCAGCGACTCGTCGCCGGCGAGCCCCAGACCGTCCAGCAGGGCCGCGTAGAACTGCTCCTCCAGCGCCCCCACGGCCAGGAACTGCCCGTCGGCGCAGCGGTAGACGTCGTAGAACGGCGCTCCGGTGTCGAGCAGGTTGCGGCCCCGGCGGTCGGTCCACACGCCGGCGTCGAGCATGCCGTGGATCATCGTGGTCAGGACGGCGGTGCCGTCGACGATGGCGGCGTCCACCACCTGCCCCTCGCCCGTGGCCCGGGCGTGCACCAGCGCCGCCACGGCCCCCAGGGCCAGGAACACTCCCCCGCCACCGAAGTCGCCGAGCAGGTTGAGCGGTGGCGCGGGCCGCTCGTCCGGCCGGCCCGAGGCGCCCAGGGCACCGGTGAGTGCGATGTAGCCGATGTCGTGCCCGGCCGAGCTGGCCAGCGGGCCGGTCTGCCCCCAGCCGGTCATCCGCCCGTAGACCAGGGAGGGGCGCAGGGCCAGCAACTCGTCGGGCCCCAGGCCCAGGCGCTCCATCACGCCGGGCCGGAAGCCCTCGAGCAGGACGTCGGCCCGCTCCACGAGCGCCCGGACGACGGCCAGGTCGGCGTCGTCCTTGAGGTCCAGGGCGATGGAGCGCTTGCCGCGGTCGAGCAGGGAGGTGGCACCCAGCGCGCCGATGAGCCCACCTCGGGCACCGCGCCGGTCGATCCGGACCACGTCGGCACCCAGGTCGGCCAGCAGCATGCCGCAGAACGGCCCCGGACCCAGCCCGGCGAACTCCACGACCCGTACGCCCTGCAGCGGTCCGCCCACCGTGGCTCCTCCTCAGGCCCGGGCCGCGGTCGTGCGACCCTCCTCCCGGCATGCTGCCCGACCCCGAACCGACGCCCAGCAGGAGGTCCCGGACGCCGATGGTCTACCTCGCGGTGGCGCTGGGCGGTGCGCTGGGCGCCCTGGCGCGGTGGGCGGTGGGCGAGGCGCTGCCCTCCTCCCCCGCCGGCTGGCCGTGGCCGACCCTGGCGGTCAACCTCACCGGCTGCCTGTTGATCGGGGTCCTGGTGGCGGTCCTGCTCGAGCGCGTCCGCACGACCACGCTGCTGCGCCCCTTCCTGGCCACCGGTGTGCTCGGCGGCTTCACGACGTACTCGACCTTCGCCGTCGACGTCGTCCGGCTGGCCGACGCCGGCGCCTGGGCCGTCGCGGCCGGCTACGTCGTGGCCTCGGTGCTCGGCGGCCTGCTGGCCGTGGTGGCGGGCCTGCTCCTCGGCCGGACGGCGGTGGGTGCGTGACGGCGGCCTGGGTGGTGCTGGGTGCCCTGGCCGGCGCACCCCTGCGCCTGCTGGCCGACCGGGTCGCCGCCGCCCGCCGGGGACCGGGCAGCGTGCTCGGCACCCTGGCCGTGAACGTCGTCGGCAGCGCGGTGCTCGGGATGCTGCTGGGCGCGCGCGGGGTCTCCCCCGCCGTCGTCGCCCTCGTCGGCACCGGCTTCTGCGGGACGCTGACCACCTTCTCGACGTTCGGGTACGACGTCGTCCGGCTGGTCGAGGAACGCGCGGTGGGCCGGGCGGCCGCCTACCTCGCGGCGACGCTGGTGCTCGGTCTGGCGGCCGCGGCGGGCGGGTACGTGCTCGCCGCGAGCTGACCAGGACGGCGTCGCCCGCACCCGGGCGGCGGCCGCCCGCGCGGCTCAGTAGGGTCGGGGGCGGTATGGCGGAGAACACGGGGCACGGTGTGGGGGCGGACAGCCCCGTCGTGGTCGTGGCCAACCGGCTGCCCGTCGACCAGGTGACCGATCCCGACGGCAGCACCCGCTGGCAGCGGAGCCCCGGTGGCCTGGTGACCGCCCTCGAGCCGTTCGTCGCCGGCCGCGGAGGCGCGTGGGTCGGCTGGTCGGGCTCGGCCGGGGACGCCCCGGAGCCCTTCGAGTCCGGCGGCATGTCGCTCATCCCGGTGGCGCTCACCGACGACGAGGTGGACCGCTACTACGAGGGCATGTCCAACGCCTCGCTCTGGCCGCTCTACCACGACGTCGTCGAGAAGCCCGAGTACCACCGGACCTGGTGGGACACCTACGTCCAGGTCAACAAGCGCTTCGCGGAGCGCGCCGCGGCGGTGGCCGCCGAGAACGCGATCGTGTGGGTGCACGACTACCAGCTGCAGCTGGTCCCCGCGCTCCTGCGCCAGCAGCGTCCCGACCTGACGATCGGCTTCTTCCTGCACATCCCGTTCCCGCCCTACGAGCTGTTCACCCAGCTGCCGTGGCGGTCGGCCATCGTGGAGGGCCTGCTCGGCGCCGACCTGGTCGGGTTCCAGCGTCCCTCGGCGGCGACCAACTTCGTCCAGCTCGCCCGCCGCCTGCACGACCTGCCGGCCCGGAAGAACGTCATCGAGTACGACGGCCGCACGGTGACGGCGAAGGCGTTCCCCATCTCGATCGACGTCGCGGCCTTCGACGAGCTGGCCCGCTCCCCCGACGTCGTCGCCCGTGCCGAGGAGATCCGCAAGGAGCTCGGCAACCCGGCCAAGATCATCCTCGGGGTGGACCGGCTGGACTACACCAAGGGCATCGGCGTCCGGCTCAACGCCTACCAGGAGCTGCTCGAGGACGGCGCGGTCGAGGCCCCCGACACGGTGCTCGTGCAGGTGGCCACCCCAAGCCGCGAACGGGTCGAGCACTACGTGCACATGCGCGAGACGATCGAGCAGCAGGTCGGCCACATCAACGGCGTGTACGGGTCGATCGCCGGCCCGGCGGTGCACTACTTCAACCAGTCGATGCCCCGCGAGGAGTTGGCCGCCCTCTACCGCGCGGCCGACGTCATGCTCGTGACCCCGTACCGGGACGGCATGAACCTGGTGGCCAAGGAGTACGTCGCCGCACGGTCCGACCTGGGCGGCGCGCTCGTGCTGTCGGAGTTCGCCGGCGCCGCGGCCGAGCTCAAGCAGGCGTTCCTGGTCAACCCGCACGACATCGCCGGCGTGAAGAACCAGCTCCTGCGGGCGCTGCGCGTCGACCCGCAGGAGGCGGCCACGCGGATGCGCGCGATGCGCCGGCACCTCGCGAAGAACGACCTCGAGCACTGGGCCTCCTCGTTCTTCGAGGCCCTGCGGCGCGAGGCATGACCGAGGCGCTGCCGGGCGGGCTGACCGACGCGCTGGCCGCGCTGGCCGGCCGCCGGCCGCTGCTGGTGGCCAGCGACTACGACGGCGTCCTCGCGCGGCTGCGCGACGACCCGTCCGACGCCGTCCCCGAGGAGGGGGTGGCCGAGGTGCTCGCCCGGCTGGCCGCCGTCGACGGCGTGACGGTGGCCATGGTCAGCGGCCGGGGGGTCGCGGACCTCCGGTCGACGAGCGGGCTGACCGGGCCGCTGCGCTGGGTCGGCAGTCACGGGGCCGAGTTCGACGGTCCGCTCACCGGTGAGCTGGCCGACCGCCGCGACGCGCTGGCCGAGCGGCTCGCCCCTCTCGTCGCCGGGACACCCGGCGCCCGGCTGGAGGTCAAGCCGGCGAGCGTCGCGGTGCACGTCCGCCAGGTCGCCGACCGCGTCGCGGCCGCGGCGTTGCTCGACCAGGCCCGGTCCTCCGCCGATTCGTCACTGACGTTGAAGCCGGGCAAGGACGTGCTCGAGCTCGCGGTGACCGACGCCGACAAGGGCAGCGCCCTGCGACGTCTGGCCGACGAGCTGGGCGCCGCCGCGACGCTCTACCTCGGCGACGACGTCACCGACGAGGACGGCTTCCGCGCCCTCGGGCCCGGCGACGTCACGGTCAAGATCGGTGACGGCGACACCGCTGCGCAGCACCGGGTCCCCGACACCGCGGGGGCGCTCGCCGTCCTCCAGCACCTGGCGGCCCTCCTCACCTGAGCCACGCGCCGCGCGTCGTGTCGCGTGCAACGGAAGAAGCCCCGCATCCCGGTGCCGAGGTCGCCGTCGCGCCGTTGTCGACATTTCCGGCGAATGCGCAGGCGGACCCGTCCTGCTGCCCCTGAATGGAGCGGGTCGGCGTCCTTCCATGTCGACAAGAGGTTGAGCGGAATGCGCCGACCTGCATCAAACATCACATTTCATCCCGCTCGAGATTCTTGAGCGGGGATTTCTGGGTGGAGTCACAACAATCTCCGTGTCATCCACATCCGGCACGTGCTCCACTTCTTCCCCAGGACGGTCTCCGTGAAAGCCACTCCCCCCTCCCCTGCCCCCGGGCGGCGAAGCGGCTGGTTCGCCGACCGTCCGCTGGCCGTCAAGTTCGGCGTGCTCCTCGCCGCTGTCGTCCTCGCCCTCGGCGGCGTCCTCGGCGCGGTGCTCATCGGCAACGCCGACGTGCACGAGGCGAACACCGACCTCGCCCACCTGAACGAGGCCCAGGAGCTGGTCCTCCAGCTCGACACCCGTGCCAGCGAGCTGAAGGTCGACGGCTTCAAGACCATCACGCGGGAGAACCCGGCCGAGCAGCTGCCGGAGCTGGCCGACGACATCGCCACGCCCGAGGCGATGCTGGCCGAGCTCGACACCATCCCGCTCACCGGTGCCGCGGCCGAGTCGGTGGCCGGCCTGTCCGAGGCCTTCGGCGCCTACACCGACGCGATCTCCGCGTGGGTGGACCTGGCGGTGGCCGACCCCGCCGCGATGCGGCTGCGCTGGGAGGAGATCCAGGCGGCCAACGACCTGTCCGACGGCGCCGTCAGTGCGGCGAAGGACGCTCTCGCCGCCGAGAGCGACGCCGCCCAGGTCCGCCTCGACGACGCGATCGCCCGGTCCCAGCTGCTGGGCTCGGTGATCACCGTCGGCGGGCTGATCCTCATCGCGCTGGTCTGCTGGGTCACGATGCGCTCGATCACCCGGCCGGTGAAGCTGGTGAAGGCCTCGCTCGAGGCCCTGGCGGCCGGCGACCTCACCAAGAGCACGGGGATCCGGTCCAAGGACGAGGTCGGTCAGATGGCCGCCTCGCTGGACACCGCCCAGGCCAGCCTGCGCGAGGTGCTGGCCGGTGTCGCCTCGTCGGCGCACGCCGTCGCCTCCTCCTCGGAGGAGCTGAGCATGACGTCGGCGCAGATCGCCGCCTCGGCCGAGGAGACCTCGACCCAGTCCGGCGTGGTCGCCTCGGCGGCCGAGGAGGTCTCCCGCAGCGTCGAGACCGTGGCCGCCGGCGCGGAGCAGATGGGCGCCTCGATCCGGGAGATCTCCCAGAACGCCGCCGAGGCCAGCGAGGTCGCCAACAAGGCGGTGGAGGCCGCGGCCACCACGAAGGCGACCGTCGACAAGCTGGGCGAGTCGTCCGCGGAGATCGGCAACGTGGTGAAGGTGATCACGAGCATCGCGGAGCAGACGAACCTGCTGGCGCTGAACGCCACCATCGAGGCGGCCCGGGCCGGCGAGGCGGGCAAGGGTTTCGCCGTCGTGGCCAACGAGGTCAAGGAGCTCGCACAGGAGACCGCCAAGGCGACCGAGGACATCGCCAAGCGCGTGCTGGCGATCCAGGGCGACACGACGGCGGCCGTGGCGGCCATCGACGAGATCTCGACGATCGTCGCGCAGATCTCCGACCGGCAGACCACCATCGCCTCGGCGGTGGAGGAGCAGACCGCGACGACCAGCGAGATGTCCCGCTCGGTCCAGGAGGCCGCCGGCGGCACCGGCGAGATCGCGGCCAACATCACCGGGGTGTCCGGCGCGGCCGACTCGACGACCCAGGCGCTGGCCCAGACCCGGGTCGCCGTCGACGAGCTCTCGCAGATGGCCGCCGACCTGCGCACCACCGTGGGGCGGTTCACCTACTAGGCACGACCCGCACCGGCGCTGATCCGGACCGAAATGGAGGAGCGCGCGACCCGGCACCGGGTCGCGCGCTCCTGCGTTCCGTCCGCGAAATGGCGGCGCCGTTGTCGACAAAACGGCATGGAAAGGGTGGTCGCCGACCTTTCTTCGCGAGAAATGCGACACGAGGCGTTTGGTGGTACCTCTACCGTCGCATTCCTCCATTCTTCTGCCGAGCAGCCCCGGTGAAGCCCCACCGAGCCTCGTTCGACCAGGAGCAGAGATGTCCGTCCGAAAGACCACCATCCGCGCCGGCGGCCGCGCCCGCTGGTTCGCGGACCGCCCCGTCGGCGCCAAGGTCGGCGCAGCAGTCGGACTGCTCGCCGTCGTCGTCCTCGGCACCAACTGGCTGGCCGTCGACCGCATCCAGGAGATGCGTGATGGCCAGGAGCAGATCTACACCGAGAACCTGAAGCCGCTCAACGCCCTGTCGGCGGTGCAGCGCGCCACGGCCGCGCACCGGGCCCGCGTCCTCGAGTACGCGGTGTCGGACCCGGCCCGGCGGGCGGAGCTCCTGGGCGAGATGGACGAGAAGCAGGCCGACGTGGATGCGGCCCTCGCCGAGTACCAGCCCTACGTCATCGACCAGGGGGCGATCGACAAGTACCTGGGCGCCCGCGAGCAGTTCCTCGCGTCCAACGCGACGCAGCTGTTCCCGGCCGCCGACGCCGGCGACCTGGCCACGTACGCGCAGGTCTACCGGGAGGTGTCCAGCCCGCTGCTGACCGACATCGCCGACGGGCTCGAGGAGGAGGGCATCGCCCAGTCCGCGCAGGCGGAGGCCCGCAACGCGGAGGCGGCCGACGAGGCGAGCTCGGCCATCACCATGCTGCTGGTCACCGCGCTCAGCTCGGTGCTCGCGGCCGGCCTGCTCACCTGGGTGGTCGTCCGTCGCATCACCCGCTCCGTCCGTTCCGTCCAGCGGGCCGCCGAGGCGATGGCGGCCGGGGACCTGACCGTCGCGCCGGAGATCTCCAGCGACGACGAGATCGGCCGGATGGCGGGCGCGCTCGCGGCCGCCCAGACCAGCCTGCGTGACGTCCTCTCCTCCGTCGTCGCGTCGGCCGACGCGGTCGCGGCCTCGTCGGAGGAGCTGAGCGCCTCCTCGGCGCAGATTTCCGCTTCCGCCGAGGAAACCTCGGCACAGTCGGGCGTCGTCTCCAGCGCCGCCGAGGAGGTCAGCCGGAACGTGCAGACCGTCGCGGCGGGCGCGGAGCAGATGGGCGCCTCCATCCGGGAGATCGCCTCGAACGCCGCGGAGGCCAGCGAGGTCGCCGCCCGCGCGGTCACCGCCGCCGAGACCACGACGGCGACGGTCGCCAAGCTCGGCGACTCCTCGGCCGAGATCGGCAACGTCGTCAAGGTCATCACGAGCATCGCCGAGCAGACCAACCTGCTGGCGCTCAACGCCACGATCGAGGCCGCCCGCGCCGGCGAGGCGGGCAAGGGCTTTGCCGTCGTCGCCAACGAGGTCAAGGAGCTGGCGCAGGAGACGGCGAAGGCCACCGAGGACATCGCGAAGCGGGTCCTGGCGATCCAGGGCGACACCACCGCGGCGGTGGCGGCGATCGAGGAGATCAGCTCGATCGTCGCGCAGATCTCTGACCGGCAGACGACCATCGCCTCGGCGGTGGAGGAGCAGACCGCGACGACGAGCGAGATGTCGCGGTCGGTGCAGGAGGCGGCCAGCGGCACCGGCGAGATCGCCACCAACATCACCGGCGTCTCCACCGCGGCGGAGTCCACGACGCAGGCCCTCACCCAGACCCGCACCGCGGTCGACGAGCTGTCCCGGATGGCCGCCGACCTGCGCAGCACCGTCGGGACGTTCACGTACTGAGGCAGCAGCGCGCGCACCGGCGCTGAACCGGACGGACGACGAGAGCGCACGGCCCGCAGGGGCCGTGCGCTCTCGCCATTTCCACGGGTTCTCCCGGGTCGACAAATGGACGTCGGAAATGCGGTCACCGAGCCTTTTCCGGGCGTCGGCCGACACGCTTGTCTTAGCGCTGAACAAACCGATCCCGTACCGCAAACTCGTGAGCACTGCGCATCACGCACCACGGACGGATCGAGGAAGCAGCACATGTCACACGCACGAGGGGCGCAGTTCCGCGAGAGCGCCCCCGCACGCCACTGGTACCGGGACCGCGGCATCGCGACCCGCATCTTCGCCGTCAGCGCGGCCCTGCTCCTGGGGACGCTGGCCGCGACCGTGTCGGGCGTCGCCGGCACGCAGCGGGTGGGAGACCTGCACGAGGAGGCGACGGCCGCGGTCGCGGCGCAGCGCACGGTGGAGGATGCCCGCTACGACCTGCTGTGGGCGGCGAACTGGCAGAACATCACCGCCTGGAACTCCCGGGTGGTCGGTGGCCAGGTGGCGGCCGCGCCGGACGGCGACAACGTCGCGAACTACACCGACGGGGCCGAGGGCTTCGAGCGGCTCTTCGACATCGACCGCAGCCAGCTCGACAGCGACGCGGAGGCCAGCCTCGCCGTCATCCAGGCGAACTGGACGACGATGAGCGACTACAACGACCAGATCTTCGCGCTCTGGCAGCAGGGTCGCCTCGACGAGGGCGACGCGATGTCGACCGGCGAGAAGTGGGACGTCTTCTACGTGCTCGACCAGGCGATGACCGAGCTCGTCGACTCCGTCGACGCGCGCGTGGCGCGGACCGAGGAGGCGGTCGCGGACGCCAAGACGGAGACGCTCGTGGTCTCCGTGGTCGTGTCGGCACTGGCCTTCGTGCTCGGTGGCGGGCTGGCCTGGTTCGTGTCGCGGGGCATCTCCCGCGGTGTCCGGGAGGTGCACGGCGGACTCGAGCGGCTGGCGGCCCGCGACCTCACGGCGCGGACCCCGGTGCGCGGCCGCGACGAGCTGGGGCAGATGGCGACGGCCCTCAACACCGCCGCGGACGCGATGGCGACGACGATCGAGGAGATCGTCGCCTCGGCCGCCGCGGTCGCATCCTCCTCGGAGGAGCTGTCCGCCTCGTCGGCGGCGATCTCGGCCTCGGCGGAGGAGACCGCCGCGCAGTCCGGGGTGGTCTCCGGTGCGGCGGAGGAGGTGTCGCGCAGCGTCGCCACCGTCGCGGCCGGCGCGGAGCAGATGGGTGCCTCGATCCGCGAGATCTCGCAGAACGCGGCGGAGGCCAGCGCGGTCGCCGCCAGGGCGGTCACCGCGGCGGAGACGACCACCGCCACGGTGGCGAAGCTCGGCGAGTCGTCGGCCGAGATCGGCAACGTGGTCAAGGTGATCACCTCCATCGCCGAGCAGACGAACCTCCTGGCGCTCAACGCCACCATCGAGGCCGCCCGGGCCGGCGAGGCGGGCAAGGGCTTCGCCGTCGTCGCCAACGAGGTCAAGGAGCTCGCGCAGGAGACCGCCAAGGCCACCGAGGACATCGCCAAGCGGGTCCTGGCGATCCAGGGCGACACCACCGCGGCGGTGGCGGCGATCGAGGAGATCAGCTCGATCGTCGGCCAGATCTCCGACCGGCAGACGACCATCGCCTCGGCTGTGGAGGAGCAGACGGCGACGACGCAGGAGATGAGCCGATCGGTCCAGGAGGCGGCCGGCGGGACGACGGAGATCGCCACCAACATCACCGGCGTCTCCACCGCGGCGGACTCGACGACCCAGGCGCTCGCGCAGACGCGCACGGCGGTCGACGAGCTCTCCCGGATGGCTGCCGACCTGCGCAGCACGGTGGGCACCTTCACCTACTGAACCGGAACGACCATCGTCCGTGAGGGGCGGCAGCCGAAGCCCGGCTGCCGCCCCTCGCGCACGCGCGGGTCGGCAAGTTGGCCGTCCGGGCGCCATGTCGACAACGCGGAGACGGTCGCCGGGCTATTTCCTGCGACCTTTCCGACACGTCGGTGTTTCGTGGTCGTGCAATTCGGTGGCGCGACACCATTCAGCCGCACCCGCCGGGTGCCCCGCAGAATTGGCCACCGGAGACAGCCCCGTGAACGTGTTCCGCCTCGCCGCCCGCTTCCGCGATCTGGGCGTCACCACCAAGATCCTCGCGGCCGTGACCCTCGCAGTGCTCGTCGCCGTCGGGGTCGGGGTCCAGGGCCTCCGAAGCCTCTCCGACACGGCTCGGGCGACCGAGGCGATGTACAGCAAGGAACTGATCGGCACGCTCGAGGTAGAGCAGGTCCGCACCCAGCTGTTCCTCCTCCGGCTCTCCGCGACCAACTACGCGGTCGCCCTGGACGACGAGGCCCGGCAGAAGTTCATGGACACCCGGAACCAGGCCTACGAGGACCTCGCCACGGCGGCCGACCGGTACCTGGCCACGAAGCCGAGCGCCGCGGGGCGGGAGCTGATCGGGGAGGTGCTCGACGGCATCGAGCAGTACAAGGCGGCGATGACGCAGCTCGACCCGCTGGGCGAGGCCGGCCTGATCGCCGACTGGTCGGCGAAGCGGGACGCGCTTGTGGCGCCCATCGCCGCCGCCATCACCGAGGACCTGGACGAGCTGTCGAGCGTGCGCCAGGGCAACGCCGCCAAGAGCGCCCAGGCCGCGACCGACAGCTACGAGTCCACCAGGACGCTGCTGCTCGCGGTCATCGTGGCGGGGGCCCTCCTCGCGCTGGGACTCGGGGTGGCCATCGCGCGGGCCATCCGGCGCGACGTGCAGCGGGTGCAGGCCGTCGCCCAGGGGCTCGCCGAGGGCGACCTGACCCGGACCGCCGGTCTGACGGGGAAGGACGAGCTGGGCCGCATGGGCCGCTCCCTCGACGAGGCGGTGGGTTCGCTCCGGACGGTGCTCGGCTCGGTCGGCGCGTCGGCCGACGCCGTGGCGGCCTCGTCGGAGGAGCTAAGCGCCTCCTCGGCGCAGATCTCCGCGTCGGCGGAGGAGACGTCGGCGCAGTCGGGTGTCGTGTCCACCGCCGCCGAGGAGGTCAGCCGCAGCGTGCAGACCGTGGCGGCGGGCGCGGAGGAGATGGGTGCCTCGATCCGGGAGATCGCGAGCAACGCCGCCCAGGCCAGCGAGGTCGCCGCTCGGGCGGTCGACGCGGCCGCGACGACCACGGCCACCGTGGCGAAGCTCGGCGAGTCGTCGGCCGAGATCGGCAACGTGGTGAAGGTGATCACGAGCATCGCGGAGCAGACCAACCTGCTGGCCCTGAACGCAACGATCGAGGCGGCCCGGGCGGGCGAGGCGGGCAAGGGCTTCGCCGTCGTCGCCAACGAGGTCAAGGAGCTCGCGCAGGAGACGGCCAAGGCCACGGAGGACATCGCCAAGCGCGTGCTCGCGATCCAGGGCGACACCACCGCCGCCGTGGCCGCGATCGAGGAGATCTCGGCGATCGTCGGGCAGATCTCCGACCGCCAGACCACGATCGCCAGCGCCGTCGAGGAGCAGGAGGCCACGACCAACGAGATGTCGCGCTCGGTGCAGGAGGCAGCAGGCGGCACCACCGAGATCGCCAGCAACATCACCGGCGTCTCGACCGCGGCCGAGTCGACGACCCAGGCGCTGACCCAGACGCGGACGGCCGTCGACGAGCTCTCCCGCATGGCCACGGAGCTGCGCACCAGCGTGGGGCGCTTCCGCTACTGATCCACCTGCACGACGACGGGGCGGTGACCGGACGACCGGTCACCGCCCCGTCGCCATTCCGGGAGTTCGAGGAATGGCGTCATGTCGACCCCGGAAAGGCGGTCACCGGACAATCTTCCCGAGTCGGCGGCGACACGTTTGAAAGTGGAAACACTGATCGCGCACATCGCCTACGGTCCTCTCGCACGACCATTCCGGACCGACACCATTCCGGTCCCCGCGGCGCGACGTAGCCCGCATCCCGCCCGCACTGATTCATCCCTGGAGACCCGCCATGTCCGCCGCTGCACCTGCCCCGACTCCTTCCGGCCGCTCGCCGCTCTCCTGGTGGGGGGACCGCGGGGTGAGCACGAAGATCCTGAGCGCTGTGGGCGCCGCCTCGATCGTCGCTGCCGGCGTCGGGATCATGGGTCTCACCGCTCTCGGCGACTCGGCGGACACCACCCAGGACCTGTACGAGGGCAACCTCCGCGCCGTGGCCGCGGCCGACTCGATGATGGCTACGGTCATGGAGACCCGGAAGCAGCTGCGGGACGTGGCCATCACCCCCGACCCGACCGAGGCGAGCGAGCTGCTGGCCGGCCTGTCCGACCTGCAGGAGCAGTTCCACGCCCGGCAGGCCGACTACGAGGCGACCGGACCGGCCGCCGAGCAGGCCGACGCGGTGGCGCAGGCCGCGGACACCTACGACCAGTACGTCTCCATCGCGCAGACCGTCGTCGGTCCGCTCGGCGTCGCCAACGACGTCGCCGGCTTCTACGCCGTCAACCAGCAGCAGGCCTCCCCGCTGGCCACTTCGGCGGACGAGATCCTGACCGGCCTGATCCAGGCCGAGAACGCCGACGCCGCGGCGTCGGCCGCGGCGGCCCGGGACGACTACGAGTCGCAGCGGACGCTCGCGCTGACCCTCCTGATCGCCGGCCTGGGCGTGGCCGTGCTGGTGGGCTGGTTCGTCGCCCGCGGCATCGCCGGCGCCACCCGCCGCGTGCAGGACGTCGCCGTCGCCCTGGCCGCCGGGGACCTGACGAAGTCCGCCGGCCTGACCACGAACGACGAGCTCGGCCGCATGGGCGGCGCGCTCGACGCCGCCGTCGGCAACCTGCGCTCGGTCCTGGGCGGCGTCGCCGCGTCCGCCGACGCCGTCGCCGCCTCGTCGGAGGAGCTGTCGGCGTCCTCGGCCCAGATCTCGGCCTCCGCCGAGGAGACCGCCGCCCAGTCCGGCGTGGTGTCCACCGCCGCCGAGGAGGTCAGCCGCAGCGTCCAGACAGTCGCGGCCGGCGCCGAGCAGATGGGCGCCTCGATCCGCGAGATCGCCTCGAACGCCGCGGAGGCCAGCGAGGTCGCCGCCCGCGCCGTCACCGCCGCCGAGACCACCACCGCCACCGTGGCCAAGCTCGGCGAGTCCTCGGCGGAGATCGGCAACGTGGTCAAGGTGATCACGAGCATCGCCGAGCAGACGAACCTGCTCGCCCTGAACGCGACGATCGAGGCCGCCCGGGCCGGTGAGGCGGGCAAGGGGTTCGCCGTCGTGGCCAACGAGGTCAAGGAGCTGGCGCAGGAGACGGCCAAGGCCACCGAGGACATCGCCCGCCGGGTGCTGTCCATCCAGGGCGACACCACCGCCGCCGTCACCGCGATCGAGGAGATCAGCGCGATCGTCGCCCAGATCTCCGACCGGCAGACCACCATCGCCTCGGCGGTGGAGGAGCAGACCGCCACCACCAACGAGATGTCCCGGTCGGTGCAGGAGGCCGCCGGTGGCACCACCGAGATCGCCAGCAACATCACCGGCGTCTCGACCGCGGCCGACTCCACCACGCAGGCGCTGACCCAGACGCAGACCGCCGTCGAGGAGCTGTCCCGGATGGCCGCCGACCTGCGCACCACGGTGGGCAGCTTCACCTACTGACGGCACCTCGTCACCGGCGCCCACCGGGGTGCCGATAACAGGCAGGACGGCCGGGCCGCCGGCGGATTCACCTTGACTCCGCCGGCGGCCCGCCGATGAACCCCACGGACGGGCTCCCAGCCGGTCCGCGACGTGAGAGAGAAGGCAGCAACGGTGGACGGTCTGGACGACATCGTCGAAGAGTTCCTGGTGGAGAGCCACGAGAACCTCGACCAGCTGGACTCGGACCTGGTCGCGCTGGAGCAGGACCCGAACTCCCGCGAGCGGCTGTCCAGCATCTTCCGGACGATCCACACGATCAAGGGCACCAGCGGCTTCCTCGCCTTCAACCGGCTGGAGGAGGTCACCCACGTCGGGGAGAACATGCTGTCCCGGCTCCGCGACGGCGAGCTGGAGCTGACCCCCGCCCGCACCAGCGTGCTGCTGCAGATGGTCGACACCGTCCGCTCGCTGCTGACCTCCATCGAGGCCAGCGGTGGCGAGGGGTCGGTCGAGGTCGCCGGCGTCGTCGCCGCGATCACCGCCGCCATGGACGACGCCCCGGCCGCCGCCGCACCGGCGATCCCCACGCCCCGGGCCGCCACCAAGGCCCCCGCCAAGACCGCCGCCAAGAAGGCGCCGGCCAAGGCCGCCGCCGCGAAGACCCCGGCCAAGGCAGCCGCCAAGGCCCCCGCCAGGAAGACGACCGCGCGCAAGGCCCCGGCCGCGCGCGCGGCCACCCCGGAGGCGCCCGCCGCCGGGCCGCAGGACGACGCCCCGGTCGCCGTCCTGGCCGACGAGCAGCTCGAGGGAGCGAACGCCGCCATGCCGCAGCCCACCGTCGAGGAGCCGGCCGCGCCGGCACCCGCTGCCGAGCAGGCCGAGGCCGAGGCCCCGGCCGCCGGGGGCAGCGACCAGAACCGCCGCGGCGTGGCCGACAGCACCATCCGCGTGGACGTCGACCTGCTCGACGAGCTCATGCTGCTCGTCGGCGAGCTGGTGCTCACCCGCAACCAGATCGTGCAGAACGTCGCGCGGCAGACCGACACCGACCTCATCCGCGCCTCCCAGCGGCTCAACCTCATCGCCAGCGAGCTGCAGGAGGGCGTCATGAAGACGCGCATGCAGCCGATCGACCACATCTGGTCCAAGCTGCCGCGCGTCGTCCGGGACCTCGGCCTCCAGCTCAAAAAGAACATCCGCCTGGAGATGGAGGGCCGGGAGACCGAGCTCGACAAGACGCTGCTCGAGGCCGTCAAGGACCCGCTGACCCACCTCGTGCGCAACTCCGTCGACCACGGCATCGAGGCCGCCGATGCCCGCAAGGCGGCCGGCAAGCCCGCCGAGGGCGTCCTGACCCTCCGGGCCCGCCACGAGAGCGGCCAGGTCGTGGTCGAGGTGGCCGACGACGGTGCGGGCATCGACCCGGTCAAGCTCGGCAGGAAGGCCGTCGAGCGCGGCCTCATCACCGTCGCCCAGCTCGACAAGATGAGCCCGGCCGACGTCCTGCAGCTGATCTTCCTGCCCGGCTTCTCCACCGCCGCGGCGGTCACGAACGTCTCCGGCCGCGGTGTCGGCATGGACGTCGTCAAGACCAACATCGAGGCCATCGGCGGCACCATCGAGGTCGAGTCCGACCCGGGTGTGGGCACCGTCTGCCGGCTGCGGATCCCGCTGACCCTGGCGATCGTCCCGGCGCTGACGGTCGAGTGCGCCTCCGACCGCTACGCGATCCCGCAGATCAGCCTCCAGGAGCTGGTCTCCCTGGACGCCGAGAAGGCCGCCAACGCCGTCGAGGAGGTCGGTGGCGCGCAGGTCTACCGCCTGCGCGGCGAGCTGCTCCCCCTCGTCCGGCTCACCGACGTCCTCGGCCTCACCTCGGAGCGGCACGACGGCCACGTCGTCATCGCCGTGCTGCGCTCGGAGGGCCGGCGCTTCGGCCTCGTCGTCGACCGCGTCATCAACACCGAGGAGATCGTCGTCAAGGCCGTCGGCGGCCAGCTCAAGGCGATCGGCCTCTACTCGGGCGCGACGGTCCTCGGCGACGGCACCGTCGCCCTGATCCTCGACGTCCAGGCGCTCGCCCGCCGCGCACTGCGGACCGAGTCCAGCGAGCGCGGTCAGGAGGCCGCCCGCGAGGCGGCCGCGTCGGCGTCGTCCACCGACACCGACCGGCAGCGGATGCTGCTGGCCGCCATCGGCGGCGGTCGCCGGGTGGCCATCCCGCTCGACACCGTCACCCGCCTGGAGCAGGTCCGCACGGAGTCGGTCGAGAAGGTCGGCAACCGGGAGGTCGTGCAGTACCGCGGCGCGATCCTGCCGATGGTCCGCCTCGACCGGCACCTGGGCGCCTACGGCGAGACCGAGCGCGAGGTGCTCGAGGTCATCGTCTACAGCGACCACGGGCGCAGCGTCGCGATCGTCGTGGAGGAGATCCTCGACATCGTCGACGGCGAGGCCGCGGTGCGCAGCGACATCGACGACCTGGGCCTGCTCGGATCCGCCGTCCTCGGCGACAAGGTGACCGAGCTGCTCGACGTCCGGGCCGCGATCCTGGCCGCGGACCCGCAGTTCTACTCGCACCCCTCGTCGGCCCCGGCCGGCGTTCCCGACTCCCTGCTGGAGGTCTGACCGTGACCGCCCCCACCACCGCTCCCGCGACCAGCGGGCAGCTGGCCACCTTCCGGCTGGACGGCGACCTGTACGGCATCGAGGTCGAGCACGTGCAGGAGGTGCTGCGCAGCCAGCAGCTCACCCGCGTGCCGCTGGCCCCGACCGCCGTCGCCGGGCTGATCAACCTGCGCGGGCAGGTGGTGACCGCGATCGAGCTGCGCGAGCGGCTCGGCCGGCCGCCGCGGCCCGAGGGCACCGACCCCGTGGTCATCGTGGTCCGGCTGCACGGGGAGGCGGTGAGCATGCTGGTCGACTCGATCGCCGACGTCGTGGACGTCGACGCCAGCGACTTCGAGGCTCCGCCGGACACGCTGGAGGGCCAGGCCCGGGACCTCATCCGCGGCGCCTACAAGCTGCGCGGCCAGCTCCTGCTCGCCCTCGACGTGCAGAAGGCCGTCAGCGCCTGACGCTCACTCAGCGTCACCGCGCCTACACGTAGACGCACCGAACACGCGACCATCACCCTTCCGCTCTCCCGCGAAGGGGTGATGGTCGCGTGGCGTTTCCGGGCAGGAGCCGCCAGCATGGTCTGACCCACCTCTGGAGGCGACCGTGCCCTACTCCCTGGTCAGCGCAGCAACGCTGGGCTTCGACCTGGTCCGGCTCCCTGCGGGCCGGGCGGTCGCCGGCGTCCTGCTGACCGGCCTGGGCGCCGACGAGAGCGCCCTCGCCCGGCTGGCCGAGGCGAACCCCGGCCGCGGGCTGACCCGCGAGGAGCGGGGTGTCCGCGCCGTCCGCGGCCGTCGCGCCCGCGAGATGGCCGCCTCCGTCCCGCACGTCCGCAACGCCGCCGCCGCGGGTGACCGCGCTTCCGTTCTCGTCACCCAGCTCGAGCAGGGCACCATCGGTGACGCCCCCACGCTGGAGCGCCTGCTGCGCGACGACGTCCTGGGTCCCGAGCACCCGGCGGCGGGCTCGCTGCCGGCGGAGGACCGCGACGAGGCGGTGGACGTCCTCGCCGATGCCGCCGTCGGCTACTGGGCCGCCGGCGTGCTCCCCCCGCTGGTGCGGCGCGAGCTCACCGGCCCTTACGACCGGGCCGCCGAGCGCGGCCTCGTCGCCGTCCCCGCCGTCGGCGCGGAGCTGGGCCCCTCCTCCGACGAGCTGGCCGAGCTGCTCGCCGGGATCCGCGACCTCGACGACGCCGGCCGCTCCGCGTGGCGCGCCGCCGTCGACGAGGGGCGCCCCGAGCACCGGCCGTGGGCGGCGGCCATGCACGAGGCGTCCTGGGCCGCCCACGTGTCCGGGCGCACCCGCGCGCTCGCGACCGCGCAGCTGCACGCCGTCCAGGCCTTCCTCGACGGCGGCTTCGACCTGCACGACGGCGCGGCGGGCGTCTGGAACGCCGTCGCAGGCTGCGTCCAGGGGCTGGCGATGGGCGATCTGCTGGACGAGGGGTCCCAGGCCGTCCTCCAGGCGCCCGTGCGCCGCCTCTCCGCCGGCTGAGCGGACTCCTCCCCTCCCCCGCGGCTCCCGCGCCGGCTCCCTGCCGCCACTTCTGAGAAGTGGGGCCGAAGCGGCTCGGGAAGTCACCACTTCGCAGAAGTTGCACTGGACGGGCCACCACCGGCACCACGCGGCGGCTCCGTCCGGATGCAGCGCTGTGACCTGCGGCTTCCGGCGCCTCCCGGTCACCGTCCCGCAATTGTCGACTCGTGCCCATATTGCCGATTCGACCATTTAAGGCCGCTCGCTGATGAATTGCGTAACGAGTTGGACGGGCCTCTTCATCTTTCATTGCGCACACCCGAAGCTTCTCCTGTCGCCGCACCGCGAAAAGGATCACCGCAACCCGCTCAAGGGCTGCTGGCTGGTGCCGATACAGAAATGAACAGCCTGCCGGGCTGAGCCCGACAGGGAAGCTGGAGGACACGCGTGAACCCGATCCGGGTGATGGTGGTCGACGATTCCGTCGTCGTCCGCAAGATCGTCACCGACGTCCTCTCGGCCGACCCGGACATCGAGGTCGTCGGCACCGCCGTCAACGGCAGGATCGCGGTCGCCAAGCTGGCCCAGCTCGAGCCCGATCTCGTGACGATGGACATCGAGATGCCGGAGATGAACGGCATCGAGGCGGTCCGGGCCATCCGGGCCACCCGCTCCCGCGTGCCGATCATCATGTTCAGCACGCTGACCGAGCGCGGCGCCTCGGCCACCATGGACGCGCTCTCCGCCGGCGCCAGCGACTACGTCACCAAGCCGGCCAACGTCGGCAGCGTCGGCCAGTCGATGGAGAGCGTCCGCGAGCAGCTGATCCCCAAGATCAAGGCGCTCACCGGACGTCCCGTCTCGATGGGCCCGGCGCGCACGGCTGCCGCCGCACCGCCGCCCCCTCCCCCGGCCCGCCCGCGCAGCGGACCCGGCAAGAAGCCCGCCGTCCTGGTCATCGGCTCGTCGACCGGCGGTCCCGAGGCGCTCGCCAAGGTCCTCCCCCAGCTGCCGGCGTCGCTGCCGGTGCCCGTGCTGCTCGTGCAGCACATGCCGCCGGTGTTCACCCGCCAGTTCGCCCAGCGCCTGGACCGGCTCTCGCCGCTGCGGGTCGTCGAGGCCTCCGACGGCACGCCGCTCCTCCCCGGCACCGTGCACCTGGCGCCCGGTGACCACCACCTCGTCGTCCGCGGTGGCGCACGCGGCCTGCACACGGGCCTCAACCAGGGCCCGCCCGAGAACTTCTGCCGCCCGGCCGTCGACCCGCTCTTCCGCTCCGCGGTGACCGCGTTCGACGGAGCGGTCCTGGCCGTCGTCCTGACCGGCATGGGCTCCGACGGCCGCAACGGCGCCGGCGAGATCCGCGCCGCCGGCGGCACGGTCCTCGTGCAGGACCAGAGCACCTCCGTCGTCTGGGGGATGCCCGGCGCCATCAGCCAGGCGGGCTACGCCGACGAGGTGCTGCCCCTGGACCGCATCCCCGAGGCCATCTCCCGCCACCTCTCCGGCGTCGCCGGCAACCGGCCCGCCGCGACCGCTGGGAGCGCCCGATGACCCTCACCACCACCAGCTTCGACTGGGTGCGCCAGCTCGTGCACAAGGAGAGCGCGATCGTCCTCCAGCCGGGCAAGGAGTACCTCGTCGAGGCGCGGCTGCTGCCCATCGCCCGCGAGAAGGGCCTGCCCGACGTCTCCCAGTTCGTGGAGACGGTCCGTAACCGGCCCGACCCGGACAGCACCCGGCGGATCGTCGAGGCGCTGACCACGAACGAGACGTCGTGGTTCCGCGACGGCGACCCGTTCACGGCGCTCACCTCCACCGTGATGCCCGCGCTGCTGGCCGCCCGCGGCGCGAACGAGCGCCTGCAGATCTGGTCGGCCGCCTGCTCCAGCGGTCAGGAGCCGTACACGATCGCGATGCTGCTCGAGGACGCCATCCCGAACGCGTCCACGCGCGTCTCCATCACCGCGACCGACCTCTCCCGCGAGATGGTCAACCGCACCCGGGCCGGCCGGTTCAGCCAGCTCGAGGTCAACCGGGGCCTGCCCGCACCGATGCTCGTCCGGCACTTCGTGCGGGCGGGCAACGAGTGGGAGGTCGCGGCACCGCTGAAGCGGATGGTGACCGCCTCGGAGTGCAACCTGGCAGCGCCGTTGCCGCGGATGGGCCCGTTCGACGTGGTCTACCTGCGCAACGTCCTCATCTACTTCGACCTGCCCACGAAGCAGGCGATCCTCCGCCGCGTGCGCGACCTCATGCGCCCCGACGGATGGCTGTTCCTCGGTGCGGCAGAGACGACGCTCGGGGTGGACGACTCCTGGGAGCGGGTCGTCGTCGGCCGCAGCTCCGCCTACCGCCCGCTGAAGGGAAGCTGAACGTGCGCGCTCTGGTGATCGACGACTCGAAGGTCATGCGCCGGATCGTCTCCGGGATCCTCGAGGATCTCGGCTACGAGGTGCAGCAGGCCGGCCACGGCCGCGAGGGGCTCGACGCCCTCGAGGGCGGCTTCGTGCCCGACCTCGTCTGCGTCGACTGGAACATGCCGGTGATGGACGGGCTCCAGTTCGTCTCCGCCGTCCGCTCCAACCCGGCCTGGCGGCAGGTGACGATCATGATGGTCACCTCCGAGAGCGAGCACGGCCAGATCGTGAAGGCGCTGGCGGCCGGCGCCCACGAGTACGTCATCAAGCCGTTCACCGCCGACGCGATCCGCGACAAGCTCGCGCTGCTCGGCCTGCTCCCCCAGGAGGCTGTCCTGTGACCGGTTTCCCCGGCAGTCATGGAGACACCGGCGAGCGCCGCCGGACCAGCGACGCGCCGCTGCTGATCACCGACCTCGTCGACGAGGAGACCGTCCAGAGCATCGCGCAGGAGGCGTGGTCGGCCCTCATCGGCGACGACGAGTTCCTCGTCCCCCTGCCCGGCGGGCTGCCCGACGACGCCGTCAGCTCCTGGGTCGAGGTCGTCGGGCCGTGGACCGGCTCCGTCGTCCTCACCTGCGGGCGCGCGACGGCCGAGGAGCTCTCCCGCTGCCTGCTCGCCGAGCACGCCCCGCCGATCCTCGACGACGAGGACATCGCCGACGGTCTGGGCGAGCTCGCCAACGTCGTGGGCGGCAACGTCAAGGCCGTCCTCCCCGGACCCTCCGTGCTCGGCCTGCCCGAGGTGGGCTCGGCCCCCGAGGCCGGCGCCGACGTCCTCCGCGTCGACCTCCTGTGGCGCGCGCAGGCACTGACCATCACCGTCCAGGGCGCCGCCGGCGCCCTGACCGACCAGCAGAAGAACCACCAGAAGAACGAGGTGCCCCTGTGAAGATCCTTGTCGCCGACGACAGCCGCGTCATGCGGCAGATCGTCATCCGCACCCTGCGGCAGGCCGGTTACGACGACCACGACATCGTCGAGGCCGAGGACGGCGCGGACGCGCTGGCCAAGGTCGGGTCCGAGAAGCCGGACCTGGTCCTGTCCGACTGGAACATGCCGAACATGACCGGCATCGAGTGCCTCCAGGCGCTGCGCGCCTCGGGCTCGGCCGTGCCGTTCGGGTTCGTCACCTCGGAGGGCTCGCCGGAGATGCGGGAGAAGGCGGCCAACGCCGGCGCCATGTTCCTCATCGCCAAGCCGTTCAACGAGGACACGTTCAAGGAGCACCTGGACGGGGTGATCGCGTGAGCACCGTCCTGCTCCCCGCGCCGAAGGACGTCCGCGACATGCTCGCGGGCCTCGTCGGGCGCAACGTCACCGTCTCGCCCGGCGCGCCGGTCACCCCCGCGCCGGACCGTCCGGTGTCCGTCGCCGTCTACGTCGCCCCCGACATGTCGGTCAACGCCCTGTGCCTGATGGACCTGGGCGCCTCGGCCTACACCGCCGGTGGCCTGGCCCTGCTGCCCCCCGGTGGCTGCCAGGACGCCGTCGAGGAGGGCGAGCTCAGCGGCATGCAGGTGGAGGCCCTCCACGAGGTGGTGAACGTGCTCTCGGCGCTGTTCAACACCCCGGGTGCGCCGCACTCGAAGCTGCACAAGCTGTACGCGCCCGGCGAGGAGGTCGCGGCCGACCTGGCGGGCATGCTCGCCGCCTTCAACCGCGTCGACCTCGACGTCGACGTGCAGGGCTACGGAAAGGGATCCCTGTCGCTGGTCGTGCCGTGACATTGCGGTCCTCCGGACCGCACCGCGGCCGGTAGCCGTCCCCGGCCAGGCGCATCGCCTCGACCCCCGTCCCCTTGTGGGCCGGGGGTCGAGGCGCGTTCAGGCCAGGGCGGGCTGGCGGTCGACCGTCGAGGGGAGGCAGGCCCACACGTGCTTGCAGCCCTCGTCCACGTACCAGCCGTGGGCCACGGACAGGCGGGCCACCAGGTGCAGCCCCATGCCACCCGTGGCCGGGTCCCGGTCGACGGCCGGTGAGGGCATCGTCTCCGCCGCCCGGTCGCTGACGTCGAGCAGCCAGCCGCCGCTGCCGGCGACGACGGTCGCCACCACCGGCGCCTCCCCGTGCCGCAGCGCGTTCGAGGCCAGCTCGTCGAACGCCAGCACGAGCCGCTCGCCGGCCGTGTCCTCGTCCGGGGGCGGGAAGCCGACGACGCCCAGCCGGCTGCGCAGGCCCGCCCGGGCAGCAGGCAGCTCAGCCAGACCGCCGAGGTCCCACCGCCAGACCTCACCGCGCCCGTCCGGTAGCGGCCGCAGCGGCCACGCCAGTCGACCCATCGCCGTCTCCCCCGGTTTGAGAGTGTGCAAGCCGGGTTGCCCAGCGGCGGGCGGCGTCAATCGTGGGCGGGTGTGGTTCGTGACTCGTCCGGGTCCGGAACCGCGAGCCGGACGGCCACCAGCGCGACGTCGTCCTGGGGGATCCCGCGCAGCATGCGGCGCAGCACGCCGTCGCACAGCTCCTCCAGGTGGCTGCCCGCGAGCTCGGCGAGGTGCCGGGCCAGCGCCGCCGTCCCCTCGTCGATCGTGCTGTCGCGCCGCTCCACCAGCCCGTCGCTGTGCAGGAGCACCGTCGAGCCCGGCGGCACGGGGACGACGGACTCCTCCCGGACCGTCGCGGGGTCGATGCCGAGCATCAGGTCGCCGATCACCTCGCCCAGCACCGTGACGTCGCCGTCGGCGCTCAGCAGCAGCGGCGGGGGATGGCCGGCGTTGGCCCAGCGCAGCTGCCAGCCGCCGGCGCCGTCGCACTCGAACCGGGCGACGGCGGCGGTGGCCAGCGTCTCGTCGTGCATGCCGACGATCGCCTCGTCGAGCCCGCGCAGCACCTCTGCCGGGCCCGCGCCGCTGTAGTGGGCGATGCCGCGCAGCAGGCCGCGCACCTGCCCCATCGCTGCGGCCGCCGCCGTGTCGTGCCCGACGACGTCGCCGATGACGACCACGAGCGAGCCGTCGCGCTGGAGGAAGGCGTCGTACCAGTCGCCGCCCACCCGGGCGGCCTCGGCCGCGGGGACGTAGCGGACGACGACCGCGGCGCGGTCGAGGACCGGCGGATCGGTGAGCAGGCTGCGCTGGAGCGCCTCGGCCAGCTGGGCCTGCTGGCTCTGCCGGTGCACGCGGGTGATCGCACGGGCCGCCTCGGCCGCGACCTGCCGGGCGGTCTCGGTGTCCTCGCCGGTCGTCACCCGCCCGGGGTCCAGGTACAGCGTCAGGACGCCGACGGTGCGTGCCTCGGCCGTCAGGGGCAGGACGACCGCCGTCGCC
The DNA here is from genome assembly GCF_054050495.1 of Blastococcus sp. SYSU D00922. Taxonomy (NCBI): domain Bacteria; kingdom Bacillati; phylum Actinomycetota; class Actinomycetes; order Geodermatophilales; family Geodermatophilaceae; genus Blastococcus; species Blastococcus sp. SYSU D00922. The sequence goes on from NZ_JBJGZL010000004.1 coordinate 280,101, forward strand.
GGGGCGAGCTCCACCAGCAGCTCGCGGGCCGGGCCGTCGGGCATCAGGTCGAGGACGGCGTCGACGGACTCGGTGACCGGGGTCCCGGCCACCAGCGCCTGCGCGACGGGGGAGGTGCCGGGGAGCGTGTCGAGCCGGAGCTGGGCGTACCGGTCCATGAGCGGCCGGCGCGCCGGGTCCCCGTGCCACGAGCCGACGTCGCGGGCCCGGCCCTCGCGGTCGACCAGCGTGACGATGCAGCCGTCGGCGAGGACCGGGACGACCAGCTCGGCGAGGCGGCCCAGCGCCGACAGCGTGTCCAGCTGACCGGCCAGCTCCGCGCTCACCCGCGCCAGCAGCGCCGTGCGGGCGGTCGCCCGGCGGGCCGCCTCCTCGGCGTCGCGGCGGTCGGTGACGTCGAGGACGTACACGGCCAGCCCGTCCGACCCGGGCCACACCCGGACCTCGAACCACCCGTCGGGGGCACCGGGGAACGACGCCTCGAAGGTCAGCGGGTGGCCCGAGCCGGCCGCTGCGCGGAAGCTGCTGTCGAACACGCCACCGGTGAGGCCGGGGAACACCGCCCAGAGCGACCGCCCCACGAGCTCGGCACGCGACCGCCCCATGAGGCGCTCGCCCTCGGCGTTGACGTAGCGGAACCGCCAGCCGGCGTCCAGGGAGCAGAAGGCCGCGGGCATGCTCTCGAGGAACCGGACGAGGTCGTCCTCCGTGCCGGGGAGGTGCCGGGTCTCGTGCTCGTCCACCGCGGTGCCCACGTCCCTCGATCCGGTCCCAGGCCCCCGCTGCTGGAGCGTCCGCACCCGGACCAGGCGGTGGAGGACGACGCGATTGTGTCCACGCGGTGTGCTCCTGCCAAGGAGGCCGGGAACGGCACGGGACGGATCGTGACCGCCCCGCAGGGGTGAGCTTCGGGTCACCTCTCGGCCCGGGTTTACGGCGTAGGAGCCGGCATGAGGCAGAGTGGTCGGCATGACCCGGGACCAGGCGGCACCGCCGCCCGGCGATCTGCTGACGCAGGCCGTCGAGGGCATGGAGCGCCCGCTGTTCGTCCTGGACGACGACTGGCGGTTCCGGTACATCAACCCCGCCGGCGCGCGCGTGCTCGACCGGACGGTCGACGGGCTGATCGGACGGCACGTCTGGACGGAGTTCCCCGAGGCGGTCGGCGGCCCGTTCGAGGAGCTGTACGCCCGGGTGCGCCGCACCGGCGTGAGCGACGGTGTCGAGGACTGGTTCGGCCCGCTGGGCAAGTGGTTCCGCGCCGACGCCTTCCTCACCGACGCCGGGCTGGTGGTCACCTACGACGACATCACCGAGCGCCGCCGCGCGGCGGAGGAGCGGACCGCCGCCATCAGCGAGCGCGAGGCCGTGACGGCCGAGGCGGCGCGCGCCGCCATGGAGGCCGAGATCGCCGGGCGTCACCTCATACTCCTGGGCGACATCAACCTGGCCATGACCTCCACGACCGACGTGGACGAAGCGGTCCAGCGGTTCGCGGAGCTGGTCGTCCCCCTGCTCGCCGACTGGTGCCTGGTCAGCGTCATCGACCCGGACGGCACCCGCCGCGACGTCGGCCGCGCCCACAGCGACCCGGCGATGGTGGAGGCGATGCACCGCTACGCCGACGCGCGGGTGGCGACCAACCGGCCGAACGCGCCGGTGCCGACGGCCCTCCGCAACAGCCGGCCGGTGATCATCCCCGAGCTGACGGACGCGGACATCGAGGCGATGGTCGCCGAGCCGGCCGCCCGTGAGGCCGTCCGCCCGCTGCGGCCCACCGCGGTGGCGACCTTCCCGCTCATCGCGCGGGACGAGACCTTCGGTGCGTTCACGCTCGTCAACGGGCCGGCGCGCGGTCCGTCGACGGACGCGGAGCTGCGGACCGCGGAGATCGCCTCCCGCCGGGCGGCGCTGGCGCTCGACAACGCCCGCCTCGCCCTGGCGAACCAGCAGGTGGCGGAGCGGCTGCAGCTGAGCCTGCTCTCACCTCCGGTGCAGCCGGACTCGCTCGAGCTGTCGGTCCGGTACCGCCCCGCCACGCAGGGCGTCTCCATCGGCGGCGACTGGTACGACGCGTTCCTGCAGCCCGACGGCGACACCGTCGTGGTGATCGGTGACGTGATGGGTCACGACATCGAGGCCGCCGCGGCGATGGGGCAGGTCAAGACGCTGGTGCGCGGCATCGCGTTCGACCGGCTCGAGGAGCCGGCCGGCGTCCTGCGGCGGGTGGACCACGCCCTCGTCGGGCTGGCGGTGCCCGCCATGGCCACCGCGCTGGTCTGCCGGATCGAGCAGACCCCGGCCGACGCGCTGATCGGCATGCGCCGGCTGCGCTGGTCGACGGCCGGGCACCCGGACCCGATGCTGCTGCACGCCGACGGCACGGTGGAGGACCTGGTGGCGCCGGTCGGGCCGCCGGTGGGCATCGGCTGGCTGGGTCCGCGGTCCGACGGCACGGTCGCGATGCCCGAGGACAGCACGCTCCTGCTGTTCACCGACGGCCTGTTCGAGCGGCGCGGCGTACTCCTGGACGAGGGGCGCGACCGGGTGCGCGAGGTCCTCGGCCGGTCGACGGGCCTCACGCTGGACGAGCTGTGCGACCGGCTGCTCGCCGAGCTGCTGGGGGAGGACGTCGAGGACGACGTCGCGGTGCTCGCCGTCCGGGCCCACCCGGTGCACGCCGAGCGCCCGGCGGAGGCCGGTCCGGAGATCCTGCCGCCGGTGGTCCCGCACCCGGTCTGATCAGCCGCCGGCGACCTCGATGGCGAAGGCGGTGAGGAAGCCCAGCGAGGTGATGACGCCGGTCCACGCGCGGGTGTCCTCGAACGCCTCGGGGATCATCGTGTCGGCGATCATCGTCAGGATCGCGCCGGCGGCCACGGCGGTGATGACCGAGATCGTCTCCGGCCTCGCGCCACCCAGCGACAGGTAGCCGACGAGCGCGGCGAGACCGCTGGCCACCGCGATGCCGCCCCAGACCCCGAAGACGTAACCGGCCGACCGGCCGCTGCGCTTCATGCCGGCGGCGCTGGAGAGGCCTTCCGGCACGTTGGAGATGAAGACGGCGGCCAGGACCGGCAGGCTCACCGAGCCACCGCCCAGCAGGCCCAGCCCGAGGACCACCGACTCCGGGATGCCGTCGAGCAGCGCGCCGACCGCGATGGCCGCGCCGCTGCCGGACTGCTCCTCCTCCGACGGCTGCTGGTCCTGGGAGCGCTTGCGGTGGCGGGCACCCCGTCGGGCGAGCGCGAAGTCGGCCGCCACGTAGGCCAGCGCGCCGGCGGCGAATCCCACCGCGGTGGGCAGCAGGCCACCGGTCTCGGCTGCCTCCTCCATGAGGTCGAACGCGACGGCGGAGATGAGGACGCCGGAGCCGAACGCCATGACCGCGGCGACCACCGCCTGCGGCACCCGGACGAACCACGCGACGAGGGCCCCCAGCACGAGGGCCGCCCCGCCGAGGAGCCCGAACAGCCCCGCCTCCACCGCTCCTGGCACGAGCGGGCAGGTGCCCGCTGCAACCGTTCCCGAACCGCGGGTCAGTCGGGGTGGCGGAGGAGGTACCGGCCGAAGTGGGGGACGGTGAAGGCGATCTGCCCGCGCTCGGCCGAGTAGACCAGGCCCTTCTTGATCAGCGAGTCCCGGGCGGGGGAGAGGGACGCCGGCTTGCGGCCCAGCGAGACCGCCACCTCCGACGTGGCGACCGCGGCCCCGTTCGGCCCGCCCAGCTCGGCCATCGCGTGCATGTACTCGCGCTCGGCCGGGGTCGCCCGGTCGTAGCGCGAGCCGAAGAAGCCCACGGCGAGCTCGGCCTCGGCCACGGGTGCGGCCATGGCGACGTCGGCGGCGGTGATGGGGGAGGAGGCGGCGACGTCCCAGGTGACCTTTCCGTAGGCCTGGACGAAGTACGGGTAGCCGTCCGCCGCCTCGTACAGCGCGTCGAGCGCACCCTGCTCGAACTCCACCTCCTCGCGCTCGGCCGGCGCGATGAGTGCGCGGTCGGCGGCCTCCCGCTCCAGCCGGTCTATGCGCAGGTAGCGGAAGAGCCGCTCGGAGTAGCTCTTGGACGCCGAGAGGACGGCAGGCAGGTGGGGGAGCCCCGCGCCGACGACGATCAGCGGCGCGCCCTGCTGGGACAGCTCGTGGCAGGCGGCGCAGATCGCCGACACGTCGTCGGGCTGCACGTCCTGCATCTCGTCGATGAACAACGCGATCCCGCTGCCGATGTCGGCGGCCACCCCGGCGGCGTCGCTGAGCAGCTCGACGAGGTCGATCTCCATGTCCCCGGAGTCGGCGCGGCCGGTCGCGGGCGGGACGTCGATGCCGGGGGACCAGCGGTCGCGCACCTTGGCGTCGGACGGCGAGACCCGCTGGGCGAAGGCCTTGAGCACGCCGAGCACCTCGGCGATCGACTCCGGGTCGGGGTGGCGGGGGCCGAGCTCCCGCAGCGCCATGTGCAGCGCCGACGAGACCGGCCGGCGCAGCGACTGGTCGGGCCGGGCCTCGATCTTGCCCGTGCCCCAGCCGCGGGAGATCGCCGCCGACCGCAGCTGGTTGAGCAGCACCGTCTTGCCGACCCCGCGCAGCCCGGTGAGCACCAGCGAGCGCTCCGGTCGGCCGTGCGCGATCCGCTCCAGCACCACGTCGAAGGCCGAGAGCTCGGTGTCGCGCCCGGCCAGCTCGGGCGGTCGCTGGCCGGCGCCGGGCGCGTAGGGGTTCCGCACGGGATCCATGTCGAGCACCGTATGGCGTTCTCTAGCCCGATCCGTAGAGATCGGTAGAACGGGGTAGCGCGTGTCGCGTGAGGTCAGAGGTGCGCGTGCGGCCGGCCGTCGAGCCACGCCAGGACCTCGGCGGCCTGCCGGTCGAGCGTCGCCTGGAAGGGTCCGAGGAACGGGGCCTCGGTCACGTCGAGGCGGTGCCGCTCGCCCTGGTCCAGCCGGAGCCACACCGCCCAGCCGCGGCCGCGCACCCGGTCGACCTCCACGCCCGCGATCTCGTCGCGGGTGAACGTGCGGGTCGACCAGACGTTGCGCACCGTGAGCCGGCCGTCCGCCGTCCCGATCGCGCTGGACAGGAACAGCCGGCCGATGACGGCGACGGCGAGCACGGCGACGACCAGGCCGAGTGCCCGGAACTCCCCGGAGGTCCGCTCGTCGAGGAGGAACACCGCCACCCAGACGACGAGCAGCACCGGCCCGAGCACCCGGGCCCAGGCCGGCGGCCGGATGTCGAGCGGCTGCTCGGTCCTCGTCACGCGGGAAGTCTGCGGCCGTCGACCGCCGTCTGCCAATCTCTAGTGCCGACGCTAGACGGCCCCAGACGCCGCCAGATCCCCCACCGCGGGGCGGGGCACCGCTAGCGTCGCCGTCGTGATCAAGTTCGCGCTCAAGGTCGTCATCCTCGCGGCGGTCTTCTACGGGCTGACCTACTTCGACGTCCTGCCCGGGCTGGACGTCGACCCCAACCCGGACGGGCCGCTGGGGGAGTACGGCACCTACCTCTGGATCGGGCTGATCTTCGGCGTGGTGAACGCGATCGTCGGCCCGGTGCTGCGGCTGCTGTCGCTGCCGTTCGTGGTGCTCACGCTGGGCCTGTTCCTGCTGGTCATCAACGCGGCGCTGCTCGGGCTGACCGCCCTGATCACCGACCGGCTCACCGTCGACGGCTTCGGGACGGCGATCCTCGGCGGCCTCATCCTCGCCGTCGCCGGCTGGGTGGCCGACCAGCTGCTCGACCGCTGACGCGGCCCCGGGCCACGGGTCGGTAACGCCGGACGCGTCGCCGTGAGAAGTGGTCCGGATCGCAGTAGCGTGGCCTGACATGGCCAGCACCACCGTCGTACCGGAGACCCCGGTGCGCGGACCGGACGGCGCCGCCTCGGCCGGGTCTCTCACCGAGCTCGCCGCGCTCGAGGCCGCCCGCGACGAGAAGCGTCAACTGCTCGAGCGCGCCGCCGCGGCGGCGCGCGAGGCGAAGCGCGACCTGCCGGCGGGCTGCGCGCCTGACGACCTGCCCGCCCTGCTGCAGCGCTACTACTGGAGCGAGCCCGCGGCCGAGGTGCTCGGGCACGAGCCGGGCGAGCTCGCCGACCTCGCGCTGGGCCACCTGCGGCTGGCCGAGGTCCGCCCGCCCGGATCGGCGACCGTCGACGCGCAGAAGCTGCCCGACGGCCGCGCCGTGGTCCGCCTGGTCACCGACGACATGCCGTTCCTGGTCGACTCGGTCACCGCCGAGGTCGTGCGGCAGGGCTTCGCGCTGGCGCACATCGTGCACCCGGTGGTCGTGGTGCGGCGGGACCTGCGGGGGAAGATCAAGGCGTTCTGCGACAGCAACCTGGCGGTCGGCTGCGGGTCCGACGCGCTCACCGAGTCGTGGATGGCCGTCGTCCTCGACGGGCCGCTGGACGACGAGGCGAGCGCCGACCTGATCGCCGGGCTGCGCACGGTGCTCGACGACGTGCGCGCGGTGGACGAGGACGCCGAGCGCCTGCGGGTGCGCGTGCTCGAGCTGGCCGACCGGCTCGACCAGCTCGTCCGCCCGGACGCCGACGCCGACCCCGCGGACGACCCCTCGGAGGCCGCCGCGCTGCTGCGATGGCTGGCCGACGGCAACTTCGTCTTCCTCGGTGCGCGCGACCTCGAGCAGGGGACCGGCCGGGGCAAGCCGGCCGCCGCCGTCGTCCCCGGCAGCGGCCTGGGCGTGCTGCGCAGCGACACCGACATGAACGAGCCGGCCGCCCGGATGCCCGCGGCGGTGCGGACGCCCGGCCAGCACCTGGTCACGGTGACCAAGGCCGACACCCGGTCGCCGGTGTACCGGCGGGCCTGGCTGGACCTGATCGCGGTGAACCTCCCCGCCGACCGGGACGGGCGGGCGCGGCAGTTCCGCTTCGTGGGGCTGTTCCCGTCCGCCGCGTACACGAGCAGCGTCGTCGACGTCCCGCTCGTGCGGCGACGGGTCGCCGACGTGGTGGCGCGCTCCGGCGTCCCCTCCGACAGCCACACCGGCAAGGAGCTGCTGGAGGTCCTCGAGACCTACCCGCGCGACGAGCTGCTCCAGGTGGGGTCCGACGAGCTGCTGCCGGTCGCGATGGCGGTGCTGCACCTGCAGGAGCGCCGGCAGACCCGGCTGTTCCTCCGCCAGGACCAGACCGGCCGGTTCTGGTCGGCCCTGGTCTACCTACCGCGCGACCGCTACACGACCGAGGTCCGCCTGGCGATGCAGCAGGTGCTGCTCGAGCGGCTCGGCGGCACGAGCATCGAGTACACCGCCCGGTCCACCGAGTCGGTGCTGGCGCGGCTGCACTTCGTCGTCCGGGTGCCGCAGGGCCGGCGCGGGGCGACCAGGCCCGTGTCGGTCGACGTCGAGGCGCTGCAGGCCGAGCTGGCCGCCGCCGCCCGGAGCTGGTTCGACGAGCTGTCCGACGCCCTGCACGCGCGGTACGGCACCGAGGCCGAGAGGATGCTCGCCCGGGTGGCCGACGCCTTCCCGGCGGCCTACCAGCAGGACTTCTCCGCTCAGCAGGCCGTCGAGGACCTCGACCGGCTCGAGGGGCTGACCGAGGGCCAGCTGGCCATGCGGCTGTGGACGCCGCGCGGCGCCGCGGCGGGGGAGCGGCGGCTGACCATCTACCGGGTCGGGCAGCGGCTGCTCCTCTCGGAGGTGCTGCCGGTCCTGCAGAACATGGGCGTCGACGTCGTCGACGAGCGGCCCTACGAGATCGACCGGATCGGGGCGCCGCCCACCTGGATCTACGACTTCGGGGTCGCGGTGCCGGCGGCCGAGCTGCCGCTGCTGCGCTCCCTGCCGGAGCGGTTCACCGACGCCGTGGGCGCCGTCTGGCGCGGGGATGCCGAGGACGACGGGCTCGGCTCCCTCGTGCTGCTCGCCGGGCTCAACTGGCGGCAGGTCACCGTCGTCCGGGCCTACGTGCAGTGGCTGCGGCAGGCCGGCCTGCCGTTCGGGCAGACCTACGTCGAGCAGACGCTCGCCGCGCACCCCGACGTCGTCGCCCGGCTGGTGCTGCTGTTCGAGACCCGCTTCTCCCCGGGCCGGGTGAACGGGCGGGCGAAGCGGCAGGAGGAGCTGGTCGAGGCGCTGCGCGGCTCGATCGGGGAGGTGGAGTCGCTCGACGCCGACCGCGTGCTGAGCTCGCTGCTCGCCGCCGTCACCGCCACCCAGCGGACGACGTACTACGCCGGTGGGCCGCTCGCGCTCAAGCTCGACCCGCACGCCGTCCCCGACCTGCCCGAGCCCCGGCCGGCCCGCGAGGTCTGGGTCAGCTCGCCCCGCGTCATGGGCATCCACCTGCGGTTCGGCGCGGTCGCCCGCGGCGGCCTGCGCTGGTCCGACCGGCGCGAGGACCTGCGCACCGAGGTGCTCGGCCTGGTCAAGGCGCAGATGGTGAAGAACACCGTCATCGTGCCGACCGGCGCCAAGGGCGGGTTCGTCGTCAAGCAGCCTCCCCCGGAGGGCGCCTCGCGCGACGCCGTGCTCGCCGAGGGCCAGGCCTGCTACAAGCTCTTCATCGGCGCGCTGCTCGCGCTCACCGACAACCTCGTCGACGGCAAGGTCGTCCCTCCGGAGAAGGTCGTCCGCCACGACGGCGACGACACCTACCTCGTCGTCGCCGCCGACAAGGGGACGGCGACGTTCTCCGACCTGGCCAACTCGGTCGCGATCGAGCGCGGGTTCTGGCTGGGTGACGCCTTCGCCTCGGGCGGCTCGGTCGGCTACGACCACAAGGCCATGGGCATCACCGCCCGCGGCGCCTGGGAGTCGGTCACCCGGCACTTCCGCGAGCTGGGCATCGACGTCCAGCAGCAGGACTTCACCGTCGTCGGCATCGGTGACATGTCCGGCGACGTCTTCGGCAACGGCATGCTGCTGTCGGAGCACATCCGGCTGGTCGCCGCCTTCGACCACCGGCACGTCTTCGTCGACCCGACCCCCGACGCCGCCGCGTCGTTCGCCGAGCGCAAGCGGCTGTTCGGCCTGCAGCGGTCCTCGTGGGCCGACTACAACCGCTCGCGGATCAGCGCCGGGGGCGGTGTCTGGCCGCGGACGGCGAAGGCGATCCCGATCTCGGCGCCGATGCGGGCCGCGCTCGGCCTGCCCGACGGCCTGGAGTCGATGACGCCCGTCGAGCTGATCCGGGCGATCCTCCTGGCGCCGGTCGACCTGCTGTTCAACGGCGGCATCGGCACCTACGTGAAGGCGTCCACCGAGAGCGCGCTCGACGTGGGGGACAAGGCCAACGACGCCGTCCGGGTGGACGGCGAGCAGCTGCGCGTGCGGGTGGTGGGGGAGGGCGGCAACCTCGGCCTCACCCAGCGCGGCCGGGTCGAGTACGCGCTCACCGGCGGCCGGGTGAACACCGACGCCATTGACAACTCCGCGGGCGTCGACACCTCCGACCACGAGGTCAACATCAAGATCGCCCTGAACCGGGTGGTCGACGACGGCGAGCTGGACGCCGCCGGCCGCGCCGCGCTCCTGGGCGAGATGACCGACGAGGTCGCCACCGCCGTCCTGGCCGACAACCACGACCAGAACGCGACGCTGGCCGTGGAGGTGGCGTCGTCCCGCAGCCTGCTCGACGCCCACGAGCGCTTCCTCCGCTCGCTGGAGCGGTCGGGCCGGCTGGTGCGCAGCGTCGAGGCGCTGCCCGACGACCGCGGCCTGGCCGAACGGCGGCGGGACGGGCAGGCGCTCACCTCGCCGGAGCTCTCGGTGCTGCTGGCCTACGCGAAGCTGGAGGCCGGCGACGTCGTCCTCGGCACCGACCTGCCCGACGACCCGGCGCTCGAGGACCTGCTCACCGGCTACTTCCCGAGCCGGCTGCGCGAGCGCTTCCCCGCCGCGATCGCCGGCCACCCGCTGCGGCGGGAGATCGTGGCGACGGCGCTGACCAACCGGGCGGTCAACGTCGCCGGGGTCACCGGCCTGTTCCGGCTCTCGCAGGAGACCGGGGTGCCGCTGGACCGGGTGGTGCGGGCGCACGCGGTGGCGCGGGCCGTGTTCGACGTCGACCGGCTCTGGGACGCCGTCGGGGCGCTGGACAACCAGGTGCCGGCGACCACCCAGGTCGAGCTGCGCACCGAGGCGACCCGGCTGGCGGAGCGGACGGCGCGCTGGCTGCTGCGCCAGCCCGATCTCGTCGCCGAGCCGGCACCCCCGGTGTCGGCCGTGCGGGACCGCTTCGCGGAGCCCGTCGCGGCCGTCCGCGACGGGCTGCCGACCTGGCTCCTGGGGCTGGAGGCGGAGGAGTACGCCGCACGCGTGGGGCGGCTCCGCGAGGCCGGGGTGCCGCCGGAGCTCGCCGTCGAGGTGGCCGCCGCGCCGCTGCTGCCCGCGGCCCTCGACCTGGCCGTCGTCACCGAGCGGACGGGCGCGCCGGTCCCGCTGGCCGGGCAGGTCATGCAGTGCCTGGCCGAGCGGCTCGGGCTGGTGACCCTGCGCGAGCTCGTGCTGGAGCTGCCGCGGGACCGGCGCTGGCCGTCGATGGCCCGTGCGTCGCTGCGCGACGACCTGGCCGCCGAGACGTCGTCGCTGACGGAGGACGTCCTCAGCGCACGGGGGTCGGACGGCGACGACCCGCAGCGGCTCGTCGCGGCGTGGGTCGAGAACTGGGACGCCGCCCAGGCCCGCTCCGCCGCGCAGCTGGCCGACATCGCCGCCGGCGACCGGCACGAGCTGGCCGAGCTGCTGGTCGCTGTCCGGACCCTGCGCGGCCTGCGCAAGCGCCGCCAGGCCCGCCGCCTGCCCCGCCCCGGCGAGAAGTAGCCCGCGCCCCTCGTCGAGATCACGTGATCTCGACGCTTCAGACCTCGTGAAGCGCCGAGATCGCGGGATCTCGGCACGTCTGGCCCCGTCTAGCGCGGCGGCTAGAGAAGCGTAGAAGCGGTCAGAGGGCGGGGCGGCGGTCGCCGAAGCGGGTCGCCTGCTCGAAGGCGTGGCCCACCTCGAGCACCCGGCGGTCGGCCCGCGGCGCCCCGATGACCTGCAGCCCCACCGGCAGCCCCTCCTCGGTGAACCCGCCCGGCACCGACAGCGCCGGGCAGCCGGTCGCCGAGATGACCGTGCAGGAGCGCATCCACTCCAGGTAGTTGTCCTGGTGCACCCCGGCGATCTCGGTCGGGTACTCGATCTCCACCGGGAACGGCAGCACCTGCGTGGTCGGCGCCAGCAGCACGTCGTACTGCCCGAAGAACGCGACCACCCGCTCGTACAGCCGGGTGTGCAGCTGCTCGGCGCGCGCCAGGTCGGACCCGGTCAGCTTGGCGCCCATCTCGGCGTTCCAGCGGATCGACTCCTTCAGCTTCTCCGGCGACCGGCGCGCCAGCTCGGAGAAGTTCGCGTCGAACAGCCACGCCCGCAGCGTCCCGAACACCTCGTCGGCGCCGGACAGGTCGGGGCAGGCCTCCTCGACGGTGGCGCCCAGCGATTCGAACACCGCGACGGACGGCGCGAGCACACCGGTGATCGCCGGGTCGACGGTCACCTGCCCGCCGAGGTCCGGCGCCCAGGCGATGCGCAGGCCGTCCAGGCGCTCCGGCAGCGCCGCCGCGAAGCCCTCGCCGGGCTCGTCCAGCGCGATCGGCACCCGCGCGTCCGGCCCGGCCAGCACCGAGAGCTGCAGCGCCACGTCGGCCACGGTCCGCCCCATCGGCCCCTGCACCGACAGCTGCGACCACGCCATGGGCGCCGGCCACGTCGGCACGCGACCGGGCGTGGGGCGCAGGCCGACGACGTTGCAGAACGCCGCCGGGTTGCGGAGGGAGCCGCCCATGTCGCTGCCCTCGGCGAGCGGCACGAAGCCCGCCGCGAGCGCTGCGGCCGCGCCGCCCGAGGAGCCGCCCGCCGACAACCCGTGCCGGTACGGGTTGTGGGTCGCACCGAACAGCGGGTTGAAGGTGTGCGAGCCGGCCGCGAACTCGGGCACGTTCGTCTTGCCCACGCGGACGGCCCCGGCGGCGGCCAGCCGGGCCACGACGAGCTCGTCCCGCAGCGGCACCGTGTCGGTGTGCAGGGGCGAGCCCCACGTCGTCCGCATGCCGCCGGTGGCGTGGGTGTCCTTGTGCGCGACGGGCAGGCCGTGCAGCGGTCCGACCGGGTCGCCGGCCGCGAGCGCGGCGTCGGCCGCGTCGGCCGCTGCCCGAGCACCCTCGGTGTCGAGGGTGACGACGGCGTTCACCGACGGGTTCAGCCGGTCGATGCGCGCCAGGTGCGCGTCGAGCAGCTCGCGCGCCGAGATCTCCCGGGCGCGGAGCAGCGCGGCCAGCTCCGTGGCGGGCCGGAAGCACAGGTCGTCACTCACGCGTGGAGCTTGTCACGCCCCCGCCCGCGTGCGGGCCCGGCGCCCAGGGAACGATGGTCCCCGATGACCGAGCACCAGGACGGCGTGACGTTCGAACGACTGGGCCTGCGGCCGGAGCTGCTCGGCGCCCTGAGCGCCCTCGGCTACGAGGAGCCCACGCCGATCCAGCAGGAGGCGATCCCACCGCTGGTCGAGGGCCGCGACCTGCTGGGCCAGGCCGCCACCGGCACCGGCAAGACGGCCGCCTTCGCGCTCCCCGTGCTCGAGCGGCTGACCGCCCACCGGCGCGAGAAGGCCCCCGTGGCGCTCGTCCTCCTGCCCACCCGCGAGCTCGCCGTCCAGGTGTCGGAGGCCTTCCACCGCTACGGCAAGGACCTCGGTGCCCGGGTCCTGCCGGTCTACGGCGGCGCCCCGATCGTCCGGCAGCTGCGCAGCCTCGAGTCCGGCGTGGACGTCGTCGTCGCGACGCCCGGCCGTGCCCTGGACCTGCTCACCCGCGGCAGCCTGGACCTCGGCGGCGTCGCCACCGTCGTGCTCGACGAGGCCGACGAGATGCTCGACATGGGCTTCGCCGAGGACCTCGAGGCGATCCTCGACGAGACGCCGGAGACCCGCCAGACCGTCCTGTTCTCCGCGACGATGCCGCGGCGGCTGGACTCCCTGGCCCGGCGGCACCTCAGCGACCCGGTGCGCATCACCATCGCCAAGGAGCAGGCCGCCGCAGGGGAGGCCCCGCGGGTGCGGCAGACGGCCTACGTCGTCCCGCGCGCGGCCAAGCCCGCCGCCCTCGGCCGGATCCTCGACATCGAGGCGCCGACGGCGGCCATCGTCTTCTGCCGCACGCGCGAGGAGGTCGACTCCCTCACCGAGACCCTCAACGGCCGCGGCTACCGGGCCGAGGCGCTGCACGGTGGCATGAGCCAGGAGCAGCGCGACCGGGTCATGGGACGGCTGCGCGGGGGGACGGCGGACCTGCTGGTCGCCACGGACGTCGCCGCGCGAGGGCTGGACATCGAGCAGCTGACCCACGTCGTCAACTACGACGTCCCCTCCGCGCCGGAGTCCTACGTGCACCGCATCGGCCGCGTGGGCCGGGCCGGACGGGAGGGCGTGGCCATCACGCTGGCCGAGCCGCGCGAGCACCGGATGCTCAAGACCATCGAGCGCGTCGCCGGGTCGCCCATCTCGGTGCAGACGGTTCCGACGGTCGCCGACCTGCGCGCGCGCCGGCTGGACCTGACGCGCGCGTCGCTGCGCGAGGCGCTGCTCGAGGGCGACCTGGACGGGTTCCGCGTCGTCGTCGAGAGCCTCGCCGACGAGTTCGACCTCATGGAGGTGGCGCTCGCGGCGGTGAAGCTCGCGCACGAGGCCGGGGGAGCGGTCGACGACGACGAGGAGATCCCGCAGGTCTCCTTCCGCGCCGACTCCGGCAAGGCGCCCCGGGCGGGCAACGGCCGGGACGCCGGGGCGCGTCCGCGGCGGTCGGCAGGCGGCCCGGCGGCGCGGCTGTTCGTGGGCCTGGGCCGGGAGGCCGGCATCCGCCCCGGGGACCTCGTGGGCGCGATCACCGGCGAGACCGGGCTGACCGGCCGGGACATCGGCGCGATCGAGATCCACCAGCGGTTCGCGCTGGTCGAGGTGCCGGCGCCCGCCGCCGACGAGGTCATCCGGGCGCTCAAGGCCACGATGATCAAGGGCCGCAAGGCGACCGTCCGCCGCGACAAGGCCTAGGCGGGGTCCTCGGGGACGTTCGGCGGCACCCGGTTCGGGCCCGCCTCCACCGGCCGCGGCCGGTCCTGCCGGTGCAGCCGGACTGCGACGAGCGCGACGTCGTCCTCGGGGTGGCCGTCGACCAGCCGGTCGAGCACCTCGTCGAGGAGCTCGTCGAGAGGGCGATCGGCCAGCTCGACGAGCACGTCCCGCAGCCGCGCGAGACCGGCGTCGAGGTCGGAGTTGCGCCGCTCGACGAGGCCGTCGGTGAACAGGAGCACCGTGGCGCCGCGGTCGAGCGTGACCACCGACTCCCGGCGCTGCACGTCGGGGTCCACGCCGAGCAGCAGGTCGCCCTTCCAGGCAGCGAGCTCGGCCACGCTGCCGTCGGGGTTGATCACCAGCGGCGGGAGGTGGCCGGCGTTCGCCCAGCGCATGCGGGTGAGGCCCCGCTCCAGCTCATCGGGGGTCTGCTCGAACCGGGCCACCGCCGCGGTGGCCAGCGTGCCGGTGCGCAACGTGGTCATGGAGGCGTCCAGCCCGCGCAGCACCTCCGCCGGCCCGGCGTCGCTGTAGGTCGCGATGCCGCGCAGCAGGCTCCGCAGCTGCCCCATCGCGGCGGCGGCCTCGGTGTCGTGCCCGACGACGTCACCGATCACGAGCATGGTGGCGCCGCCGGGCTGCAGGAAGGCGTCGTACCAGTCGCCGCCCACCCGGGCCGCCTCGGCGGCCGGCAGGTACCGGACGGCGATCTGCGCGTGGTCGGGCTCCGGTGGCTCGGTCAGCAGCGAGCGCTGCAGACCCTCGGCGAGCTGCTGCTGCGCGCTGTAGAGCCGGGCGTTGTCGAGGGCCAGCCCGGTGCGGTCGGCGACGTCCTGGGCGGTGGAGAGGTCGTGCTCGCGGATCCCGTCGGCCCGGTAGTACATCGTCAGCAGGCCGAGCGTCCGGCCGCGGCCGCGGATCGGGAGGACGACGGCGACGGCGGGATCGAGCACCTGCGCCAGGTCCCGGGCCTCGCCGGGCGGCAGGAGCTCGATGACGGCACGCCCCTGCTCCCGCACCCGCTCACCGCTGAGCAGCGCGCGCGCGACCGGCGACCCCATGGGCATGGCGTCCAGCCGGACGGCGGCGTACCGCTCGAGCACCGGGCGGGAGGCCGTCTCCGCGTGCCAGGACGCGATGTCGCGCGGCCGGCCGTCGGCGTCGACGAGGGTCACGATGCAGAAGTCGGCGAGGCTCGGCACGACGAGGCGGGGCAGGTGCGCCGCCGCCGCCTCCACGTCGAGCTGGCCGGCCATCTCGGCGCTGACCTGGGCCAGCACGGCCAGCCGCTCGGCCGACCGCTGGGCCCGCTCCTGGTCGCGGCGCCGGTCGGTGACCTCGAGGAAGTAGACCGACAGCCCGTCGGGGCTCGGCCACGCGCGGATCTCGTACCAGCCGTCCAGCGGCGGTGGGTAGTACGCGTCGAACTCGACCGGCTCGCCGCTCGTCACGGCGTTGCGGTAGTTGGCCTCGAAGGCGCTGGCGAGCGCGTCGGGGAAGGCCTCCCAGATCACCCGACCCAGCAGCTCGTCCCGCGTCGCCGCGAGCAGGCGCTCGGCCTCGGCGTTGACGTGGGTGAACCGCCACTCGCGGTCGAGGCTGTAGAAACCGGCCGGCATGGCCTCGAGCACGCGGGTGACCCGCGCGGTGCTCGCCTGCTCGTCGGTCGTGTCGTACGCGGCACCGAGGAACCGGTCCGCGGTGCCGTCCGTCCCCCGGAGCGCCCGTCCGCGGGCATGGATCCAGCGGTGCTCACCGCTGGGCAGGACGATCCGGTACTCCGTCTCGAAGTCGCCGCAGCTGTCGATGGCGGCCTGCAGCGCCTCGGAGACGCGATCGACGTCGTCCGGGTGGAGGCGGTCGTTGAAGGCCTCGATCGTCTGCTCGAACTCGCCGGTGCCGAAGCCGAACATGGCCTGCAGCCGGTCGTCCCAGGTGAGGTTCCGGGTGACCAGGTCCCAGTCGAAGGTGCCGATGCGCGCGGCGTCGATTGCCAGCCCCCACCGGAGCCGGTCCTCCTCGTACTCGCGCACCAGGGCGGACAGCTCGAGCTCGGTGACCACCGACCCGGCGAGCTGGGTCAGCGTCGCGACGTCCTGCGCGGACCACGAGCGGGTCTCGGGCGAGAACACGCACAGGGCGCCGACGACCTGGCCGTCGTGGGTGATCAGCGGGGTGCCGAGGTAGGCGACGACCTCGCCGCCCGACACGGGAGGCAGGTCCCGCACCCGGGCGTCGGTCCGCGCGTCCTCGATGGCGAGCGGACCGGCCAGCGCGGCGGTCACGGTGCAGAGGGACTCGTCGAGCGGGCTCTCGCCGCCGAGCACGCCCGGGGCGAGCCCGACGCCGGCGGGGACGAACTGGACCTGCCCCAGGAGCGACACCTGGCTGGAGGCGGTCCCGAGGAGCCGGGCGGCCAGTTCCGCGAGCCGATCCAGACCGGCGCCGTCGGCGTCCCGTGGCCGGAGACGGGCGGCGGCGTCCGCACGGCCCGGGTCGTGCGCGAGCACGGCGGAGGGGCCGGTGCCGAGGTCGTCGGCCACCCGGTCTGCGGGGTCGTCCACTGGTGCCCTTCTGCCTGGTCGTCCGCCAGGGGGATCGCCCGCGTGCTGGAGCGTCGGGAACCGTTATGCCACGCGAGGTGTGTTGCCCGCAATGGACCGGACGCAGATCACTCCTGGGCGGCGCGGGGCCGGCGGCTCAGGGAGCTGGGACGACGAGGGTCAGTGCCGTGCCGCCGTCATGTTCCACGTGCAACCCCGCTCGCCTCAGCAGGCTCCTGAGTCGCACGACGTCGGCCGGCTCGGCGGTCGTCAGCGCCAGCAGGCGCGCGACCCGGCCCTTGTGCGCCTTGTTGAAGTGGCTCACGACCGACCGGGAGCCGTCGGGCCGCTCGCTCAGCACGTCGAGGGTCACCGCACCCGGCACGGGGGCGAGCGCCGCGTAGGAGCCGCTGCGGAGGTCGACCACGAGCTCGTCCAGCCCGGCGAGGACGGGGGAGAGGACCGGCTTCCACAGCGCCCGCAGCGTGGGCAGGCCCGGCACGGCGGAACCGGCCGACAGCCGGTAGGCCGGGATCGGGTCGTCCGCGCGGACGAACCCGAAGAGCGCGGAGCCCACCGCCAGGCGCCGCCCGGCCCGCGCCCGCTGGGCCCGGCTCATGGAGGCGACGTCGAGGGCGTCGTAGAGGACGCCGGTGTAGCGCTCGACCGCCGGGCGGGTGGGGCTGCTCCAGAGCTGCGCGTTGCGCGCGATCTCGGCGTCCTGCTTCGCCGACAGACCGAGGGCCTCCCGGGCGGCGGGGACGTCGTCGGCGAGCTTGACGAGTGCCTCGGCCAGCTCGGTGCGCACTCCGGTCAGCTCGGGAGCGGCGGTGAGGGCCGCAAGGTCGAGCGGGGCGCCGTCCCCGCCGGGGGCCTTGGTCTCCGAGGGCGGCAGCAGGACGAGCACCGCTACTCCGCCAGGTCGACGACGACGGGGGCGTGGTCGCTCGCGCCCTTGCCCTTGCGCTCCTCGCGGTCGATGCGGGCGCCGGTCACCCGCGCTGCCAGGGCCGGGTTGCCCAGCACGAAGTCGATGCGCATGCCCTCGCGACGAGGGAAGCGCAGCTGCGTGTAGTCCCAGTACGTGTAGACGCCCGGGCCGGGCGCGTAGGGGCGGACGACGTCGGCGTACCCGGCGTCGACGACCGCCCGGAACGCGGCCCGCTCGGGCGGCGAGACGTGCGTCGAGTGGGCGAACACGGCCATGTCCCAGACGTCGTCGTTCTCGGGGGCGATGTTCCAGTCGCCCACGAGGGCCGTGGGGAGCTCGGGCCGCTCGGCGAGCCAGCCGGCCGCCGTCGTGCGCAGCGCGGCGAGCCACTCGAGCTTGTACTGCAGGTGCGGGTCGGCCAGCGTGCGTCCGTTCGGCACGTACAGGCTCCACACCCGCACGCCGCCGCAGGTGGCACCCAGCGCCCGCGCCTCGAGGGCGGGGTCGAGCCCCTCCTTGGCCGCCCAGGACGGCATGCCGGGGAAGCCGATCTCGACGTCCTCGATGCCGACGCGGGAGAGGATCGCGACGCCGTTCCACTGCGAGTGGCCGACGTGGGCGACCTCGTAGCCGATCGCGCTGAACACCATCTCCGGGAACTGGTCGTCCCGGCACTTGGTCTCCTGGAGCGCCACGACGTCGACGTCGCTGCGCTCCAGCCAGGCCGCCACCCGGTCGGCCCGCGTGCGGATGGAGTTGACGTTCCAGGTGGCCAGCCGCATGGCCACCGACCCTACGGAACGGCGCCGGTCACACCTGGACGGGGACCTCGCCCCTCGCGGCCATGCGGGCGCGCATCCGCTCGCGGCTCTCCACGAACCTCGTCGCCTGGGCGTCCAGGCCGGCCAGGAACTCGGCCAGCTGCTCCCGCGCCTGCTCGCCCTCGGGGCCGAGGTCGTCGCGCTCGAACACCTGCCACTTGCGCAGGATCGGGCTGACCACCTCGTCGTGGTGCAGCCGCAGGTCGTAGATCCCGGCCTTGGCGATGATCGTCGAATTCTTGCGGAAGTTCGCCATGTTCGCGCCCGGCATCTCGAAGTGCATCACCTCGTGCGCCACGGCCTTCATCATCTCGTCCGGGTCGATGTCGAACGCCGCCGTGACGAGGTTCCGGTAGAAGATCATGTGCAGGTTCTCGTCCGTGGCGATGCGGGCGAGCAGCTTGTCGGCGACCGGGTCGCCGGTGGCCTTCCCCGTGTTCCGGTGGGAGACGCGGGTCGCCAGCTCCTGGAACGACACGTAGGCGACCGCCTCGAGCGGTGATTTGTCCCCCGAGTCGTAGCCGAGTGTCATGTAGTCCATCCGGGCCCGCTCGAGCTCGACCGGGTCGACGCCACGGGTGACGACGAGGTAGTCGCGGATCGCGATGCCGTGCCGGCCCTCCTCCGCCGTCCAGCGGCCGACCCACTCACCCCACGCGCCGTCCCGGCCGAACCGCGTGGCGATCTCGCGGTGGTAGCTGGGCAGGTTGTCCTCGGTGAGCAGGTTCACGAACATGGCGGCCTTCGCCGTCTCGTCGAGCTTCGACTGCTCCGGTGTCCAGTCCTCGCCCCCGAGGAAGGCGAAGTTGCGGCCCTCGTCCCACGGCACGTAGTCGTGCGGGTGCCACTCCTTGGCCAGCTTGATGTGCCGGTCGAGGTTCTCGGCGACCACCGGCTCCAGCTCGATCAGGACCGCGGCGTGCGGTGATGTCTGGGCCATGCGGACCTCCGGGGTGCCGATGCCGACGCGCCACCCGCGCCGTCGGGACCAACGGCCGCGGTCCTCCGGTGGTTCCCCGGCGGGGTGCCGGCAACCCCTCCGCGCGCCTCCGCCGTACGGGTGGTCCCGCCTCCGTCCGACCCCCTCCCGGCGCAACGGTGCGATCATGAACCCATGACCCGGCAGCGCGGAACGACGGCCGGCGCGTGAGCGCCGGTCCCCACTCCCCTGCCGACGGTCCCGCGGGCGGGGCGAGCGCGTTCCGCCCCAGCGCCCCCCGGCACGCCCGGCAGCGGCGGCTCCGCTCCGCCGTGGGGCTGGCCGCCCTCAACGCCCTCGTCCCCGGGACGGCGTTCCTCGCGGCCGGGCGGCGGGTGCTCGGCGCGGTCACGCTGGCGGTGTTCGTGCTGCTCGTCGGCGGGGGCGTCTGGCTGGCCACGGGCGGCCGGCGCACCGTCGTCCTGACCGCCGTCGACGCCGACCAGCTGGTCTGGGTGGTCGGCGGGATCGCCCTGATCGCGCTGCTCTGGATCGCCGTCATCGTCGCCGGCTACCTGGTGCTGGTGCCGCGTGGCCTGCGGCGGGGGCAGCGGGCGCTGGGGGCGCTGGCCGTGGTCGCGCTGATCGCCGCCGTCGCCGTGCCCGCCGTCTTCGCCGGCCGGCTCGCCCTGGCCCAGCGCGACCTGATCGCCGGGGTCTTCGACGAGGACGGCCAGTCGGCCACCGTCGAGGACACCCCCGACCCGTTCGGGGACCAGGAGCGGGTGAACGTGCTGCTCCTGGGCGGTGACGGGGGAGAGGGCCGCGAGGGCGTCCGCACCGACACCGTCATCGTGGCCAGCATCGCCACCGACACCGGCGACACCACGCTGTTCAGCCTGCCGCGCAACCTCGAGGACCTGCCGTTCCCGGCCGACAGCCCGCTGGCCGCGCTCTACCCGGAGGGCTTCGAGTCGGGCAGCGAGAGCGAGAGCCTGCTCAACGCCGTCTACCGGAACGGCCCGGCCGACCACCCCGACGTGCTGGGCCCGACCGACGACCCGGGCGCCGACTTCCTCAAGCTCGGCGTCGGCGAGGCCCTGGGGCTCGACATCGACTACTTCGTGCTGGTCAACCTCGACGGCTTCAGCCGGCTGGTCGACGCGCTCGGCGGCATCACCGTGAACGTCAACTACTGGGTGCCCGTCAACGGCGACCCGGGCACCGGTCAGCTGCCCGACGACTACATCACCCCGGGGCCGGACCAGCACATGGACGGCTTCACCGCGCTCCAGTTCGCGCGCGGCCGGTTCGGGCTGACCGACTACGACCGCATGGCGCGCCAGCGCTGCACGATCGACGCGATCATCGACGCGGCCTCCCCCGCGACGCTCCTGCGCAAGTACCAGGAGCTCGCGGCGACGACCCAGGACATCATCAGCACCGACATCCCGCGGTCCGCCCTGGACGACTTCGTCGACCTGGGGTTCCTGGTCAAGGACGCGGACGTCCAGAGCGTGGTGTTCGACGCCAGCGTGATCGACCCGGCCTATCCGGACTACGACCAGATGCGCCAGATCGTGCAGAACGCCATCGCGCCGCCCGCGCCCTCGAGCGAGGCGCCCGCGGACGACGCGCCCTCCGGCTCGGGGACCTCGCCGGCGCCGGTGGAGGCCGAGGACTCGCAGCCCACGAGCGCCGAGCCGACGACCGTGCAGGACCCCACGGCCGATGTCGCCGACGCCTGCGCCTTCGACCGCGCCCAGGCGCAGGAGGCCCTCGCGGCGGGCAAGCCGCCCACGCGCGGCCGCTGACCCTGCGGGTCAGAGGGCGTCGAACGGTGCGGCGTAGCGGAAGGCGCCGCCCACCGGGGGCCCGGTGAGGTGCCGGGCCTGGAAGTGCGGGCCCCAGGCGGGATCCGGTGCGGCGATCCCCAGCTCCGCGGCCGGCCGGAAGTCGAAGCGCCGGTAGTACTCCGGCGCGCCGAGCAGGGCCGCGACCCGTTCGCCCGCGGCCTCGGCGACGGCCATGAGGGCGTGCACCAGGGCGCTCCCCACGCCCGTGCCCTGCGCCCGGGGCAGCACGCCGAGCGGCCCGATCCCCAGGGCCGGGACGCCCAGCGGCTCCAGCCACCCGCGCGTGGCCAGCACGTGCCCCACGACGGCGCCGTCGCGCACGGCCACCAGGGACAGGTGGGGCAGGAAACCCACGTCCTCCCGCAGCTCGTCGGTCAGCCGTGCCTCGACCACGTCCTCGTGCCGGTCGGCGGCCCGGCGGCTGAACGCCGCCCGGTGCAGCGCCCGGACGGCGTCGTGGTCAGCGGGTTCCTCCCGGCGGACGTGCACGCGGGCAGTGTGACCGCGAGCCCGGCGCCGCGCACCCGGTCACGCCACGGGCTCGTTCATCGCGGCGATCATGATCAGGTTGCCGCAGGTGTCGTCGAGGACGGCGGTCGTCACCGGGCCCATCGACGCCGGCTCCTGGGTGAACGTGACACCGAGACCCTTCAGCCGGTGGAACTCGGCGTGCACGTCGGCGACGGCGAACGAGGTGAACGGGATGCCGTCGGCCACCAGGGCCTCCTTGTACGGGCGGACCGCGGGGTGGTCGCTCGGCTCGAGCACCAGCTCGACGCCGTCCGGCTCCTCCGGCGACACGACGGTGAGCCAGCTGTGCTCACCCATGGGGACGTCGTTCTTCTTCACGAAGCCGAGCACCTCGGTGTAGAAGCGCAGCGCCTTCTGCTGGTCGTCCACGTGGATGCTGGCGAGGTTGATCCGCATGTCAGGGGTCCCTTCGGTCGCCGGGCAGGTGCCAGCGTTCGGTGATCGTCCGGAGGGGCGAGGTGTCCAGGTCGTGGAACTTGTAGCGACCCTCGCGGCGGGTCCGGACCAGGCCCGCGGCCTCGAGCACGTCCAGGTGCTGCGAGACGGCCTGCCGCGACGAGCTGAGCCCGTGCCGGCTGATCAGCCGGGTGCACAGCTCGAACAGGGTCTGGCCGTCCCGCTCCTGGAGCTCGTCGAGGATCGCGCGCCGGGTCGGGTCCGCGAGGGCCTTGAACACGTCGCCGCCCACGACGGGACAATAGGCAAGTAGCCACTTGCCTGACAAGACCTCAGAGCATGACGTCCTCGAGCGAGGAGAGCTGGAGCCAGCCGGTGTTCGCCTGCCCGGCCGGCGGGGCCTCCCCGGTGGCGGCGGCGCCCATCAGGTCGACGAGGACCAGCTGGTCGAGCAGGACGCCGGCCACGGCGGCGATGTCGGCGATCGGCACCTGGAACGTGCGGAACGGACCGAGCGGCGGCGCCTCGCCGGCCGCCGCGGCGCCCGCGAGCGCGGCGTCGAGGTCGTCGACCAGCGGGGTCTGGTCCAGCAGGTAGCCCGTCGCGGCGAGGGCGCCGTCCTGCACGAACGCGACCACTTTCCAGAAGCGCAGCGGGATCCGGATGCCCCGGTAGGGCGGGTCGCCGTCCTCGAGGACGGGCCCGGCGAGGACGACGAGCTTCCGGTCGAAGGTCGCGGCGTGTTCGTGCAGGTAGTCCTCCAGGCCCAGCCACAGGTCCTTGCCCTGGTTGAACTTCGCGGCCTGGGGTGCGGCATTCGTGTAGTAGAAGGAGTCGACGTTGGCCCGCTGCGCCTCGGCGCGGTCGCGGCCCCACGAGACGGACGCCCGGCGCACCAGGTGGCCGCGGTCGAGGTCGTTGCGGGCGTAGACCGCCGGGCCGGCCTGCAGCTCCGCGGCCAGCCGCGGATCGAGGTTCCAGTCGTCGTCGCGGTCGAGGGAGAACAGCTTCGCGCCGTCCATGGCGTGCGCCGTGACGGCGGCGAAGCGCCGGTCGGGGCGGAACAGCAGGCTGTAGTGCGTGTAGTGCAGCAGCACGGTCGGCATGGGCGAGCCGATCGCGGGCATCGGGACCGCGGGGCCGAGGAAGGCGGGGTCGTAGCCGGCCCGGTCGTCCAGGTCCTGCGCCGTCGGGAGCGCCTCGGCGGAGGTGGACAGATCTGTCATGGCGGAACGCTAGGACCGCCGGGACGCCGCCGACAGTAGGTCCTGCGCGGTCCGTCGGGAGTGGCGCGGAAGATGGACGCCGTGGGTAGCGACGACAGTCCCGTGTCCGAGGTCCGCGCCGTCACCGACGTCGACGACGCGCTGCGCCAGGAGCTCCTGACCTGCTGGACCGACGTGACCAACGCCGGGGGCGCCGTCGGGTTCGTGCCGCCGGTCACCGAGGACGACGTCGTGCCGCTGCTCGACAAGCTGCTGGAGGGCGTCGCCTCCGGCCGGGACGTGCTCGCCCTGCTGACCGTCGACGGCAAGACCGCGGGCTTCGCCAGCGTCGTCGGCTCGCTCAGCCCGCTGCGGCGGCACTGGGGCACCGTGCTGCGCGTGCAGGTGCACCCGTCCCGCCAGGGGCAGGGGCTGGGCCGGGTGCTCATGGACGGCGTGCACCGCATCGCCCGGGACCGGGGCTGGGAGTTCCTGCACCTGACCGCGCGCGGGGGCACCGGCGTCGACGCCTTCTACCGCGGCCTGGGCTACGCGGAGGTCGGCCGCCTCCCGGGCGCGATCCGGGTCGCTCCCGGCGACGACCGCGACGAGATCGTCATGGCGTGCCGCCTGTGACGGCCGGCCCACCTGGCAGGGTGGGTGCCATGTCGGCTCCCGTGCCCCCCGGTTCGCGCGACGCCCGGCGCGAGCGCCTCGTCGGCCTGCTCGTCCTGGGCGTGGCCCTGGTCCTGCTGGTCTCGTCGGTGACCTGGTTCGCCAGCGACCAGGCGCTGGTCGGCGTCGGGCAGCTGGTCCTCGGCGTCGTGCTCGCCGCCGTGGGCGCCTTCCTGGTCCGCCGGTCCGGACGGGGCTGACCGCTCACTGCCCCTCGAGCGGCGCCTCGGCCAGCACGTCGCCGTCGGCGTCCAGGATGCGCACCGTCACGCCGATCTCGGGGCCGCTGTAGGGCGCCGTCCCGGCCCCGCGCTCGAGCGGCACGGTGACCAGCACGGTGCCTGCGTCGTCCACGACCTGCGCCGCGACGCCGGAGGGGGCGCTCACGAGGACCCCCGACATGGCCTGGACGGCGATGACCCGGTCCAGCAGCGCCGTCCCGGCGGCCGCGGGCGCGAACTGCATCGACGTCGCGCCGGCGTCGGGGCTACCGGGTGAGTAGGCGATCAGCCAGGTGCTGGTGGCACCGGACGGATGCGTCATCCCGTAGAGCTCGCCGTACTGGTTGACCCGGGATCCCAGCGGCCCGGCGGCCAGGAGGGTCGGCTGAGCGGTCTCGACACCCAGGCCGTAGGTGGCGAGCTCCGAGCCGACCGACCACAGCGAGGCCTGCTGCCACGTCCGATCGGCCAGACCGCGCGGGTCCAGGGCCTGGACCTCGGGGACGCCGCCCCAGGGCTCGCCCCCGCCGAGCCGGTCGGAGTCGGCCATCTGCAGCGGCCGGTCCGCACCCGCCGCGTCCCGGACCCGCACCTCGCCGCTGAGGCTCATCACGTACGCGAGGACGTCCATGTCGATCTCCGCGACGCCGTCCACGACGTCCATCGGGAGGCTGTCCGACCGCACCGTCCCGTCGGCCTCGACCACGGGGGTGAGCCGGACCTCGACGCTGTCACCGTCCTCGGCGACGACGACCAGGGTCACCGTCTCCGCCGACGGATCCGGGGCGTCCCGCAGGGCCAGGACGCCGTCGGGACCGGTGGTCGAGGGGAACGTCGCCAGCGCCATCTCGTCCGCGGCGGCTCCGGCGGGGCCGGTGAACCAGGAGTACGCGACGGTGTTGTCCACCATGCCCAGCACGAGTGCCACCCGGCCGCTGGTGACGTCACCGGCGTAGGCCACGCGCCGGGTGTCCATCGGTGGGTCGGGCACCTCGAGGTCGGCCGGATACCCCTCCGGGATCACCGGGTCCCACGCCAGGGCCGCGACGCCGCTGAGCCACTCCTCGTCGTCGGCCAGGCTGCCGCGGGTGGGCAGGGCGTAGAGGCCGGTCGGCGCGGACGGGACGAAGGTGCGGCCCGAGGTGCCGGCCACCTCCGCGCGGGGCGCGTCGGCGAGCGTCGAGGCGACGACGGGGACGCCCACGAACACCACCAGTGCCACCAGGCCGCCGGCCGCCAGAGCCGCCCGTGACCGGCGCTGCGCCCGGTAGCGCTCCCGGGTCCGCTGAGCCAGGTCCGCCGGCGGGGGTGCCATGACGTCGGCGCGGTTCCGGAGGTCGCGCAGCCCCGCTTCCAGCTGGCTGTCGGAGATGGTCACGTCAGCACTCCTCGAGGATCGACGCGGGCGCGGGAGCGCCGAGGACGGTGCGCAGCCGGGCCAGCCCCCGCACGGTCTGGCTCCGGACGGTGTGGACGGAGCAGCCGAGGAGCTCTGCGGTGGCCGCCTCGCCTAGGTCCTCGGTGTAGCGGAGGACGAGGACGGCGCGCATGCGCGGCGGGAGGGTGGCCAGCGCCTCGGCGATCCGCTCCCGCTCGTCGACGGCGTCCGTCCCGTCGGGCTCGGCCGGGTCGTGGGCCGGCAGCGACACGATCTCCTGGGTGCTGCGCAGCCGCCACCAGCTCGCGGCGCTGGTGACCAGCACCCGGCGGACGTACGGGTAGGGGTCGCCCTCGATCCGCCCCCAGCGGCGGTAGGCCTTCACCAGCGCGGTCTGCAGCAGGTCCTCCGCGTGCCCGCGATCGCGGGTCAGCAGGGTCGCCGTGCGCAGCAGGTCCGCCGAGCGCGCGGCGACGAACGCCTCGAAGGCGCTCTCCTCCTGTGGTCCCACCGGGCCTCCCCCCGTCGTCACCCTCTATGACGTCCGGAGGTGGCCGGTGCGAACGCCGTCGTGACCGGATCGTGATCGCGACGGTTCCGTTCGTCTCGCGTTGCCGCGGGAGATGAGGCGTCCCACACTCGCGACGACGCGAGAGGCCGACGGACGGAGGAGCGGTGAAGCTGGACAAGCAGGAGCTCGTGCGGGTGCTGCGCACCGAGGGTGACAACGACACCGCGGACAGGGCGGAGCAGAGCCTGCCGGACGAGATCGACACCGACCGGGACGGCGACGCCCTCGACGCCATCGGGCTCGACCGGACGCAGCTCCTCGCGAAGCTGGCCGGTGGCGGCCTGGGCGGCACCGTCGCTCCCTGACGCCGGGGGTCAGCGGGCACGGAGGGCGGCGCCCAGCTCGACCGCCAGGTCCAGGAAGTGCACGACCGCGTCCGCGTCGGGCTCCTCGCCGACGGGGAGGTCCAGCGTGCGCACCTGCCGCCCGGTACCCGACAGCCGCCCCTCCGGGTCGGGCAGCCGGGCGCCGTGCTCGAACACCAGCTGCACGCGGTCGGCGCCCGGGAAGAGGGCACACACGAACCCGGCCGCCGGGTCGCGGTAGTTCACCGAGTGCCAGCCGGGCCGGGCGCGCTCGGTCAGCTGCGGGTGGGCGTCCAGGACGACGCCGCGCAGGCGCTGGGTGAGCGCGACGACCGCGTCGGAGTGGTCGGCGAGCAGCTGGTCGACGGCCGGGTCCCGGGGCACCCCCGCACCGTGGCACGGGGGTACGACGGGGACGTCCTCCGTCAGCCGCTGTAGGGCCGCTCCCGGGCCAGCTCCTCCTTGGCGACACCGCGGATGTGTACGGCGTCCGGGCCGTCGACGATGCGCAGCGTGCGGGCGCTCGCGTAGAAGCGCGCCAGGACGGTGTCGTTGCTGACGCCGGCGCCGCCGTGCACCTGGATGGCTCGGTCGATGACGTCCAGCGCCACCTTCGGCGCGGCCACCTTGATCGCCGAGATCTCGGTGCGCGCGCCCTTGGCCCCGTACTTGTCGATCAGGTCGGCGGTCTTGAGCACGTAGAGCCGCGCCTGGTCGATCTCGATGCGGGAGAGCGCGATCGCCTCGCGGACGGTGCCCTGATCCGCCAGGGGGCGGCCGAAGGCGACCCGGTTCTTCGTGCGCTCGACCATGAGGGCCAGCGCCCGCTCGGCCATGCCGATGGCGCGCATGCAGTGGTGGATGCGGCCGGGTCCGAGCCGGGCCTGGGCGATCATGAAGCCGTCGCCCTCGCCGGCCAGGATGTTGGACGCCGGCACCCGCACGTCGGTGAAGCGCAGCTCCGAGTGGCCGTGCTGGTCCTGGTACCCGAACACCGGCAGGTGCCGGATGATCTCCAGGCCGGGGGTGTCGCGCGGCACCAGCACCATCGACTGCTGCCGGTGCGGGGCGCCGTCGGGGTCGGTCTTGCCCATGACGATGAAGATCTGGCAGCGCTCGTCGGCGGCGCCCGACGTCCACCACTTGCGGCCGTTGATCACGTACTCGTCGCCGTCGCGGACGATCGACGTCTGGATGTTGCGGGCGTCCGACGACGCGACGTCGGGCTCGGTCATCGCGAAGCCGGAGCGGATCTCGCCCTCCAGCAGCGGGTTCAGCCACCGCTGCTTCTGCTCGTCGGTGCCGAAGAGCATGAGCGTCTCCATGTTGCCCGTGTCGGGCGCGCCGACGTTCATCGCCTCGGGGGCGATGGTCGGCGACCAGCCGGTGATCTCGGCGACGGAGGCGTACTCGAGGTTGGTCAGGCCCCCGAGCTCGTGGTGGAACAGGTTCCACAGGCCGCGCTTGCGCGCCTCGGCCTTGAGCTCCTCGAGGACCGGAGGGTGCTCGTGGTTGTCGTGCCCGCGCTCGGCCCGCCACGCGTCGTAGACCGGCTCGGCGGGGAACACGTGCTCACGCATGAAGTCCCACGCGCGGGCGCAGACGTCCTCGGCCTTGGGGGAGAGAGCGAAGTCCATGCCCGCAACGTAACTGCGGACGTGACCGCCGTCGCATCGGGGGTCAGCGCGCGTGCGGTGCCGATCCGCCGCCGGAGACGAACCAGCAGGCGACCAGCGGGGAGGCGACCGCCAGCACCATGGCGGTGGCGCCCAGGGCGACCGTGGGCGGCACCAGCAGGGCCACGGCCAGCACGACCGGGAGGACCACGACGACCAGCAGTCGGCCGCGGTGCCGCGGTGGCCGGGGACGAGCGGTCTCCCCCAGGAGCTCGGCCAGGCGCGGGTCGTCGCGGGCGAGGTCCTCGCCCAGCTGGCGCAGGACCGGGTCGTCGTCCATCTCGGACCACCTCCCCACCGCTGCGGGAAGTGTGCTCCGCGGGCGTCCCCGCGGGAAGACGCCGAGAGCCGGGTCCCGCCTCGTTCAGGAGGCGCGACCCGGCTCTCGGATGCCCGGCCGTCACCGGCCGGGGTGGTTCAGATCAGCGACGGCTGTCGACGGCGTTGCGCACCGGCAGCAGGGCGATCACGAGGCCGACCAGGGCGGTCAGGATGTGCAGGACGTTGTCAGCGGTGTTGATGCTGAGGAAATCCCACTCCTTGTCGATCGCGATGAGGCCGTAGATGAAGGCGGCGCCGTAGCCGACGGCCAGCAGCCAGCCGTAGGTGCGCGCACCGGCCAGCGTGCGGCTGAGCGCGAGCCCGGCGAGGCCGATCACGATGTGCACGACGTTGTGCATGCCGTTGATCTCGAAGCCGAGCAGGGTCTCACCGGTGTCGTGCGCGAAGAAGTCGTCGAAGCCGGTGACGAAGAAGCCGACGATCCCGACCAGCAGGTAGATCGCACCGAATGCGAGCCCGAGGATCTCGGGGACGGTCTTGCCCCGACCTGCTGCGTTGTTGCCCGCGGTTGCGGCCATGATGTCCTCCCGAACGTGAGCCCACCGGGGTCCCGGCGGGGGCTGCCGATCCGGTACCCGCGATGGATCGCGCGTAACGGATCTCCCCCGTACGGGCGACGGCCGTTGCCTAAACGTCACCGTCCGCCGGGGGGTTGTCCGGCAGGCGTTCGGGCGCCGGCCCCCGGCCGGTTCAGCCGAGGGTCGAGCGGGTCCGCCGGACGACGAAGGGACCGATCGCCAGCAGGTCCACCGGAGCGGACCCGAAGCACTCCAGCGCGTCCCGGGGGTCGTCCACCATCGGCCGGCCGGCGGTGTTCAGGCTCGTGTTCACGACGACGGGCAGGCCGGTGCGCCGCTCGAAGCACTCGAGCATGCGGGCGACCAGGGGCTCCTCCGCGCGGTCGACGGTCTGGATGCGCGCCGTCCCGTCGACGTGGGTGACGGTCGGGATGCGCTCCTTCCACTCCTGGGCGACGTCGTGGACGAACAGCATGTACCGCGAGGGGATGGGGCCGCGGCTGAAGATGTCCGAGGCCCGCCCGGCCAGCACCATGGGGGCCACCGGGCGGAACTGCTCGCGGCCCTTCACGTTGTTCATCCGCTCGAGGTTGGCCTCGTAGCCGGGGTGCGCGAGCAGGGAGCGGTGACCGAGGGCGCGGGGGCCGTACTCGCTGCGGCCCTGGAACCAGGCGACGATGCCGTTGTTCGCCAGCACCTCGGCGACGGCGTCGGCCACGTCCCGCGGGCGCTCGTACTCGATGGCCGCCGTCTGCAGGAACTGCTCGATCTCCTCGTCGGACCAGCCCCGGCCGAGGTCGGCGCCGGGCATGGGCTCGGTCCGCTCGCCGAGGCCGCGGGCCACGTGCAGGGCGCTGCCGAGGGCCGTGCCGGAGTCGCCGGCGGCCGGCTGCACCCACACCTGCTCGAACGGGGTCTCGGCGAAGATCCGGGTGTTCGCCACGCAGTTGAGGGCGACGCCGCCGGCGAGGGTCAGGGTCGTGTCGCCGGTGCGCTCGTGCAGCCACCGGGCCAGGTCGAGCAGCACCTCCTCCACCCGCTGCTGGACGCTGGCGGCGAGGTCGGCGTGGTCGGA
This sequence comes from Blastococcus sp. SYSU D00922, assembly GCF_054050495.1. Taxonomy (NCBI): domain Bacteria; kingdom Bacillati; phylum Actinomycetota; class Actinomycetes; order Geodermatophilales; family Geodermatophilaceae; genus Blastococcus; species Blastococcus sp. SYSU D00922. The sequence continues at coordinate 310,138 of NZ_JBJGZL010000004.1, forward strand.
GGTCCAGTCGTCGCCCTTGGTCAGCCGCGGGGCGTACTCGGAGAAGTCGATCTTCGGCGTCCGGAAGCCGCCGTCCTCGGTGGCGACGATGAGCTCCGACAGCTCGCCGAGGAAGCGCGGCTTGCCGTAGGAGGCCATCGCCATGACCTTGAACTCGTCGCTGCTGCGCAGGAAGCCCAGGTGCTCGGTGAGGTCCTCGTAGAGCAGGCCGATGGAGTGGGGGAGCGCCTGGCCGGCCAGGATCTCCAGCTGCCCGTCGACGTAGCGGCCGGCGAGGTGGCTGTGCGCCTCGCCGCGGCCGTCGAGCACCAGCACCGAGTTGTCCGCCGTGGGGGCGGACAGCCCGGCGGAGGCGGCATGGGCCACGTGGTGCTTCACGAAGCGGACCTTCGCCGGGTCCAGCCCGGGCAGCGCGTGGGCCAGGAAGTCCGGCGCCTTCTCCGCGTACATCTTGCGCATGACGTCGCCGTCGTCGAAGAGCCCGGACTCCTCGGGCGTGCCCATCAGGGCGGGGTCGAAGGAGTAGGCGACGGCGTCGAGCTCCTCCGGGGAGATGCCGGCCTCGGCCAGGCACCAGGCCGCGGAGAGCTCGGGCAGCTCCCACGCGCTCCACGGGACCGGGCGCTTGCCGTGCTTGCGCCGGCTGAAGCGCTCCTCCTCCGCGGCGGCCACGACCTTCCCGTCGACGACGAGCGCCGCCGCCGGGTCGTGGTAGATCGCGTTGATGCCCAGGACCTTCACGGTGCAGCTCCTCCCGGCCGGACGCGGTGTCCGGGCGCTGTGGTGATCATCAGTGGGTTGCGCGGGTCGCGCAGGTCGAGGCTCAGCCGCGGGGACGCAGCAGGTCGTGCTCGAGGACGGCGGCCAGGCCGAGCGTCTTGTAGCCGACCTCGTCGAAGAGCACCGTGATGCGGTCGTCCTCGACCCGCATGACGACTCCGGGCCCCCACTCCGCGTGCTCGACCGGCGTCTCGGACGGGAACGGCGTGTCCTCGTTCTCGACGGCCGCCTCCTGGGCGGTGCCGGCCGAGCAGTTGTCGCAGTTGCCGCAGGGCTCGTCCAGCTGCTCGCCGAAGTAGCCGAGGAGGAACTGCCGGCGGCACTGGGTCGTCTCGGCGTAGCCGCGCATCATCTCGACGCGGCTCTGGTCGACGCGTTCGTGGTGCTCCGCGAGCTCGCGGGCCGCGGCGGCGGCCTCGCCGGGCGCCGGGGCGCCCTCCGCCGGGTGGGCGGCACCGTCCTCGTCCAGGACGACGGCCGACACCTGCTCGAGCAGGTTCAGGTCGCGGGCCAGCGGCGTGGCAGCCCGGCCGGTCTCCTCGCGGAGGTCCTTGACGTCGACGCCGTCCTCGATGCCCGCCGCGGCGGCGGCCTGGACCAGGCCGGCGACCTGCTGGAGCTCCTCCTCCGCCGGGGCGCCGGCGGCGAAGAAGCGCCGGAGCCCGAGGTCCTCCTGCCGGTAGACGAGGACCGCGAGGGCCGGCTCGCCGTCGCGCCCGGCGCGGCCGATCTCCTGGTAGTAGCTGTCGACGGAGTCGGCGGGCTCGGCGTGGATCACGAACCGGGTGTCGGGCTTGTCGATGCCCATGCCGAACGCGGTGGTGGCGACGACGACGTCGAGCTCGTCCTCCATCCAGGCCCGCTGGGTGTCCTCGCGGTCGCCCTTGTTCAGGCCGGCGTGGTAGTGCCGGGCCCGCAGGCCGCGCTCGGCCAGCTCGCCGGCGATCTCCTCGGTGCCGCGGCGCGTCGCGCTGTAGACGATCCCGGGGCCGCGGCCCTCGCCGATCTCGGTCAGGACGCGGTCGAGCACGCCGAGCTCCTTGCCGCGCGCGTCGGCGTGGTGGTCGACCTCCAGCCGGATCTCGGGGCGGTCGAAGCCGGCCACCACGACCTGGGCGTCGCGCATCTCCAGCCGCTCGACGATCTCCGCGCGGACCGGCGGCGCCGCCGTCGCGGTCAGTGCGAGCACCGTCGGGTGCCCGAGCTGCTCGATGACGCCGCCGAGACGCAGGTAGTCGGGGCGGAAGTCGTGGCCCCAGGCCGAGACGCAGTGCGCCTCGTCGACGACGAACAGCGCGGGCTTCGCCTCGCCGATGGCGTCGACGACGTCGGGCCGGGCCAGCTGCTCGGGGGCGAGGAAGACGAAGCGGACAGTTCCGTCCTGCAGCGACTCGAGCACCTCGCGGTGGTCGCCGGTGGAGAGGGTCGAGTTCAGCTGGGCGGCGCGGCCGGCGCGGTCCTCGATCTCGGCCAGCCGTTCGACCTGGTCGCGCTGCAGGGCGATCAGCGGCGAGACGACGACGACCGGGCCGTCCAGCAGCTGCCCGGCGACCTGGTAGACCGCCGTCTTCCCGGCGCCCGAAGGGAGGACGGCGAGGGTGTCGCGGCCCGAGACGACGGACTGCATGGCCGCCTCCTGCCCCGGCCGGAAATCCTCGAAGCCGAGGACGTCGCGGGCGAACTCGCGGATCCGTCGGGTGCGGACGGAGGCGGAGTTTCCGGCGGGGTTGTCCGCGGGCGCAGCAGGGGGCACCGGCTCCCACTCCCCGTGCGGCGCTCGCGGCAAACGGTGCCGGGACTCACCCGGCGTTCCCGCGGGAACGACCGTGCGGTCGCCGCGGCTAGGGTCGCGGCGTGGCCGCCACGTACCGCATCGCCGAGGCGGCGGCGCTGCTCGGGGTCAGCGACGACACGGTGCGGCGCTGGATCGACAGCGGCCGGCTCCCCGCGCACCGCGACGGGGGCGGACCCGCCGTGGTGGAGGGCGCCGACCTCGCGCGGGTCGCCACCCAGCTCCGCGAGGCGCCCGAGCCCGGCACCACGCCGTCGTCGGCGCGCAACCGGCTCGCCGGCATCGTCACCCGCGTCGTCCGGGACACCGTCATGGCGCAGGTGGAGATCCAGGCCGGCCCGTTCCGGCTGGTCTCCCTGATGTCCCGCGAGGCGGCGGACGAGCTGGGCCTGGAGGTCGGCGTCCGCGCGGTCGCGACCGTGAAGGCCACCCAGGTCAGCGTCGACGTCCCGTAGCACCGGGGGCGCACGTCGGCGCTTGCGCAGACGCGGCTGGATGTGCCCTACTTCCTCCGCACCTGCGGATCGGAGGACCGGATGAGGCGTCGTGCGCTGCTGGGAATCCCCCTGGCGGCCGTCCTGGCGCTCACCGGCTGCGGTGGATCGACCGCCGAGGACGCGGCGGCGGGCCCGTCGTCGGCGAGTGGGGAGCTGACCGGCACGCTCACGGTCTTCGCCGCCGCGTCGCTCACCGACGTGTTCACCGAGCTCGGGGACCGGCTCATGGCCGCCAACCCGGACCTCGAGGTCCGCTTCAACTTCGCCGGCAGCTCGGCGCTCGCCACCCAGCTCACCCAGGGCGCGCCGGCGGACGTCTTCGCCAGCGCCAACGACGCGCAGATGGCCGTCGTCACCGACGCGGGCCTCGAGGCCGCGGACCCGGAGGTCTTCACCGAGAACGTCCTCGAGATCGCCGTCCCCGCCGACAACCCGGGAGACGTCACGGGCATCGACGACTTCGCCGACCCCGACCTGGCGCTCGCGGTCTGCGCTCCCGCCGTCCCCTGCGGCGCCGCGGCCGAGCAGGTGTTCGAGGCCGCGGGCATCACGCCGGTCCCCGACACCGAGGAGGAGGACGTCCGGGCGGCGCTCACCAAGGTGCAGCTCGGGGAGGTGGACGCCGCGCTCGTCTACGCGTCCGACGTCCGCAGCGCCGGCGACGACGTCGAGGGGATCCCCTTCCCCGAGGCGGAGGAGGCGGTCAACGAGTACCCGGTCTGCGTCCTCGCCGACGCCCCGAACCCGGCGGCCGCCCAGGCCTTCGTCGACCTCGTGCTGTCCGACGACGGGCAGGCCGCGCTGGAGGCGGCCGGGTTCCGGGCCCCGACGGCGTGAGGCGCCGCTCGGGAGCGGGCATCCCGGCGCCGTTGCTGGTCCCCGCGGCGCTGGCAGTCGCGTTCCTCGTCCTGCCGCTGGTCGGGCTGTTGGTCCGCGCGCCCTGGTCGGCGATCGGCCCCGCGCTGGCGCAGCCCGAGGTCGGCCAGGCCCTCCGGCTCTCCCTGGTCTCCGCGACGCTCGCCACGCTGGTGTCCCTGGTGCTGGGCGTCCCGCTCGCCTGGGTGCTCGCGCGGTCCCGCATCCGCGGCCGCAGCCTGCTGCGCGCGCTGGTCACCGTGCCGCTGGTGCTCCCGCCCGTCGTCGGCGGCGTCGCCCTGTTCCTCGTCCTCGGCCGCCAGGGCATCGTCGGCAGCTGGCTCGACGACGCCTTCGGCATCACGATCCCGTTCACGACCGCCGCCGTCGTCATCGCCGAGACCTTCGTGGCGATGCCGTTCCTCGTGGTCAGCGTCGAGGGCGCCCTCCGCGCCGCGGACGCCCGGTTCGAGGACGTCGCCGCCACCCTCGGGGCCGGCCGGTGGACGACGTTCCGCCGGGTCACGCTCCCGCTCGTGGCGCCGGGGGTCGCCGCAGGGGCGGTCCTCTGCTGGGCCAGGGCGCTGGGGGAGTTCGGGGCCACGATCACGTTCGCGGGCAACTTCCCCGGGACGACGCAGACGATGCCGCTCGCGGTCTACCTCGCGCTGCAGAGCGAGCCCGAGGCGGCGATCGTGCTCTCCCTCGTCCTCCTGGCGGTCTCGCTGGCCACGCTGCTCCTGCTGCGCGACCGCTGGCTCGGCCGGGCGGGCAGGGCGCTGTGAGCCTGGAGGCGCAGGTCGCGGTGCTGCGCGGCACCCTCGCGGTGGACGCGGGCTTCGCCGTCGACGGCGGCGAGGTGCTGGCCCTGCTCGGCCCCAACGGCGCGGGCAAGTCCACGCTCGTCCGCGTGCTGGCGGGCCTCCTCCGGCCCGACGACGGCCGGGTCGTCGTCGACGGCGTCGTGTGGGACGACGGGGCCACCCACCTGCCCGCGCACCATCGGTCGCTGGGGATGGTCTTCCAGGACGCGCTGCTGTTCCCCCACCTGTCGGTCGCCGACAACGTCTCCTTCGGCCTGCGCACCCGCGGGGTCGGTCGCCAGGCGCGCCGGTCGGCCGCGGAGGACTGGCTGGCGCGGGTGGGTCTGGACGGCCTGGGGGACGCCCGGCCCGCGGAGCTCTCGGGCGGCCAGGCGCAGCGGGCCGCGCTCGCCCGGGCGCTCGCCGTGGACCCCGCCGTCCTCCTGCTCGACGAGCCGCTGTCGGCGCTCGACGCGCGCACCCGGCTGGTGGTGCGCGCCGAGCTGCGGCGGCACCTGGCGGAGTTCGCGGGCAGCACCGTGCTGGTCACCCACGACCCCGTGGACGCCATGGCCCTGGCCGACCGGGTCGTCGTCGTCGAGGAGGGGCGGATCGTCCAGTCCGGCACGCCGGAGGACGTGAGCCGCCGGCCGCGCACCGACTACGTGGCCCGCCTCGTGGGGCTCTCGCTGCTGGCCGGGACGGCGGAGGGCCGCGTGGTCCGTCTCGACGGCGGCGGCGCGGTCGCCGTCGCCGAGGAGGCCTCGGGACCGGTGTTCGCCGCCGTCCGGCCGGAGTCGGTGGCCCTCTACCTGGCCCGCCCCGCGGGCAGCCCGCGCAACGTGTGGCCGGTCCGGCTGGTGGGCGCCACGCCGCACGGGGCGACGGTGCGCTGCGAGCTGGCGGGGGAGGTGCCCCTGGTCGCCGACGTCACCGCCACCTCGTTCGCCGAGCTGGGGCTGGCCCCCGGCGCAGAGGTGTGGGCGACGGTGAAGGCCTCCGAGGTCGCCGTCTACCAGCGCTGAGAGGGTGGGGCCATGAGCGCACCGGTCCTCGCCGCCGTCGTCCTCGCCGCCGGGGGCGGACGGCGGTACGGCATGCCCAAGGCCCTGGTCGAGTACGAGGGCAGCCTGCTGGTCGAGCGGGCGGTGCGGACGGCGCGGGCGGTCTGCGACCCGGTCCTCGTGGTGCTCGGCGCGCAAGCGGTCGACGTGTGGCGGCAGGCGGACCTCGACGGGGCGACCGTGCTGGCGAACAAGGACTGGGAGACCGGGATGGCCTCCTCCCTGCGCACGGGGCTCGAGGGTCTGCGTGGGTGGCCCGGCAGGGTCGACGCGGCGCTGGTCCTGCTGGTCGACATGCCGGGCATGACCCCGGCCGCCCTGGCCCGGATGGCCGAGCACGCCGCCCCGGACGCGCTCGCGGTGGCCACCTACGACGGCGTCCGGGCGCACCCCGTCCTGCTCGGTCGCGACCACTGGGCGGGGGTGGTGGAGACGGCGACCGGCGACGAGGGCGCGCGGCGCTACCTCGCCGCCCATGACGTCACCGAGGTCGACTGCACCGGCCTCGCGGACGCGACCGACCTCGACGTGCCGCCGCCCGGGGTACCTTCGGCGCCGTGATCGCCCGGGTCGTCGACGAGCCGCTGTCCGTCGCCGAGCACGAGGACGCCGTCGCCGACAAGGCCGCCGGCGCCGTCGTCTCGTTCGCCGGGGTCGTCCGCGACCACGACGGGGGCCGGTCGGTGACCGAGCTCGAGTACGTCGGCCACCCCACCGCGGCCGAGGTCATCGCCCAGCTCGCGCACGAGTTCGCCGCCCGGCCGGACGTGCACGCCGTCGCCGTGTCCCACCGGGTCGGTCTGCTGGGCATCGGCGACGTCGCGCTGGCCTGCGCGGTCAGCGCCTCCCACCGCGGCCAGGCGTTCGCCGCCTGCGCCGAGCTCGTCGACGAGGTGAAGAAGCGGCTGCCGATCTGGAAGCGGCAGGTCTTCACCGACGGCGAGGAGGAGTGGGTCGCCTGCCCGTAGGTCCAGGTCGCCCGCGCCGCGCAACGAGCGGCTAGCCCCGGTGCGGCAGCCGGGCCTCGACGAGCTTGGTGGCACCGGCGGCCCGGGTCTCCACGGCATCGCACCGCTCGCGGACCCGGGCGAGCATCTCGGTGTCGCCCAGCGGCATGGTCGCCACCATGCGTTCGGCCTCGTCGACCTGCGGGTGCTCCAGCACGGCATCGACCAGGCGGGTCCCGGTACCGCCGGGCAGGTGACCTGACTCCACGTGCAGGTCGGAGTGGACGAGGCCCGGTTCGCGGGTCGGGCGCACCTCCGCGCTGGCGACGGTGCGCCCCTCGTCCTGGATCAGGATGTTGTCGTCGTCGTGGCGGGTTCTGGTCATGGTCGGGCTCCGCGGGGTCGTCGGACGGTCGGGGCTCCCGGGGGGAGCGACGGCGCGACGCTGCGCGGTCGGGTACCAGCGTGGTCCTGCGCGCGGGAGTGGCAAGGTCCTCGCGCCGGGTCCGGACCCCCGCTCGGGTCGCCACGCCGCAGGACGCAGCGATACGCGCGGGTCAGGTAGCGGACCGCGACCTAGCCCCCGAACGCCCGCACCGGCAGACCCCGGACGCCTGCCTCGACGCGGAACAGCGCTCCGGCCCGGGGGTCGTCGTCCGGCCCCATGCCCTGGCGCGAGGTCGTGACGAAGAGCTGGTCGAGGTCCGGGCCGCCCAGGGTGCAGGCGGTCGTGTTCGGCGTGGGGACCTCGACGACGGCGTCCAGTCGGCCGGTGCTGTCGTACCGGTGCACCGCGCCGGCCCCGTAGAGCGCCACCCAGACGCCCCCCTCGGCGTCCACGGTGAGCCCGTCGGGGTTGCCGTCGTCGCCGAGCGTCACGAACGGCCGCCGGCCGGTCAGCCCGGTCTCCCGGTCGTAGTCGAGGACGTCGATCCGGTGCGTGGCGGTGTCGGCGTAGTAGACGAGGGACCCGTCGGGGCTCCACTCCAGCCCGTTCGACACGGTGAGGTCGCCGAACACCCGGCGCACGCTGCCGTCGGGGTCCAGCCGGTGCATCGCCGCGGCGCCGGGCGTCTGGTCGTAGGCCATCGACCCGCACCAGAGCCGCCCCTGGGGGTCGCAGCCGCCCTCGTTCATGCGGATGCCCGGGTCGGTCCAGACGGGGTCGAGCGTGGTGACGGCGCCGTCGGCGTCCTGCAGGGCAAACCCGCGCTCGACCGCGATCACCGCCCCGCCACCCGCGCGCGGACGGACCACCGCCGCGACGTCGCCGACGTGGACCCGGCCGACGGTGCCGTCGGCCGCCAGGGTCAGGACGTCGCCGGCGAGCATGTCGACGCAGCGCAGGCCAGTGCCGTCGGGCCACCAGACCGGCCCCTCGCCGTGAAACGCGATCGCGTCGGTCAGCTGCTCGGCCCGCACCCGACGATCTGACCGCACCCGCAGCCCGGGCGCCAGGCGCCGTCAATCCTCCGGTAGGGCCGGAGGGTCCAGGCCGGCGGCCATGAGCGTGCTGAGCAACCGGGCGGCCGCCTCGACCACCCGCAGGTCGCGCGCAGCGCTGCGCGGTTTGGCGCGGAACGCCACGCCGCAGAGCGTGCCGAAAAGACTGCCGTCGGCGCGGACCAGCGGAACGCCCACGTAGGCGGCGACGTCGCGCAACGCGCCGGTGGTCTGCGACGCGTACGCAGGGACGGCGGCGGTGACGGTGGCCAGCCGGGGGGCGTTGCCCTCGATCATCTGGCGGCAGAAGCTCTTCTCCCAGGGCAGCTCGATGCCCGTGCGGACGGCGCCCGGGGGATGGGCGAGCAGCACCACCTGCCGGTCCTCGACGACCTGGGTGACCATCCAGACGTCCCAGCCCACGTGCTGGGCGAGGAAGCCCAGCGATCCCTCGGCGGCCGCGCACCAGTCCGGCCACGGCGCGACATCCGCGAACGGCTCCGGAACCATGTCGGAACGTTATTCCCGCCGAGGGCGGGGGACAATGCAGGTCAGCGCGCTCCGGCGAGGCCGTCGTCGTCCCGGCGGTGCTCCCGCCGCTCGAGCTCCTCCTCCTCGGCCTCGGCTTCCAGGAGGTGCGCCTCGCCGGCGACCTCGGCCGCGGCGTCGCCGTGCGACTCCCCGTAGACCTGCTCGGCCCGGCCGAGCAGCTCCTCTGCCTTGGCCTTCGCCTTGTCGAAGATGCTCATGTCCCCACCTCTCGCCGAGCTCAGCCGCCCGCAAACGGGGGCAGCACGTCCACCACCGCCCCGGGTGACAGCACCAACGCCCGGTCGCGGGTGCTGGTTCCGTCGACGAGGAACGAGCAGGCGGTGAGCACCCGCTCCAGCCGTTCGCCGTGGTCGCCGACGATCTGGCCGACCAGCTCGTCGAGGCTGGCCGCCTCGCGGGTCTCGGTGTCGACGCCGGCGGCGGCCCGGGCCCCGGCGAAGTACCGGACGGTGACCGTCGGGGTGGTGGGGTGGGTGGCCGACACGGTCAACCCCCGATCGCGGACATCGGCCGGGCGGGCTGCAGGAAGCTCGGGTCGTCGATGCCGTGGCCGGGCAGCTTCCCGAGCGTCGCGATCCGCCAGCGGTCGGCGATCTCCGCGTCGGTCGCCCCGTCGCGCATCGGCGTGCGCAGGTCGGACTCCTCGCGGGCGAACAGGCAGTTGCGCACCTGGCCGTCGGCGGTCAGCCGGGTGCGGTCGCAGCTGCCGCAGAACGAGCGGGTGACCGAGGCGATGACGCCGACCGTGGCCGGGCCGCCGTCGACCAGCCAGCGCTCGGCGGGGGCCGATCCGCGGGCCTCGGTGTCGGGCGTGAGCGTGTGGGCGGCGGAGAGCCGTTCCAGCATGTCCTCGGCGGTGACCATCTCGCCGCGGGTCCAGGCGTGGTGGGCGTCCAGCGGCATCTGCTCGATGAAGCGCAGCTGGTAGCCGCGCTCCAGGCAGAAGTCCAGCAGCGGGACGGCGTCCTCCTCGTTCATCCCACGCAGGAGGACTGCGTTCACCTTGACCGGGGTCAGCCCCGCGGCCTGCGCGGCGGCCAGCCCGGCGACGACGTCGTCGAAGCGGTCGCGGTGGGTGAGTTGCTTGAACCTGTCACGGTCGACGGTGTCAAGGCTGACGTTGATCCGGTCCAGCCCGGCGGCGGCCAGTGCCGGGGCGACGCGCGCCAGGCCGATCGCGTTGGTGGTCAAGCTGACCTCGGGCCGCGGCTCGAGCGCCGTCGCCCCCGCCACGATGCCGACGAGGCCGGGCCGCAGCAGCGGCTCGCCGCCGGTGAACCGGACCTCGGTGATGCCGAGCTGCTCCACGCCGATGCGCACCAGCCGGACGACCTCGTCGTCGGTGAGCACCTCGACCTTGGGCAGCCAGTCCAGCCCCTCCGGCGGCATGCAGTACGTGCAGCGGAGGTTGCAGCGGTCGGTCAGCGAGACGCGGAGGTCGGTGGCGACGCGGCCGTGCCGGTCGACCAGCCCGCCGCTCCCCGGGGCGGGCGCGTCCGCGGGGCGCACCCAGGGGTCGGGCAGCGAGCTGCTGGTCATGCGCCGAATGTAGTAGCGCCGGCCGACAAATGGGGCGGGGAAGTCCGAGGTCCGCGGCTAGGCTCCCCGACGCCACCCGAGAGACCGGCGGACGAATCACCCGCACTCGCCCGTGGCCAGGAAGCGCGAGAAGAACCCGTGTCACCCCGAACCCTCCTGGGCCCCTACACCCGCCTGTTCGCCGTTCCCGGCGCCGCCCGCTTCTCCTTCGCCGGCTGGGTGGGCCGCTTCCCCGCCCCGATGCTGGGCCTGGGCGCCGTCCTCCTCGTGGAGGGGGAGACCGGCAGCTACGGCCTGGCGGGCGCCGTCTCGGGCACGCTGGCCCTGTCCTTCGCGGTGGCCGGCCCGGTGTGGGCGCGCGCCATGGACCGGCGCGGCCAGGCCACGGTCCTGCGGCTCGCCATGGCGGCGTTCCTGCTGACCGGGACCGCCTTCGTCGCCGCCGTCGTGGCGGGCGGCCCGCGGTGGAGCTGGTTCCTGCTCGCGGCCGCGACCGGGTTCAGCAGCCCGAACATCGGCTCGCTGGTGCGGGCCCGGTGGTCGGCGCTGCTCGACCCGCAGGGCCGGCAGACCGCTTTCGCGTTCGAGGCGGTGGCCGACGAGGTCGTCTTCGTCCTGGGACCGCCGCTGGTCACGCTGCTCGCGACCCTGATCGCGCCTCCGGTGGGCTTCCTCACCGGGATCGTGCTCGGCGTGGTCGGCGGGCTCTGGCTCGCGGGCCAGCGGGACACCGAGCCGCCGCTGCACGTGGCCGACCCCTCGGGGCCGAAGCGGCGCCGGTCGGTGCTCACCCCCACGCTGCTGGTCGTCGTCGTCACCTACCTGGCGGTGGGCGCCGTGTTCGGCGCGATCGACGTGGTGGTCGTGGGCTTCGCCGAGGCGGAGGGGGCGCAGGCGTTCTCCGGCCTCGCCCTGGCCGTCTTCGCCTTCGGGAGCCTGGTGGCCGGCCTGGTCTACGGCCTCGTGGCGCTGCCCGGGACGCTGGCCGCGCGCTTCGTCGTCACCGGCGTCGCCTTCGGCCTGGCCGCCCAGCTGCTGTGGGGCGTGGGGTCGCTGCCGGTGCTCGTCGGCTGCGGTTTCCTGGCGGGCCTCACCATCGCGCCGGTGCTGGTCTCCGGGACCTCGCTGGTCGAGTCGCGGGTGACGCCGGGCGGGCTGACCGAGTCGCTGGCCTGGACGATCACCGGCCTCACCGTCGGTGTCACCGCGGGCTCGGCGCTGGCCGGCGCGGCGGTGGACGCGTGGGGTGCGGAGACGGCGTTCGCCGTCCCGGCGCTGGCCGGCGGCCTCGCCGGGCTGCTCGCCCTGGCGGGCGCGCCGCTGCTGCGCCGTCCTGATCCGGCCCTCCCGGTTCCGCAGGACGGAACCGCACGGGTCGATCACGCCCCGGCGGGGTAGCGGCACCGATTGGTAGGCCGTGCGCTCTCCCTGCGGCGCGGCGCCTCTCCCCGATCGGAAGGACTCCCTGTGGCATCCGTGCCCACGATCACCCTCAACAACGGCGTCGAGATCCCGCAGCTCGGCTTCGGCGTCTACCAGGTGCCGCCCGAGGACACCGCCGACGTCGTCAGCACCGCGCTCGAGGTCGGCTACCGGCACATCGACACCGCCGAGATGTACGGCAACGAGAAGGGCGTCGGCGAGGCCGTCGCCCGCTCGGGCATCGACCGCTCCGAGATCTTCGTGACCAGCAAGCTGAACAACGGCTTCCACCGCCGCGACGACGCCCTGCGCGCCTTCGACCAGACGCTGGCCGATCTCAAGTTCGACCAGCTGGACCTGTTCCTGATCCACTGGCCGCTGCCCACCATCGACGTCGACTACGTCGAGACCTGGAAGGCGATGGAGGAGATCTACGCCAGCGGGCGGTGCCGCGCGATCGGCGTCTCCAACTTCAACCCGCACCACCTGCGGCGGCTGTTCGCGGAGACCGAGATCCGTCCGGCGGTCAACCAGATCGAGGTGCACCCCTACCTGGCGCAGGACGACGTCCGGGCCTTCGACGCCGACCACGAGATCGTCACCGAGGCCTGGTCCCCCATCGCGCAGGGCAAGGTGCTCGACGACCCGGCGATCACCGCGATCGCCGAGCGCGTGGGTCGCACGCCGGCCCAGGTCGTGCTGCGCTGGCACGTGCAGCGCGGCGACGTCGTCTTCCCGAAGTCGGTGACGCGGGAGCGCATCGAGCAGAACTTCGCGCTGTTCGACTTCGAGCTCGGCACGGAGGACATGGCGACCCTGACCGGGCTCGACCGCGGCGAGCGGACCGGGCCCGACCCCGACACGTTCGACTACGTCCCGCGCTGATCAGGCGGCGCCGGCCCGCAGCAGGGCCGCGCGCACGATGGCCAGCACCGTCTCGCCGTCCAGGCCCGCGTCCCGGGCCTGGGCGGCGAGCCGCGTCGCGGTCCGCCGGACCTCGTCCTCCACCGGGCGGTGCGCGGGCCGGGTGACGACCGTGCCGGTGCGCCGGCGGCTGGCGACCAGGCCGGCCGCCTCGAGCTCGGCGTAGGCCCGGCCCACGGTCCCGGTGGCGACACCCAGGTCGGCGGCCAGCGCCCGCATGGTCGGCAGCCGGGCTCCGTCGTCGAGCAGGCCGCCCTCGACGTACGCGGCGATCTGGCGGCGGATCTGCTCGTACGGCGGCGTCGCCGCCTGCACGTCGACGGTGATGTCGAGCGGCACCGGATCAGCCGGCCCGGACGGGAGGGGCGTCGGCGGGCACGCCGGGAGCGCGGATGCAGGCGACCACGACGCCCGCCAGGAGGGCCGCCCCCCCGACCAGGGAGGTGGCCGCGCCGGCCGCCTCGAGCAGCCCGGAGTCGAGGCTGCTGGTGGCCAGCGAGTGCCAGGCCCGTCCGGCCACGAACAGCAGGCCACCGGCGACGACGAGGGTCACCCCCACCGCCACGCGCAGCACCCGGTGCACCGAGGCGCGGCGCAGGGCGGTCTCGATCGCGTCGTCCGCCGTGGCCACGGCCGGGCGGTCGGCGACGATCCACAGCGCGGCCACCGTCAGCGCGCCCAGGAGGAGCAGGCCGAGCCCGGCCGGGACGCCGTAGAACGCGCCGGGGAAGGGGCTCGCGGTCGCGCGAACCAGGTCGGTCCCGCTGCTGACGCTGCGGCCGTCGTCCTCGGCGATCAGCCCCCCGCCGAGCAGGACCAGGACGACCAGCCCGACGGCCGGCCCACCGGTGCGCACCAGCCAGGGAGCCGCCTGGTCGAGCAGGCCGCGGCGGACGAGGCGCGCCCGCCGGACCTCGCCCTGCGGGCGGGGCCAGGTCAGCTCACCGAGCGCCAGGACGGCCGTGTGCACGACGCCGAAGGCGATCGGCACCAGGAGGGCGGTGACGCCCAGGCCGCCGGGCGAGCTGTCCCCGAGCCGGGTGGTGCCGACGTAGAGGGCGGCCATCGCGCCGAGCAGCAGGGCCGCACCCGACGCGTTCCTCGCGTGCGCGCGGGCGGCGGCGACCGACGTCTCCCGGCTGGGTGGTGAGCGGCGGGCGACGGCCGTGCCCACCGCGAGCGTGACGGCCCCGGCGAGGAGCAACCCCAGCGGGAGCAACCCCATGACGACCTCCACTGCTCCATTGACTCAAGAGATTGAGACAATGGCAGCGGCGAGGCCGGGGCGCAAGCCCCCTCAGCGACCGGTGGCGCGCCGTGCCTGCCCCGCTGTGCCGGGCCGCCTCTCCTGGCGGGACGCGGCGCGCCGGTCGCCGCCGTGCGGGTCGGGGATCTCCACCCACGGCACCTCGGTGCCGTTGCGGGGGATGGCGTTCGGATCGTCGTGCGTCGGGGGTCTCATGGGTCTCGCCTTCTCGTGCCCCCGTGCTCGGATGTCCTCTCCGGCAGTTCCCTCGATGCCGGCGGGCTAATCCGTCGTCACGAAGTCGATGAGCTCCTCGACCCGGCCGAGCAGCGCCGGCTCGAGGTCGGTGAAGCTCGTGACGCGGGCCAGGATCCGCTGCGCCCAGACGTACCCCGTGTCGTCCTCCCAGCCCAGCCGCCGGCAGACGCCGGTCTTCCAGTCCTCGCCCTTGGGCACGGACGGCCAGGCCTTGATGCCGACGACCTGGGGCTTGACCGCCTGCCAGATGTCGATGAACGGGTGCCCCACGACCAGCGCGTGCTCGCCGGTGATCTGCTCGGCGATGCGGGACTCCTTCGAGCCCGTCACCAGGTGGTCCACGAGGACGCCGAGACGACGTCCCCGGGCCGGCCGGAAGTCGCGCACGATCGCCGGGAGGTCGTCGACACCGTGCAGCGGCTCCACGACGACGCCCTCGATGCGCAGGTCGTGGCCCCACACCTTCTCGACCAGCTCGGCGTCGTGCTTGCCCTCCACGTAGATGCGCCCGGCCCGCGCCACCCGGGCACGGGCGTTCTCCACGTACAGCGAGCCCGACGCGCTGCGCAGCGGCCCGGACGGCGCCGCGTGCTTCGGGCGCACGAGCACGACCGGCCGGCCGTCGACCCAGAAACCGGGACCGAGCGGGTAGCCCTTCACCCGGCCGAAGCGGTCCTCGAGATGGACGACGTCCTTCTCGCAGCGCACCACCGCGCCCACGAACCCCGAGCTCGGGTCCTCGACGACGAGATCCTTCTCGGCCTCGACCTGGGGTGCCGGCTTCTTGACGGTGCGCGGGTGGACGAGGTTGTCGTACGGCGAGCGGGGTGGCATCCCTCCATGCTGAGCACGGGACCCGCTCCGGCCGCGGAGGACGCGCCGGTGCGGCATCCGCGGACACGCCCGGCGGCCCGGGAAGTAGCGGAGCGTGATCGGGTTGCTGCGCTCCTTGTCGGACCGCCCACGGCCCCTGTGGCCCACAACCGGATTGCGCGTCCGACCTGCGCGGATGTCACCCCGCCACCCGGTTGCCGTGCCGCCGGGTCGCGGGAAGTCGGGGTCGGATCTCCCCCGGGGTCGCGCGTGTCGGACGGACGAGATCGTTTCGCCCTCGTGGTGCCGGTCACCCATTCGAGCGACCGCGCCACCCCCGAGCAATGGATGGGAGCACCACCACGATGATCGGCACCGACACCATCAGCCGCGTGATCGGCCAGGACGTCTACGACGAGTCCGGAGAGAAGATCGGCTCGGCCGCGGAGGTCTACCTCGACGACGAGACCGGTCAGCCCGAGTGGGTCACCGTGCGCACCGGCCTGTTCGGCACGAAGGAGTCGTTCGTCCCGATCCGCGACGCCAACCTGACCGACGACGGCGTCCGCGTACCCGTGAGCAAGGAGCGCGTCAAGGACGCCCCGAAGATCGACACCGACGGGCACCTCTCCCCGCAGGAGGAGCAGGAGCTCTACCGCTACTACGGCCTGGGCACCGGCACCACCCAGACGACGACCACCGAGTCGACGACCGGCATGGCCGGCACCGGGATGGCCGGCGGCATGACCGACACGACCGACGCCCGCGGGACCGTCGGCCACGACACCTCGGGCCCGACCACCGACGACGCCATGACGCTGTCGGAGGAGCGGCTGAACGTCGGCACCCGCTCGCAGGAGGTCGGCCGCGCCCGCCTGCGCAAGTACGTCGTCACCGAGAACGTCACGGAGACCGTCCCGGTGTCGCGCGAGGAGGTCCGCCTCGAGCGCGAGCCCATCACCGACGCCAACGTCGGCAAGGCCATGGACGGGCCGGCCATCTCCGAGGAGGAGCACGAGGTCGTCCTGCACGCCGAGACCCCGGTCGTCGAGAAGGAGGCCGTCCCGGTCGAGCGCGTGCGCCTGGACAAGGAGACGGTCACCGAGCAGACGCAGGTGAGCGAGGGCCTCCGCAAGGAAGAGGTCGAGCTCGACGCCGACGGCACCGCCCGGGACCGCGGCGACCGCATCTGACCGCACCCCATCTGAACCAACCCGGCCCCGCGACGGGGCCCGTTGACGGCGGCGGCCGGTCGAGGACCAGACTCGACCGGCCGCCGTCGTCCGTGCAGGTGGGATGCTCACAGCCGTGAGCGAGCCCACCGTCGCGCCCGGCGCCGTCGAGCCCACCGGTTTCGCCGGCCCGCAGGACCTCGCGGCCGCGCTGGAGGCCACCGGCTACCTCCCCGACGAGGGCCTGGCGACGGCGGCCTACCTGGCGCTGGTCATGCACCGCCCGCTCTTCCTCGAGGGCGAGGCCGGCGTCGGCAAGACCGCGCTTGCCCAGGCGCTCGCCCAGGTCACCGGCCGGCCTGTCTACCGGCTGCAGTGCTACGAGGGTCTCGAGGCCAGCCAGGCGCTCTACGACTGGGACTTCGGCCGCCAGCTGCTGCACCTGCGGGCCGCCGAAGCCGCGCACGCCACGCAGGACACAGCGTCGCTGGAGGCCTCGCTCTACGACCGGCGCTTCCTGCTCGCCCGGCCGCTGCTGCAGGCCCTGGAGGACTCGCCGAGCGTGCTGCTGGTCGACGAGGTCGACCGCGCCGACGACGAGTTCGAGGCGTTCCTGCTCGAGGTGCTCTCCGACTTCACGATCTCCATCCCGGAGCTCGGCACCGTGCGCGCCGCGACGCCGCCGCTCGTCGTCCTCACCTCCAACCGGACCCGCGAGGTGCACGACGCGCTCAAGCGGCGCTGCCTGTACCACTGGCTGCAGCACCCCGAATTCGACCGCGAGGTGGCGATCCTGCGCCGCCGGCTGCCGCAGGTGACCGAGCAGCTGGCCCGCGAGGTCGCCCGCGCGACGGCGAAGCTGCGCACCCTGGACCTGCTCAAGCCGCCGGGCATCGCCGAGTCGATGGACTGGGCCACGGCGCTGCACACCCTCGGCGCCCGCGATCTGGACCCAGACCTGGCCGCCCGCACGCTCGGCGCGGTGCTCAAGTACCGGGAGGACACCGAGCGGGTGCAGGCCATGGCGAGGGGGGCGCTCTTCGGTGGCTGACGGGGGGCGGGACGTCGTCGACACGGTGCTCGGCTTCGCGCGGACGCTGCGGCACGCCGGCGTGGCGGCCTCGCCCGACCGCGTCGAGTCGATGCTCGTGGCGCTGGGCTCGCTCGACGTCCTCGACCCAGGCGCCGTCTACTGGGCCGGGCGGCTGACCCTCTGCGCCGGCCCGGACGACCTCGACCGCTACGACGCCGCCTTCTCCGCGTACTTCGCGGGCGAGCGACCGCGGATCCCCCGGCCGAACGCCCGCCCCGAGGTCCACCTGACGGCGGCGGCGCCGCTGGAGCCGGGCCGGGCGGACGGCGCGGACGACGCCGAGGCACCGGACCTCGCCGTCCAGGCCAGCGGCGAGGAGGTGCTGCGCCACCGCGACGTCGCCGAGCTGACCCCGGCCGAGCGCGAGCACCTGCGCCGGCTGTTCGCCCTCATGGCCCCGGCGACGCCGATGCGCCCGTCCCGCCGTCGGCGGCCGAGCGCCCAGGGCCCGGTCCACCCGGGTCGGACGGTCCGCCGGGCGCTGCGCAGCGGCGGCGAGGTCACCCGGCTGGCGCACCACCGCCGGCAGGCCCGCCCGCGTCGCGTCGTCCTGCTCGTCGACGTCTCGGGCTCGATGGCGCCCTACGCCGACGCCCTCCTGCGGTTCGCGCACGCCGCCGTCCGCGCCCGGCCGGCGACCACCGAGGTCTTCACCATCGGCACCCGGCTGACCCGCGTCACCCGCGAGATGCGGCTGCGCGACCCCGACCGCGCGCTGGCCGCCAGCGGCTCGGCGATCCCCGACTGGTCGGGCGGCACGCGGCTCGGCGAGGTGCTCAAGGCGTTCCTGGACCGGTGGGGGCAGCGCGGCACCGCTCGGGGCGCGGTCGTCGTCCTGTGCAGCGACGGCTGGGAGCGGGGCGGCACCGACCTGCTGGCCGCGCAGATGGTGCGGCTGCGGCGGCTGGCGCACGCGGTCGTCTGGGTGAACCCGCACAAGGGGCGCGCCGGCTACG
Organism: Blastococcus sp. SYSU D00922; assembly: GCF_054050495.1. NCBI lineage: Bacteria > Bacillati > Actinomycetota > Actinomycetes > Geodermatophilales > Geodermatophilaceae > Blastococcus > Blastococcus sp. SYSU D00922. The sequence continues at coordinate 328,294 of NZ_JBJGZL010000004.1, forward strand.
AGCCGCTGACCGGTGGGATGCAGGCGGCGCTGCCGTCGGTCGACCACTTCGTGTCCGGCCACAGCATGGCCGCCTTCGAGGAGCTGACGGGAGTGATCCAGCGTGCGTGAGACGTTGCACGTGGAACGTTCCGGGAGGAAGGAGCCCTCCGATGCGTGACGTGCTCGACGAGCTGGTCGGCTGGTGGCAGGCGGGGGAGACCGTCGGCATGGGCACGGTGGTCGCCACCTGGCGCTCCGCGCCGCGACCCGCGGGTGCCTCGATGCTGGTCGGCCCGGACGGCACGGCGGTGGGCAGCGTCTCCGGCGGCTGCGTCGAGGGCGCGGTCTACGAAGAGGCCAAGGACGCCGTCGAGACCGGCGTCCCGACCCTCGAGCGCTACGGCGTGAGCGACGACGACGCGTTCGCCGTCGGGCTGACGTGCGGCGGCATCCTCGACGTCTTCGTCGAGCCGGTCTCCCGCGAGTCGTTCCCGGAACTGGGCGAGGTCGCCGAGTCGGTGGATCGGCACGAGCCGGTCGCCGTCGTCACCGTGGTGAAGGGCCCGGACGACCGGCTGGGCCGGCGGCTGGTCCTCTGGCCCGACCGCGAGTCGGGGACGCTCGGCCTCCAGCGCCTGGACGACGCGGTGGCCGCCGACGCCCGCGGCATGCTGGCGGCGGGCCGCACGGGTCTCCTGCACGTCGGCCACGACGGCGAGCGCCGCGGCGACGACCTGACCCTGTTCGTGAACTCGTTCGCACCCCCGGCGCGGATGGTCGTCTTCGGTGCCATCGACTTCGCGGCCGCCGTCGCGCGGGTGGGCGCCTTCCTCGGCTACCGGGTGACCGTCTGCGACGCCCGGCCGGTGTTCGCGACGGCGAAGCGGTTCCCCGACGCGCACGAGGTCGTCGTGGAGTGGCCGCACCGCTACCTGCAGGCCGAGGTGGACGCGGGACGGATCGACGAGCGCACGGTCCTCTGCGTGCTCACCCACGACCCGAAGTTCGACGTCCCGCTGCTCGAGGTCGCACTGCGGATCCCGGTCGCCTACGTCGGGGCGATGGGGTCGCGGCGCACGCACGACGAGCGGCTGGAGCGGCTGGCGGAGGCCGGGCTGTCGGAGGCGGAGATGGCCCGGCTGTCCTCGCCCATCGGCCTGGACCTGGGGGCGCGCACGCCGGAGGAGACGGCAATCTCGATCGCGGCGGAGATCATCGCCGGGCGCTGGGGCGGCACGGGGGAGCGGCTGGCCGGGACCGAGGGCCCCATCCACCGGACGGCCGAGCGCTGACGCCCGACGTGCCGCACCGCTACGACGTCCACGTCGTCGGGCTGCTCGCCTCGCCGGAGCACCGCTACGACGGGCGGCCGGGCGGAACCGTCCCCGAGCAGTCCGCGGACCGGCGCGAGCGCATCAGGGTCCGCGCGGGCTTCGGCATCGTCGGCGACCGCTACGCCGGCAAGCCCGCCCACCGGGACGCCTCGGTGACGGTGCTGGCGGCCGAGTCCGTGGAGGCGCTGGCCGCGGAACTCGGCTCCGGGCCGCTCGACCCGTTGCTCGCCCGGCGCAACGTCGTGCTGCGGGGCGCCGAGGTGGAGGCGCTGCGTGGGCAGCTGTTCTCGCTCGACTGCGGCGAGGGGGAGGTGCTGCTGCAGGGCGGCCGGCCGGCCAACCCCTGCGCCTGGCTGGACGCCGTCCTGACCGCCGGCGCCCACCGGGGGATGCGCGGGCGGGGCGGCATCCGCTGCGCGCCGCTGTCGGACGGCGTCCTGAGGGTGGGGCCGGCCGTCCTCCGCAGCGCCGTCCCGCTGGACCCGGCGAGGGCCGGGGACGCGGTGAAGCCGGCGGTCCGGGGCCGGCCGGGCGCCTGAGGCACCCGGCCGGCCAGGACGTCAGCGGTCGCTGTCGCCGTAGACGATCATCCCGCGGATGTTCTCGCCGTCCCGCATGTCCTGGTAGCCCTTGTTGATGTCCTCGAGGGCGTACCGGTTGGTCACGAGCTCGTCGAGCTTGAGCTGGCCGCCCTGGTAGAGCGCGAGCAGCTCGGGGATGGCCGCGCGGGGGCTGAGCCCGCCGAAGATGGCGCCCTGCAGGTCCTTCTGCAGCAGCGTGAGCTCGAACAGGCTCAGCTTCACGTCGACGTTGGCGTAGTTCCCCATGCCGGTGACGACGGCGCGGCCGCCCTTGCCGGTCAGGCTGAGCGCGGCCTGGATGTCCTCGCCCTGGATGTCGCCGACGGCGATGATCGTCTTGTCGGCCATCCGCCCCCAGGTGAGCTCGTTGACGGCGGCCGTGGCCTCCTCGGCCGTGGCGAAGGAGTGCGTGGCGCCGTAGTTCTTCGCCCAGTCGCGCTTGTGCGCGACCGGCTCCACCACGACGACGTGCCGGGCACCGGCGGCGGCGGCGCCCTGGACGGCGTTCATGCCGACCCCGCCCACGCCCATGACGACGACGGTCTCCCCGGGGCGGACCGCGGCCACCTTGGTCGCCGAGCCCCAGCCGGTGGTGACGCCGCAGCCGACGAGCGCCGCCACGTCGAGGGGGACGTTCTCGTCGATCTTCACGACCGACGCCTGGTGGACGGTGATGTACGGGGAGAACGTGCCGAGCAGGCACATGGGCGAGACGCCCTGACCCCGGGCGGTCACGCGGTGCGTGCCGTCGGCGATCGCGGTGCCGCCGAGGAGGAAGGCGCCGAGGTCGCAGAGGTTCTGCATCCCCTTGGCGCACGGCGGGCACTGCCCGCAGGCCGGGATGAAGGCGGTGACGACGTGGTCGCCCTCCTTGAGGTTGGCCACGCCCGGGCCGACCTTGGTGACGACGCCCGAGCCCTCGTGCCCGCCCAGGGAGGGGAAGTTCACCGGGGTGGCGCCGGTGACGAGGTGCTCGTCGGAGTGGCAGAGGCCGGAGGCCGCCAGTTGGACGGTCACCTCGCCGTGCACCGGGTCGCCGACCTCGATCTCCTCGACCGACCACTCCTCGCCCACGCCCCACAGGATCGCGCCCTTGGTCTTCACGCCGTTTCCTTCCGCCGATGTGCCGCCGTTGGCAAGACAGAGCGGCGCGGTACCAGGGGGTACCGTGCCGTGGGTCACACTCTGCTGACGGCGCGCATCGCCCGTCAACCCTGACTGTTCGGTTCCGTGGTGGGCTGCAACGTCGTGCAGCGGTCGGCGAGACTGACGGCGTGTCCGGCGCTCCCGTGGTCGTGGTCGGCGCCGGGCCCGTCGGGCTGACGGCGGCGCTGCTGCTCGCCCGGCGGGGGGTGCCCGTCGTCGTGCTCGAGCGGCACCGCGAGCCCTATCCGCTGCCGCGGGCCGTGCACCTGGACGACGAGGTCTTCCGCGTCCTGCAGGCGGCCGGCGTGGCCGACGACGTCCTGGCCCGCAGCCGGCCGATGGCCGGGCTCCGGCTGCTGGACGGGTCGCACCGCGTGCTCGCGGAGTTCGCCCGGCACCCGGACGCCGGGGTCCACGGCTGGCCGCAGGGCTCGCTGGTCCACCAGCCCGACCTGGAGGCGGTGCTGGCCGGCGCCGTCGCCGCGGCAGGCATCCCCGTCGAGCGCGGGGTCGAGGTCACCGGCCTCACCCAGGACGACGACGGCGTCACGGTGGTCGCGCGCGGGAGGGGCGCCGGGGCGGACCGGTCCGTCCGCGCCGCGGCGGTGCTGGGGTGCGACGGCGCCAACAGCACGGTCCGCGAGCTGATCGGTGCTTCCATGCGCGACCTCGGCCGGCCCGACCGGTGGCTGGTGCTGGACGTGGTCTCGCCGGCCGAGCTCCCCGTGTGGCCGGGTGCGCACCAGGTCTGCGACTCGCGGCACCCCGCCACGTTCATGCCGGTGACGGGGGACCGGTACCGCTGGGAGTGCCGCCTCGCGGCGGGCGAGACGGTCGCGGACGCGACGACGCCGGAACGGCTCGCCGAGCTGCTCCGCCCGGTCGACCCGGGCGACGTCGAGATCGTGCGTGCGGTCGAGTACACGTTCCGGGCCCAGGTCGCCGACCGGTGGCGCGCCGGGCGGGTGCTGCTGGCGGGGGACGCCGCGCACCTGTCCCCACCGTTCGTCGGTCAGGGGCTGGGCCTCGGGTTGCGTGACGTGCACCAGCTCGCCTGGAAGCTGGCCGCCGTCCTCGCCGGCGAGGCGGACGACGACCTGCTCGACAGCTACCAGGCCGAGCGGGAGCCGCACGCGAGGGCGCTCATCCGGGTCGCCCAGCTGCTCGGGGCGCTCATGACCGGCGGCGGGCGCGGCGGGGACGTCGTCCGGCGCGGGGTGCTGGCCGTGCTGCGCCGAATCCCTGCCGTGGCCGCGCTCGCCACCGACAGCCGCACCCCGCCCCTGCGGCCCGGTCCGCTCGTCGAACGCAGCGGCCGGGCCGGCCGCCGGCTGGCCGGGTCGCTGGTGCCGCAGCCGGAGGTGCTCGTCGACGGGCGGCCGTGCCGGCTGGACGACGTGCTGGGCGGCGGCTGGGCGGAGCTGACGGCGGACCTCGTCCTGCGCCGCGACGACGGCACGGAGGTCCAGGTCACGGATCCCAGCGGCCGGCTGCGCACGTGGCTGCGGGGCGCGACCGTCCGGATCCGCCCGGACCGCATCGTGGCCTCAGCCGCCGTTGTGCGCTGATCCACCCCATGGCGTGCCGATGAGGTGGATCAGCGCACAGTGGTGCGCGGGGTCAGGCCTCGCGGCGGCGGCGGGCCGGGTTGACCGGCTGCAGAGCGGTGTCGACGGCGGCCTGGCCGAGCTGGCGCTCGAAGCCCGGCGGGATCACCAGGTCGTCGCGGCTGAGCTCGCCGACCGACGGGCGGCCCAGGCCCACCATCGCCGAGCCGAGCCCGTCGCGCAGCAGGTCGAGCACGTTCTCCACGCCCGCCTGGCCGTTGGCGGCGAGGCCCCACAGGTAGGCGCGGCCGATCATCACGGCCTTGGCACCCAGGGCGAGGGCCTTCGCGACGTCGCCGCCGCGCCGGATGCCGCCGTCCAGGAGCACCTCGATCTGGTCGCCCACCGCGTCGGCGACCGACGGGAGGGCGCGGATCGAGGCCGGCGTCCCGTCCAGGTTGTTGCCGCCGTGGTTGGACACCGAGATCGCCGTGACGCCGGCGTCGACGGCGCGCTTGGCGTCGTCCACCCGCATGACGCCCTTGAGCATGAACGGGCCGTCCCACTGCTCCCGCAGCCAGGCGACGTCCTCCCACGTCGGCATGGGGGAGTTCATCCACATGCCGTAGGCGCCGAAGAAGGTCGGCGCCGGCTCGCCCGGGGTGGCCACCATGTTCGGCACGGTGAGGTCGGGCAGCTTCTTCGTCCTCGCGAAGTCCCACAGCCAGCGCGGGCGCAGGAGCACCTGCGGGGCGTACCGGCGGGCCGCCTCGAAGTCGATCTTCTCCGGGATGAACGGGCTGCCCCAGTCGCGGCCGTAGGCGAACGACCAGTCGAGGGTCGCGATCAAGCCGACCGCGCCGGCCTTCTTCGCGCGGTCCATGCGGGCGAGCATCTCGTCGCGCGTGCCCACCCAGTACATCTGGAAGAAGGTCTGCGGGTTGGCCGCGGTGACCTCCTCGACGGGCTTGCTGGCGAAGGACGAGAGCCCCATGGCGATGCCACGGGCGGCCGCGGCGCGGGCGACCGCCACCTCGCCGTCCGGGTGGACCGCCTGCACGCCGGTCGGGCTGATCAGCACCGGCATCGAGAGCGGCTGGCCCATGACGGTGACGCCCAGGTTCCGCTCGTTGGCGAGGCCCGCGGTGTGCGGCGCGAAGCCGAGCTCGGCGAACGCGGCCAGGTTGTCCTCGAGCGTCAGCCCCCGCTCGGAGCCCGCGACCAGCGCGCCGTAGACGCCCTTGGGCAGCCGCTTCTTCGCCCGGCGCTGCGCCTCGGCGACCGACTCGAACCAGGGGTTAGCCATCGTTGACCTCCTCGCCGACCGGCCGCCCGGCCGTTGGCACTGAGTGCCAGGCTAGCGGCCGGGCAGGAGACGGGCACCACACCGGGGCCGGTTCAGCGCAGGCCCGGGAACCCGGCGGCCATCTCCTCGAACGCCCAGTGCAGGTGCGCGGCCAGGGAGGAGTGCTCGTCGGCCAGCCAGACCTCGAAGGCGGTGATCGCGGCCGCGCGGGTGCAGGTCGCCACCAGCCGGGGGACGAGCGCGGTCGCCGGTGAGCCGGTCCGCCCCCCGACGTACCGGGCGACCGCCCGGTCGACGTCGGCGTAGCGCAGCTCCGAGTGCGCCAGGAGCGCCGGCTCGCCCAGGATCAGCCGCATCCGCCTCCGCAGGAGCGGTAGCTCGGCCTCCGGGTAGTCGTTGACCTCGACGTAGGCGGCGCAGACCGCAGCGAGCACCGGCTGCGCCGGCGGGGTGGCCGCCAGGAGCGCCTCCAGCCGGGCGACGTGCCCGGCGAAGTCGCCCCAGACGGCGTCGGCCTTCGTCGGGTAGTAGCGGAAGAACGTCCGGCGGCTGATCCCGGCGGCGTCGGCGACCTCGTCGCTGATCACGTTCTCGAAGCCTCGGGCGGCGAACAGGTCGAGGGCGGCGCGCTCGACGCGCAGCCGCGTGGTCTCGGCCGGCGCCGTCCTCGTCCCCGTCACGCGGGCATTGTGTTGCCAGTGGCACCCGGTGTCACTAACGTCCGCGACACCGCACCCGCACGCACCGCCCGGAGGCCGCCATGCCCGAGACGAACACCGACGTCGATACGGTCCCCGCTCCGGCGGCGGAGGAGGAGCTGGTCGAGGAGTCCCTCGTCGAGGAGGTCTCCATCGACGGCATGTGCGGCGTCTACTGAGCCCGGTGACCACCGCGGTCGGCTTCGACGTCGACCTGCCCTGGCGGAAGGCCCGGTCGGTCGCCCTGCGGCCCGAGCCGTTCGGCGCGCTGGTCTACCACTTCGGCAACCGGAAGCTCTCCTTCCTGAAGTCGAAGCTGCTGGTCGCCGTCGTCGAGGCGCTGGCCGACCACCCCACCGCCGCGGAGGCGCTCACCGCCTGCGGCGTGACCGACGCGCAGCGGGCCGCCTACGTCAAGGCGCTCGCCGACCTGGCCCGCTCCCAGATGATCGAGGTTCGCGCATGACCGCCGTCGTCCCCGCACGCCCCGTCGGCGGGAGGCTGGTCGACCAGTTCGAGTACGGGCTCGACGCCCCGATCTGCCTCACGTGGGAGCTCACCTACGCCTGCAACCTGGCGTGCGTGCACTGCCTGTCCTCGTCGGGACGGCGGGATCCGCGGGAGCTGTCCACCGCCGAGGCGGAGGCGGTCATCGACGAGCTGCAGCGGATGCAGGTCTTCTACGTCAACGTGGGCGGCGGGGAGCCGACGGTCCGGCCCGACTTCTGGCACCTGCTCGACTACGCCATCGGCCACGACGTCGGCGTCAAGTTCTCCACCAACGGCATCAAGCTGGACCGGGCCCGTGCCGAGCAGCTGGCCCGCACCGACTACGTCGACGTCCAGATCTCCCTGGACGGCGCCACGGCGGAGGTGAACGACGCCGTCCGCGGCACGGGCTCCTTCGCCACCGCGACCCGCGCCCTGGAGAACCTGGCCGAGGCCGGGATGAAGGACTTCAAGGTCTCCGTCGTCGTCACCCGCGAGAACGCCGGCCAGCTCGACGAGTTCACGGCCCTCACCGACCGCTACGGCGCGCAGCTGCGGATCACCCGGTTCCGGCCGTCGGGGCGCGGTGCCGACGTCTGGGACCGGCTGCACCCCACCCAGCAGCAGCAGCGCGAGCTCTACGCCTGGCTGCTCGCCAACGGCGACCGGGTGCTCACCGGTGACTCGTTCTTCCACCTGTCGGCGCTGGGGGAGTCCCTGCCGGGGCTGAACCTGTGCGGGGCGGGCCGGGTGGTCTGCCTGATCGACCCGGTCGGCGACGTCTACGCCTGCCCGTTCGCGATCCACGAGAACTTCCTGGCCGGCAACGTCCGCGACGAGGGCGGCTTCCAGCGGGTCTGGCAGTCGTCGGACCTGTTCGCCGAGCTGCGCAGCCCGCAGACCGGTGGCGCCTGCACGAAGTGCGCCCACTTCGACGCCTGCCGCGGCGGCTGCATGGCCGCGAAGTTCTTCACCGGTCTGCCGCTGGACGGTCCCGACCCCGAGTGCGTCCAGGGCTACGGCGAGACGGCGCTGGCCGCGCGGGACGCCGAGCTGGCCACCCCGCGCAGCCACATCGACCACTCCCACACCGGGCCGGTCCGCGGTCAGCCGACGCTCCTGGGCATCCCCTCGATCCCGAGCAAGATCTGCGACGAGTCGCCGCTGGCGGGGCTCGACCTGCGCTGATCCCACCCCGAAAGGGGCACCCGGCGCGAAATTCCTCCAGCCGGGGGGCGCAACGGCCGATGCGGGGACGGTGATCCTCCTCCGCCTGCGGGACCGCGCCGTCCGCCTGCTGCCCGAGGGTCGCCTGCTGCCCGAGGCGGTCTGGGAACGCCGCCACGGCGTCATCATGCGGCTGTGCCTGGCCTCGGCCGGGCTCCTGGTGATCTTCGCCTGGTTCCAGGGCGCGGGTCAGCCGGCCGCCGTGGCCGTCCTCGCCGCGGTCGCGGGCCCGGTCGTCCCGGCCGCGCTCCCGCAGCTCGGCCGCAAGCTCCGCGCGGCGGCCACCACGATCAGCCTCATGGCCGCCTCGGTAGCGCTCGTCCACCTGTGGAGCGGCGTCACCGAGTCGCACTTCGTCTTCTTCGTGATGATCGGCGTCGTCTCGCTGTACCAGGACTGGGTCCCGTACGGCATCGCGCTGGTCGTCGTCACCGTGCACCACGGCGTCTTCGGCACCCTGTACCCGCACGCCGTCTTCAGCCACGACGCGCAGCACGACCCGTGGCTGTGGGCCGGGATCCACGCGGCCTTCGTGCTCGCCGCGAGCATCGCGCACCTGGCAGCCTGGCGGCTCAACGAGGACCAGGTCCTCAGCGATCCGCTCACCGGCCTGGCCAACCGCACGCTGCTCGAGGAGATCACCCACCGCCTGCTCGACCGGGGCGGCGCGGTCAGCGTGCTGTTCATCGACCTCGACGACTTCAAGGACGTCAACGACAGCCGCGGCCACGCCGCCGGCGACGAGCTGCTGCTGGTCCTGGCCGAGCGTCTCCGGGGCTGCGTGCGCCCGGGGGACGTCGTCGCGCGCATCGGCGGTGACGAGTTCGCCGTGGTCGTCAGCGGCGGTCCCGACGTGGCCCGCGCCGTCGGCGAGCGTGCGCTCGTCGCGCTGTCGGTACCGGTGCCGTTGGCCGAGGGGCCGGTCACCGTGCACGCCAGCGTGGGCGTCGCAGCCTCCACGGACTCGACCGACCGCACCGCCGACGCGCTGCTGCGCAACGCCGACCTCGCCATGTACCTGGCGAAGGCGCAGGGCAAGAACCGGCTCGTCGTGTACGCCGACGGCATGGCCGAGGCCGCCCGCCGCCGGGCCGGCCTGGCCCAGGACCTCGCCGTCGCCGCGGACGCCGGCCAGCTGGAGGTCCACTACCAGCCGACGGTCCGCCTGACCGACGGCCGCACCACCGGCTTCGAGGCGCTGGTCCGCTGGAACCACCCGGAACGCGGCCTGGTCCCGCCGGTCGAGTTCATCCCGCTCGCCGAGGAGACCGGCGCGATCACCGGCATCGGGCGGTGGGTGCTGCGCGAGGCGCTCCGCCAGGGCGCCGCCTGGACGGCCGAGACCGGCACGCCGCTGCGCATGGCCGTCAACCTCTCGCCCCGCCAGTTCCAGGACGGCGACGTGACGGCCGACGTCGTCGCGGCGCTCGAGGACACCGGCTTCCCCGCGGCGCAGCTGACCCTCGAGGTCACCGAGGGCGTCCTGGTCCGGGACGTCGACACCGTGGTCGCCCAGCTGGAGGCCCTGCGGGCGCTCGGCATCCGCATCGCCATCGACGACTTCGGGACCGGCTTCTCCGGGCTGTCCTACCTGCGCCACCTGCCCGCGGACATCATCAAGATCGACCGCAGCTTCGTCATGGACCTGCCGCACGGCCGGTCGGCGGTCACGCTGATCACGTCGATGGTCGAGCTGGCCCGCACCCTGGGCCTCGACGTCGTCGCCGAGGGCGTCGAGACCGAGGGGCAGCGGCGCGCGCTGGCCGACCTGGCCTGCGGCTCGGCGCAGGGCTACCTGTTCGCCAAGCCGGAGCCGGCCGAGCGGGCCGGTGCCCGCCTGGGCGCGGGCGCCGTCCGCATCCCGGCGCAGCCAGGCGCCCCCGCCGTCGAGCGGCTGCAGGGCGCCCCGTCCGCCTAGAGGTCGACCTTCTCGTTCTCGCCTGCGTCGATCCGCTCGCCGGTGACCTTGGCCTTCACGAAGCTGAAGGCGGTGGCCAGCCGGCCGCCGGGGCTGTCCCAGTACTCCGCGGAGTCGGCCCGCACCTTGATCAGGACGACGCTGCTGTCGTCCGGCCCCTGGGGGAACCACGCCTCGACGGCGGAGTTCCACAGCTCCCGCTTCTTCGCCGCATCCTCCACGACGACCGCGTCGCCGGTCAGCGAGACCCAGGTGCCGCCCGAGCCGACGCCCACGTTCACCTCCGGCGAGGCGGTGATGTGCTGCACCGGGTTGGAGTCGCGCTCGGCGAAGAACCACAGGTCGCCGTCGAACTCCACCTCCTGCAGCGTCATCGGCCGGCTGGTCAGCCGGCCGTCGACGGTGATCGTGGTGAGGAAGCCGAAGCGCTCACCCTTCAGCAGTTCGGCCACCTTGCGCGTCTGGTCGTCGCTCATGGCAGTCCCATTGCCCACGACCGGGCCGCGCACACCCGTCGTCAGCCGTCCGGCGCGAAGCGCGAGCGCAGCCCGTCGACCAGCAGGTCGAGGCCGAACTCGAAGGCCTCCGCGTAAGGTTGCTCGAGCAGCTCGCTGATGGCGGCCAGGAGGACCGGCTGCTGGACCAGCGCCTTCGCCCGCAACGCGTTGAGCTCCTCGTCGCCCGGGTCGGGCAGCGGCTGGGTGCTCTCCCGCTCGGCCTCCGCCTGCCACTCGGTGGCGCTGCCGATGACGTACGCGCCGATCGCGAACAACGTCTTCTGCGCCTGGCCCGGGGTGAGCCCGGCGTCGACCAGGGCGGCGAGCACCCGCTCGATCCCCTCGAAGCTCTCCGGGCTCGGGCGGTTGCCGGCCAGCACCCGGGGGGCGTCACGGGTGGCGATCAGCGCGCCGAACATGCGGCGGGCGTCGTCGCGGAGCCACTCCCACCACGGCTGCCCGGGTTCGGGACCCGCGTAGCTCCGCCCGGTGCGGCGGACGAGCTCCTCCGCCATGAGGTCCATGAGCTGCCGCTTGTTCTCGACGTGCCAGTAGAGCGTGGGACCCGCGACGCCCAGCGCCTTGGCGATCCGCCGGAAGGACACCGCCTCCAGGCCGCCCTCGGCCAGCAGGGCCAGGGCCGCGTCGACGATCGCCGCGCGCGTGAGCGGCGCGCGCTCGACGTCCGGCCCGGAAACCACCTTGACACTCTAACGGTGTTAGAGGAGTCTGTCGCCCGTGTCTAACACCGTTAGAGGGCCGGCGATCGAGGTCGTCGGCCTCACGAAGACCTACAAGTCCGGGGACCACGTCGTCGAGGCCGTCCGGGGGATCGATCTGCGCGTGGAGGCGGGGCAGACCTACGGCTTCCTCGGCCCGAACGGTGCCGGCAAGTCCACGACCATCGAGATGCTCTGCACGATCCGGAACCCGACGGCCGGTAGCGCTCGGGTCGCCGGCTTCGACGTCGTCTCCCAGCGGGACCAGGTGCGCCGCCGGATCGGCCTGGTGTTCCAGCAGCAGACGCTGGACCTGCAGCTGAGCGCCGAGCAGAACCTCCGCTTCCACGCCGACCTGTACGGGCTGAGCCGCGCCGACGCCGAACGCCGGATCGACGAGGTGCTCGAGATGGTCGCCCTCGCCGACCGCCGTTCCGACACGGTCATGAAGTTCTCCGGCGGCATGAAGCGCCGGCTGGAGATCGCCCGCGGCCTGGTCCACGCGCCGCAGGTGCTGTTCCTCGACGAACCGACGATCGGTCTCGACCCGCAGACCCGGGCGGCGATCTGGGACTACCTGCACGACCTGCGGCAGCGCACCGAGATCACCGTCTTCGTCACCACCCACTACATGGACGAGGCCGAGCACTGCGACCGGATCGCGATCATGGACAACGGCGAGATCGTCGTCGAGGACACCCCCGAGGCGCTCAAGTCCAGCATCGGCACCGACCGGATCGCGCTGCGCACCGACGACGACGAGCTGGCGATCGCCCGCATCCGGGAACGGCTCGGCGTCGAGGCCGGCGTGCACGAGGGGCAGGTGACGCTCGCCGTCCCCGAGGGGGCGCAGGTCGTCCCCCGCCTGTTCACCGAGCTCGGCGTCCACATCCGGTCGGTCACGGTGACCAGGCCGAGCCTCGATGACGTCTTCATGACCTACACCGGCCGCACGATCCGTGACTCCGAGGGTCCTCAGGGCTCCGTCAACCCGTTCGCCGGGAGGCGATGAGATGACCACCACGCGCGACGACGCCGGGCCGATCGACGTCCTGCCCGAGGTCCGCAGCGACATGTCCCACCAGCTGCGGGCCACCTGGGTGGTGACCCGCCGCGAGCTGCTGCGCCTCAAGCAGGACAAGGCCCGCATGGTGACCATGCTGCTGCAGCCGGTGCTGTTCATCTTCGTGATGGGCACCGGGCTCGGCAGCATCGTCGACACCGGCGGCGGCACCGACTTCCGGACGTTCCTGTACCCCGGCGTCCTGGCCACGTCGGTGCTGTTCACCGCGGCCTTCGCCGGTATCTCGCTGGTCTGGGACCGGGAGTTCGGCTTCCTGCGCGAGATGATGGTCGCGCCGATCTCCCGCGGCTCGATCATCTGGGGCAAGTGCCTCGGCGGAGCGATCGTGGCAACCCTGCAGAGCCTGGTGCTGCTCGCCCTTCTCGGCACGGTCGGCATCCCCTACTCGCCGGTGCTCATCGCCCAGCTGATCGGCTGCCTGTTCCTCGGGGCGCTGCTGCTGACCGCGCTGGGCGTGCTGCTGTCGACGCGGATCAAGACCATCCAGGCGGCCATGCCGATCAGCCAGCTGCTGATCATGCCGATGATGTTCCTGTCCGGGTCGCTGTTCCCGATCTCGGGCCTGCCGGACTGGCTCGCCGTGCTCACCCGGCTGAACCCGCTGACCTACGTGGTCCAGCCGATGCGGCACTTCACGCTGGACTCGCTGTCGCTCACGGCCACCGAGCAGGAGCGCCTGCTGCCCGTGATGACCTGGTTCGGCTGGGAGGTGCCGGTCGGCGTGCAGCTGCTCACCGTCGCCGTCATCACCCTGGGCCTGGTCAGCCTCGCCGCCCGGGTCTTCCGGACGACGGAGTGACCGGCCGGCCCGGCACCCCGCCGGCCGGGGTCCCTTCCTGCCGGTGACGCTGCCCGTCGGTGGCCCTGCCTGCCGATAACGCCGGGGACGGCGGGCCCGAGGCCGGCCGCCGGGGACGAGGAGGACTGCATGGCCAAGGTGCTCGTGGTCGAGGACGAGGACACCACCCGCGTGCTGCTGGAGCGGCAGCTGACCTGGGCGGGGTACCGGGTCCGTGCGGCATCCTCGGCAGAGGAGGCGACGGCCGTGCTGGACGGCGTCTTCACACCCGACGTCGTCGTCACCGACATGTTCATGCCGGGCGGCAGCGGCCTCGGGCTGGCCGGCACGCTGCGGGCACACCCGTCCTTCGCCGACCTCCCGGTGGTCTTCCTGAGCGGCCGGGCACTGCCCGGTGACGTCGACGCCGGTCGGTCCCTCGGTGCGACCTTCCTCGCCAAGCCGTGCACGCTCGCCGACCTGGCCCGGGCGATCGACACCGCGACCGGGGTGAACGGGATCGAGCTCGAGGACGTCGTCCGCCGCCGTCTCGGCGATGTCGCCGGGGTCGGGGAGGAGGCGGAGCGGGCCCTGACGGCGCGGCTGCTGCGCACGTTCGTCGTGACCGCACCGGCCGCCCTCGCCGGACTCGAGGGGGCCGCCCGACGCGCGGACGCGACGGGTCTCGAGGCCGCGGCCCACCGGCTCGCCGGTGCCGCCGCGACCCTCGGGGCCGACACGCTGGCCGCTGCCTGCCGCGCGCTCGAGGAGCGCGGGCACGACGGCGACGTCGCCGACGCCGTGGAGCAGGTGCGGGTGATCGCCGACCAGGTGGCGCGGTTCTGCGAGGTGTTCACCCGGCTCGCCGAGGAGCTGGAGGAGGACGCGCTCGTCGAGGACGAGCCCTCGCCGGCTCCTTGACAGGTCCCCGTGCCGCCTAGGGTGCTGCGGTGACCTCGCTGGCCGGCGCCGTCTGGCCGGAGATCCCTGACCGGCCGCTGGTCGTCGTCCCGCTCGGCTCGGTGGAGCAGCACGGTCACCACCTGCCGTTGGGCACCGACACCTCCGTGGCCTGCGCCGTCGCGGAGGCGGCGGCGCCGTCGCTCGACGGCGCGCTGCTCGCGCCGGCGCTGGCGTACGGGGCCAGCGGGGAGCACGAGGGCTTCCCCGGCACGATCTCCATCGGCACCGAGGCGCTGACCGGCCTGCTCGTCGAGTACGGCCGGTCGGCGTGCCGCTGGGCCGGCCGGCTGCTGGTGGTGAACGGGCACGGCGGCAACCTCGACGCGCTGCGCGCCGCCGTCCCGCTGCTGCGGGCCGAGGGGCGGGACGTCGCCTGGTTCGCCTGCGGGGTGCGTGGCGGCGACGCCCACGCGGGCCGCACCGAGACGTCGCTGATGTTGCACGTGGAACCGGGTGGGGTGCGTGAGGACCGCGCGGTCGCCGGCGAGACGGCCCCGATCCGCGACCTGCTCCCCCGCCTGCGCGCCGAGGGCGTCCGGGGGGTCAGCCCGACCGGCGTCCTCGGCGACCCGGCCGGGGCGTCGCCGGCGGAAGGGGCGGACCTGCTCGACCGGCTCGTCCCCTCGCTGGTCGCGTCGGCGGCCGCCTGGCAGGTGGCCGCCGACGGACGGATCAGCTGAGGCGGATCAGCCCAGGGCGTCGGCGAACTGCGGCACGACGGTCTCGAGGGCGTAGAGCAGCCCCGGCGCCGAGGCGCTCGAGAAGGCGTTGAGCGTGGTCGTGTCGTCGAAGACGACGGCGCGCCCCTCCTGCACCGACGGCAGGGCCTGCCACAGCGGGTTGCCGGTGAACTCCGAGGCCTCCACGAAGATCGGGAAGACGACGGTCAGCTCGGCGTCGAGCAGGTTCAGCTGCTCCTCGCTGACCGGGATGAAGAAGTTCTCGGTCGCCTGGTCCTCGATGGCCTGCTTGTTCTGGAAACCGAGCTGCTCCATGAACGCCACGCGGGCGTCGCCGCTGACGTAGGCGCCGAAGCCCTCCGACGTGTAGGCGCCCACGGCCACCTCGGTGCCGTCGAACTCGGGGTGCGCCTCGGCGGCGTCGGCGAAGGCCCGGTCGACCTGGTCCTCGAGGTCGGCCGCCTCGTCGGCCTTGCCCAGCGCCTGCCCGACCATCTCCAGCTGCTGCTGCCAGGTGGTCTGGTACGGGCCCACGCCCTCGGGCTGCCCGATGGTGGGCGCGATCTCGCTGAGCAGGTCGTAGCGCTCCTGCGTGCCCGACGAGCGGGTGTCGAGGATCAGGTCGGGCTCGAGCGCCGCGATCTGCTCGAAGCTCGGCTCGAGGGTCTCGATCATCTCGGGCTCCTCGGTGTACCCCTGCTCCACCCAGTCCCCGAGCCCGTCGCCGCCGACCGCCAGCCAGTCGCTGGCGCCGACCGGCTCGACGCCGAGCGCCAGCGCCGTCTCGGCGTCGGACCAGCCGAGGGCCACCACGCGCTGCGGCTCCTCCTCGACCGTCACGTCGCCGAAGGCGGTGCTGACGGTGACCGGGAAGGCGTCGGAGGAGCCGGACGCCGTGCCGCCGGCCTCCGAGCCGGAGCCGGAGTCGTCGCCCGAGCCGCAGCTGGTGACGACGAGGGCGGTGGCCAGCAGGGCGGCGCCGCGGAGGGCGGGACGGGCGGACATGCGTGCTCCTTCAAAGGTCAGGTAAGCCTGACCTAACCACATGCTCACGCCCGTGGGGCAGCCGGCCTCCGCGCGCGGGAGCTCCAGCCGTCCCGCCGGAGCCGGTCGAACCCGTCGAGCAGCAGGTCCAGGGCGAACTCGAACTCGAACTGCTCGTCGCAGCCCCGGCCCACGCGGGAGAGCTCCCCGCCGGTCGCCGCCGTGGCGATCGCCAGGATGTGCGGGAAGCGCTGGGCGAACTCCCGCGCCACGACCTCCTGGGCCTCCGGCGACGGGGGCGGGGTGTCCGGCGCTCGTGGTTCGTCGAACAGCTCCGGGCTGAAGCCCCAGATGCGGTTGCCCAGTGCGTGCATCACGTGGTGGGTGAGGTCGGCGGAGAAGCCGCCGTCCATGAACGTGCCCGCCAGCGCGTCCATGTACCCCAGGACGGCGGGCGTGCGGTGCGTCCGCGACTCGATGGCCGCCCGCGCCCACGGGTGCCGCAGCACCGCCCGCCGCGCGGACAGGACCCGCTGCCGGACGCCGTCCTTCCAGTCGGCGCCCTCCGCGGGGGGCTCGAACTCGCCGACGACCCGGTCGACCATGCCGTCGAGCAGCTGGTCCTTGTTGGCGACGTGCTTGTACAGCGCCATCGGGACGACCCCGAGGTCCTGGGCCAGTCGCCGCATGCTGACCGCGTCGATGCCGACCTCGTCGGCGAGCGCCACGGCGGCCGACAGCACGCGCTCCGTGCTCAGCGGCGTCCTGCGCCCCGGTTCCGGCATCCGGCCCTCCGCACCCTGGTCCTTGACAGGCGTACACCGTACACCTAACGTTTCGCAGCGATGGTGTACGCCGTACACCACTGTGGAACTGGAGGAACGACGTGGACAGGACGAGACGGACGGCGGTGGTCACGGGCGTGTTCTTCCTCGTGGCCGCCTTCCCAGCGATGCTGGCGCTCGCGCTCTACCAGCCGGTGCTCGACGACCCCGGCTTCGTGCTCGGCGCCGGCGGCGACGGCGGGGTGCGGGCCGGTGCGTTCCTCGAGATCCTGGTGGCGATCTCGGTGGCCGGGACGGCGATCACGCTCTACCCGGTCCTGCGCCGGCAGCACCACGCCTTCGCACTGGGTTACGTCTGCGGCCGGCTGCTGGAGGCGACGTTGATCGTGGTCGGGATCCTCTGCCTGCTGGCGGTCGTGACCCTGCGCGACGAGCCCGCGGGGTCCGACGTCGGGTCGGTCGCCGTCGCCCGGGGACTCGTGGCCCTCCACGACTGGACGTTCCTGTTCGGGCCGAACGTCGCGCTGGGCGTCAACACCACGCTGCTGGCCTGGCTCGTGCTCCGGGCGGACCTCGTGGCCCGGTGGATCCCTCTGCTCGGGCTGGTCGCCGGCCCGCTGATCTTCCTCTCGGCGACCGCCGTGCTCGCCGGCCTGTACGAGCAGGTCTCCGTCCCGGGCGCCGTGGCCGCGCTGCCGGTGTTCGCGTGGGAGATGAGCCTGGCCGCGTACCTGCTGGCGAAGGGCTTCCGGCCGACGCGTGCCGCACCCGCGCCTGCCACGCCGGCGGAGCGGGTCCCGGCCTGATCACGACGCGGGCACGATCCCGGGCCGCCCGGCGGCGCGCGGCTACTGTCCCGCACCGGGAGCGGGCCCCCGGACGCCGGACGGGCTCCCTGATCGGAGGGTGGACCAGCGATGGCACAGCAGACGACGCCGGCGGCGGGTGTCCCCGAGGCGCCCAGCCCGCGGGTGGCGGTCGAGACCAACGGCATCAACGTCATCGACGAGAGCGAGCGCAAGGGCACGCCCCGCCAGCTGTTCTGGCCGTGGTTCGGGGCGAACGTCAGCGTCCTCGGCCTGGCCTACGGCTCGTTCCTCTTCGGCTTCGGCATCTCGTTCTGGCAGGCCGTCGTCGCCGGGATCGTCGGCATCGTCGTCTCGTTCCTGCTCTGCGGGCTGGTCGCCATCGCCGGCAAGCGGGGCTCGGCGCCGACCCTCGTCCTGAGCCGGGCCGCGTTCGGCGTCAACGGCAACAAGGTGCCGTCGGTCCTGTCCTGGGTGCTGACCGTGGGCTGGGAGACCGTCCTCGTCTCGCTGGCCACCCTCGCGACGTCGACGGTCTTCACCCAGCTCGGCTGGAGCGGCGGCACCGCGACCCAGGTCGTCGCCCTGCTCGTCGTGGCGGCGCTCGTCGTGGCCGGCGGGGTGCTCGGGTTCGACCTGATCATGCGGATGCAGACGGTCATCACCGTGGTCACCGGCGTCCTGACCGTCGTCTACATCGTCCTGGTCGCCTCGGAGATCGACTGGACCGCCGTCACCTCGGCGCCGTCGGGCTCGACCGCCGTCTTCATCGGCGCGCTGGTCTTCGTGATGACCGGCTACGGGTTCGGCTGGGTGAACGCGGCGGCCGACTACTCGCGCTACCTGCCGCGCCGCGCCTCGACGCGCGGCGTCGTCGGCTGGACGACGTTCGGCGGAGCGCTGGCCCCGGTGCTGCTGCTGATCACCGGCCTGCTGCTCGCCGGGTCGGACCCGGAGCTCTCGGCCGCCATCGGCGCCGACCCGATCGGCGCCCTGGGCACGATCCTCCCGACCTGGTTCCTGGTGCCGTTCATCCTCGTCGTGGTGCTCGGCCTCATCGGCGGCGCGCTGCTGGACATCTACTCGTCCGGGCTGTCCCTGCTGGCCGCCGGCCTCCGGGTGCCCCGCCCGGTCGCGGCGCTCATCGACGGCGTCCTGATGGTGCTGGGCACGGTCTTCGTCGTCTTCGTCGCCGACGAGTTCTTCTTCCAGTTCCAGGGCTTCCTCATCACGCTCGGCGTCCCGATCGCCGCCTGGTGCGGCATCATGCTGGCCGACCTCGCGCTGCGGAAGCGCGACTACGCCGAGCCGGAGCTCTACGACCCCCGCGGGCGCTACGG
This sequence comes from Blastococcus sp. SYSU D00922, assembly GCF_054050495.1. Taxonomy (NCBI): domain Bacteria; kingdom Bacillati; phylum Actinomycetota; class Actinomycetes; order Geodermatophilales; family Geodermatophilaceae; genus Blastococcus; species Blastococcus sp. SYSU D00922. Next base: position 347,157 of record NZ_JBJGZL010000004.1, read on the forward strand.
CAGCGTCCAGCCCGTCCCGCTCGCCTTGCTGCTGCTCGGCACCGTCGTCGGCTGGGGCCTGGTCACCAACACCTACGCGGGGTGGCTGGACTGGCAGGGCTACCTGCTGGGCGCCTTCGGGCTGGGCGGTCGCGAGGGCGACTGGGCCTACGCGAACCTCGGCGTGCTGGCCGCCTTCCTCATCGGCCTGCTCGGCACCCTCGCCCTGCGGCGGAACGCCGTCCGGGCGCAGGAGAGGATCGCCGGGTGACCGCACCGCAGCCCGAGGGCTGGCTCGTCGTCGTCGACCTCCAGCACGTCTTCGGCGACCGGGACTCGCCCTGGACGGCGCCCCGGTTCGCGGAGATCCGGCCGCGGATCCGCCGGCTGGCGGAGGCCTTCGGCGACCGCGTGGTCTGGACCCGCTTCGTCGCGCCGGCCGAGCCGGTGGGGGCGTGGAAGGAGTACTACCAGCAGTACGAGTTCGCGCTGGTCCCGCCGGACCACCACCTGTACGAGCTGGTCGAGGACCCGGGTGGCCGCCCGGTCGTCGAGGCCACGACGTTCGGCAAGTGGGGGCCCGACCTGGTCGAGGTCGTCGGCGAGGGGCCGCTGACCGTCGTCGGCGTGGCCACCGACTGCTGCGTCATCTCCACCGTCCTCCCAGCGGCCGACGCCGGCGTGCCCGTGCGCGTGGTCAGCGACGCCTGCGCCGGCTCCTGCGACGACGACCACGACCGGGCCCTCCGGATCATGGGGCTCTACGCGCCGCTGGTGGAGATCACGACCACCGACGAGGTGCTGGCCGGCCGGTGATCCCGGCTCCCGACGACCCGCCGCCGCACGGGTTCGCCGTCCGCCTGGACCCGCGGACGCGCCGGCGCCCCGACGGCAGCCTGCTCGGCGGCTCGCCGCTGCGGCTCCTCCGGCCGTCTCCCCGCGCCCGCGCCCTGCTGGCCGGCGACCGGCTGGTCGTCGGCGACGCGACGACGGCGACGCTGGCCGCACGGCTGCTGGACGCCGGGCTGGCCTCCCCCGACCTGCCCCCGCGGACCGCCGCCGACGTCACCGTCGTCGTCCCGGTGAAGGACCGGGACCTGGACCGGCTGCTGGCCGCGCTGCGCGCCGATCCGGGGACGGCGGAGCTCCCGGTGGTCGTGGTGGACGACGGCTCGGTGGTGCCCGTCGATGCTCCCGGCGCCCTCGTCCTGCGCCACGAGCGCTCCCGGGGCCCCGCGGCGGCGCGGAACGCCGGCCTGCGCGCCGCGGCGACGCCGTTCGTCGCCTTCCTCGACTCCGACTGCGTGCCCCGCCCCGGGTGGCTGGACCGGCTGCGGCCGCACCTCGACGACCCGCGCCTGGCGGTGGTCGCCCCGCGGATCGTGGCGTCCCCGGGGAACTCCGCCTGGTTCGCCCCCTACGAGGCGGCGGTCAGCGCGCTCGACATGGGGCCGCACCCCGCCCCGGTGCGCCCCGGCTCCGCCGTCTCGTACGTGCCGAGCGCGGCCCTCGTGGCCCGCCGGTCCGCCCTCGGGGAGGGGTTCGACGAGGCGATGCGGGTGGCCGAGGACGTCGACCTGGTCTGGCGGCTGGCCGCGGCCGGGTGGCGGGTCCGCTACGAGCCGGGCGCCGAGGTGGCGCACGACCACCCCCGGACGACGGGGGAGTGGCTGCGCCGCCGCGCCTTCTACGGCACCGGCGCCGCCCTGCTCGCCTCCCGGCACGGCGGCGCGGTGGCACCCGTGGTCATCGCCCCGGAGACGGCGGCCGCGTGGGCGCTGGCGCTGTCCGGTCGTCACCGGGCGGCCACCGGCGTGCTCGCGCTCACGGCCGCCCGCCTGGCGCGGAAACTGCGCCGTCCGGGGGAGCGGCCCCCGGTCGGCTTCGCGGCACTCATGGTCGCGCGGGGGACGACCTCCTCCGGCCGGGCGCTGGCCCGGTCGGTCACCCGGCACCACTGGCCCCCGGCGGTGGTGGCGGCGCTGGTCTCCCGCCGTGCCCGTCGCGCGGTGCTCGCGGTCGCCGCCGCCGACGCCGTCCTCGCCTGGTGGCCGCACCGCGGCCGGGTGGGACCGGTCCGTTTCACCGCCGCGCGGCGGCTCGAGGACCTCGCCTACGGCGCGGGGCTGTGGGCCGGCGCCGTGCGGGCGCGCAGCCCCCGGGCGCTGCTGCCCGCCCGGCCCGAGGTTTCCGGACGGTGAATTCTCGGAACATGCGCCCCTGAGCGGAATGCTTCGCCGACCGAAGGACTTGTCGCTCCCCGTAGTGCGGTTCGGCCAGCGTCGGTCCCCGCGACGACGCGATCGAGAGAGAAGACGTGACAGCCCTCCAGGACCGGCCGACCGCCGCCGTCACCGCACCGTCCCCCGTCGAGCGCCCCGGCGTCGCCAAGACCGCGCTCGTCCTCGGTGGCTTCGTCGCCATCGGGCCGCTGACCATCGACATGTACCTGCCGGCGCTGCCCACGATCACGCGGGAGCTCGAGACCACGGCGAGCGCGGTGCAGCTGACGCTCACCGGCACCCTGATCGGCCTGGCGCTGGGCCAGCTCGTGCTGGGCCCGGTGTCGGACGCGCTGGGCCGCAAGCGCCCGCTGCTCGCCGGCACCGCGCTGCACGTCCTCGCGTCGCTGCTGGTGCTCGTCGCCCCCAACCTGGCAGTGCTCGGCGCGCTCCGGGTCCTCCAGGGCGTGGGGACGGCGGCCGGCGCGGTCATCGCGATCGCCATCGTGCGCGACCTGTACGACGGGCGGGCCGCCGCGACGATGCTCTCCCGGCTGTTCCTCGTCCTGGGCGCGGCCCCGGTCCTGGCGCCCACCATCGGCGGTGAGCTGCTGCGCTTCACCTCCTGGCGCGGGATCTTCGCGTTCCTCGCCGTCTACGGGGCGCTGATGATCGCGGTCGGCATCCGGTCGCTCCCCGAGACGCTCCCGCCCGAGCGGCGGCAGAGCAGCGGCGTGCGGGGCACGCTGCGCGGCTACGGCGGCCTCTTCCGCGACCGCGCCTACGTCGGACTCGTGCTGGTCGCCGGGCTCACGATGGCGGGTCTGTTCAGCTACGTGTCGGGCTCGGCGTTCGTCTACCAGGGTGAGTTCGGCCTCGACGAGCAGCAGTTCGGCATGCTCTTCGGTGCCGGCGCCTTCTGGCTGATCGCCGCCACGCAGCTCAACCCGGTGCTGCTGCGCCGCTGGTCGCCGCAGCAGCTGCTGGTCACCGGCACGGTGTTCGGCGCCGTGGCCGGTGGCGCGCTGGTCGTCCTCGCCGGGACGGGGACGGGCGGGCTCTGGGCCGTCGCCGGCACCCTCTGGGCGGTGCTCGCCGCCTGCGGCCTGGCGCTGCCCAACGCGCCGGCGCTGGCCCTGTCCCGCCACGGCGACGCGGCGGGGACGGCGGCAGCCCTCCTGGGCGCCATCCAGTTCGGCGTCGGGGCCGTCGTCTCGCCGGTCGTCGGGCTCCTCGGCAACGACGCGGTCGCCATCGGCACCGTCGTCGTCTCGGCCCTGGTGCTCGCGATCGCCGTGCTCGTGGTCGTCGTCCGGCCGTGGGAGCTGCCGGTGCCCGACGACGACGCGCTGCCGGTCGCCGCGCACTGAACCCTGCGGGCGGCCCGCTCTGGTGGAACGGGCCGCGAACGGCCACGATGGCCGTGACATGAGCCACCGTTGGCGGAGCGTCCCGTGCCGTCGGCTGTGAACCCCTGGCTGGCGCTCCCCGCGGGGCGTCCGGGCCCGGACCACGACCGACGGCTGCGCGCTGCCCACGAACGGCTCGTCACCGGCACTGCCCTCGCCGACGACGCGGTGCGCCGGGTGGTCCGCGACTCGTGGCACCGCTCGCTGGGCAGCGGCGTGGACCCCGACGGCGGCCAGCCGCCGCCGGTCGACCTGGTGGACGACGAGCTGATCGCCTACCGCGAGGCGCACCCGCTGGCCCCGGTGATGCCGGTGATTCGGCGGCTGCTGGTCGAGGACGCCGAGGACGACCGGATGATCGTCGCGGTCACCGACGCCGGCGGCCGGATGCTGTGGGTGGAGGGCGACCCGGCGCTGCGGTCGCGCGCGGCCGGCATGCACTTCGTCGAGGGCGCGAGCTGGGCGGAGGCGGTCGTGGGCACGAACGCCCCGGGCACCGCGCTGGCCGTCGACCACGCCGTCCAGATCTACGGCAGCGAGCACTACCGCCGGCCGGTGCAGCCGTGGAGCTGCTCGGCGGCCCCGGTCCACGACCCGCTGACCGGCGTCCTCCTCGGGGCGATCGACGTGACCGGCGGCGACCACGTGGCCAGCCCGCACGTCCTCACGCTGGTGCGGGCCACGGTCGCCGCCGTCGAGTCCGAGCTGCGCTGGCAGCGCCGCGAGCAGCTCCAGCGGGGCGACGGCCGCCGTCCTCCACCGCTGCAGCGGCTGACCCCGCGCCTCGAGGTGCTCGGCCGGGAGCGGGCGCGGCTGACCCTCCCCTCGGGGCCCGTGGAGCTGTCGCTGCGCCACTCGGAGCTGCTGCTCCTGCTCGCGGAGGCCGCCGTCGCCGGGGAGGGCCGGACGGCGTCCCAGCTGGCCGCCGAGTGCCACCCGGGGGAGGCGGCGGAGGTGACGGTCCGGGCCGAGCTGTCGCGGCTGCGCCGGCTCGTCGGGCCGGAGCTGGTCGGCTCCCGGCCCTACCGGCTGACCGGCCGCATCGACACCGACCTCGACCGGGTCCGGCGGCTGCTCGCCCGGGGAGCGGTCGGCGAGGCGCTGGAGCGCTACCCCGGCGCCGTGCTGCCCGGGTCGCGCGCCCCGGGGGTGGCCACCGCCCGGGAGCGGGTGGCGGCCCTGCTCCGGCAGGCGGTGCTGCGCAGCCGCCGGCCCGAGCTGCTGCTCCGGTACGCGCAGCTCCCCGAGGCCCGGGACGATGTCGCCGTCTGGCAGACCTGCCTGGAGTGGCTGCCGGCCAGCTCGCCGCGGCGGGCCGCGGCGGCGACGCACCTGTTGCGGCTGAGACGGACGACGCGGACGCGCTGACCCGGGGAATGCGCCGAGGGGGTCGTGCTCTTGGCTGGTGGAGTGACCGCCGCTCTCCCCGCCGACCGCCCGCCCCTGAGCACCGTCCGCGTGGTGGTCGCGATCGTCGCGCTGGCGCTGGGCGGGTTCGCGATCGGCACCACCGAGTTCGTGACCATGGGTCTGCTGCCCGACATCGGCGACGGCGTGGGCGTCGACATCCCCACGGCCGGCCACCTCATCTCCGCCTACGCGGTCGGCGTCGTGGTCGGAGCCCCGGTGATCGCGGCGGTGAGCGCCCGGTTCCCGCGGCGCGCGCTGCTGGTCGGTCTCATGGGGTTCCTGCTCCTGGGCAACGCCCTGACCGCCATCGCGCCCGGCTACCGCACGCTGCTGGTCGCCCGCTTCGTCGCCGGGCTGCCGCACGGCGCCTACTTCGGGGTCGCCTCGCTGGTCGCCGCGGCGCTGGTCGCCCCGCGGCTGCGCGGACGCGCGGTCAGCTCCGTGATGCTCGGGCTGTCGGTCGCGCTCGTCGCCGGCGTCCCGGCCGCGACGTGGCTGGGCCAGGCGCTCGGCTGGCGCTCGGCGTACTGGCTGGTCGTCGTCCTGGCCGCCGCGACGGTGGCGGCCGTGCTCGCGGTGGTGCCGTCCATGCCCGGGCGTCCCGACGCGACCGTCCGCGGTGAGCTGGGCGCCCTCCGCCGGCCGCAGGTGCTGCTGACCCTGGCGGTGGGCATCGTCGGCTTCGGCGGCATGTTCGCGCTGTACAGCTACATCGCGCCGTTGGTCACCGACGTCGCCGACCTCTCCCGCGGCACGCTGCCCGTCGTCCTCTTCGTGTACGGGATCGGCGGGGTGGTCGGCACGGCCCTGGCCGGGCGGCTCGGCGACTGGGCGCTGTTCCCGTCCCTGGCCGGCTCGCTCGTCGTCCTCATGGTCGTGCTGGCGGTGACCGCGCTCGTGGCGCCGTGGGCGCCCGCCCTGGTGGTCGGCGTGCTGCTGGTGTCGATCAGCGGCTCGACGCTGGCCATCCTGCTGCAGCTGCGCCTCATGGAGACCGCGGGCGAGGCCCAGATGCTCGGGGCCGCGCTCAACCACTCGGCGCTCAACCTGGCCAACGCCCTGGGCGCCTGGGTCGGCGGGCTGGTGATCGCGGCCGGCCTGGGCTACCGAGCCCCCAGCGCCGTCGGTGCCGGCCTCGCCGCGGCGGGCCTCGTGCCGCTGGTGATGTCCGCCCTCCTCCGGAGCCGTGAGCGGCGCACCGCCGTCCCCACGCTCGCCGCGGAGCGTGTCCCCGTCGCCTGACGTGCAACCCCGCTGCAACGTTGCCCGCCGCCTCGGAGGGCCGGGAGGCCCGGTTTTCCGGGCTTTTCGCCCGCGATCGGGCCTCCGGGATCACTGAGCCTGGCCTAACCCGCGATCCGCGATGCAGACTCCGCCTGCACCCCGGACGTGACCGGGGCCACACCCGTGAGCGGAGCGGAGGATCGGTGACCCAGATCAACGTGCGGGTCGACGGTGCGTCCTACAGCGACGACGTCGAACCTCGGACACTCCTCGTGCACTACCTGCGTGAGCAGCTGGGCAAGGTCGGCACCGTCGTCGGCTGCGACACCAGCAACTGCGGCGCCTGCACCGTCCACCTCGACGGCGAGGCCGTGAAGAGCTGCACCGTCTTCGCCGTCCAGGCCGACGGCAGCGAGGTCACCACCATCGAGGGCATCTCGCAGAACGGCACCCTGCACCCGATGCAGAAGGCCTTCCACGAGATGCACGGCCTGCAGTGCGGCTTCTGCACGCCCGGGATGATCATGGCCTCGATCGACCTGGTGAACGACAACCCGAACCCGAGCGAGGACGAGGTCCGCGAGGGGATCGAGGGCAACCTCTGCCGCTGCACCGGCTACCAGAACATCGTCCGCGCGGTGCAGCAGGCCGCGGCGGAGATGAACGGCGGCGCCGTGACGACCTCACCGGCCGAGGTGGACACCGCGGCCGCTCCGCACGTGGCGGTGCAGGCATGACCGCCGTCGAGGAGCGCACGGAGGCGCCGGCGCGCGAGGTCGGGCAGGCGCGCAAGCGCAAGGAGGACGCCCGGCTGATCACCGGCAAGACCACGTGGACCGACAACATGGTCCTGCCCGGGATGCTCCACCTCGCCGTCGTCCGCAGCCCCGTCGCGCACGCCAAGATCACCAGCGTCGATGTGAGCGCGGCCCAGCAGGCGCCGGGCGTCATCGCCGTCTTCACGGGCCAGGACTTCAAGGAGGAGCAGGGCTCCATCCCGTGCGCCTGGCCGGTGACGCCGGACATGGTCAACCCCGGGCACCCGTCGCTGGCCGTCGACGAGGTCAACCACGTCGGCGAGGCGGTCGCCGTCATCGCCGCCCGCAGCAAGGCCGCGGCGCAGGACGCCGTGGAACTGGTCGACGTCGACTACGACCTCCTGCCCGTCGTCCTCGACATGGAGGCCGCGACCGGGGACGACCCCGACCTCTGCCACGACCACATCGACTCCAACGAGTCGTTCAAATTCGTCTTCGACGCGGGCGAGGCCGGCACCGGGGTCGACACCGAGCAGGCGTTCGCCGAGGCCGACGTCGTCGTCAGCCGCCGGTTCGTCCAGCAGCGGCTGATCCCGGCGTTCATGGAGCCGCGCGCCGTCGTCGTCCAGCCGCAGGGCGACAACTACACGATGTGGTCCTCCACGCAGGTGCCGCACATCCTGCGCCTGATGCTGGCCATGGTCACCGGGACGCCGGAGCACAAGCTGCGCGTCGTCGCCCCCGACGTCGGCGGCGGCTTCGGCGGGAAGCTGCAGGTCACGCCGGAGGAGGTGATCAGCCTCCTGGTGGCCAAGCGGCTCGGGAAGCCGGTCAAGTGGGCCGAGACCCGCAGCGAGTCGCTGATGAGCGCCCACCACGGCCGCGACCAGATCCAGTACATCGACATCGCCGCCGACCGCGAGGGCAACGTCAAGGGCCTGCGCTGCCGGATCCTCTCCGACATGGGCGCCTACCTGCGCCTGGTCAGTCCCGGCGTCCCGATCCTGGGCGCCTTCATGTACATCGGCATCTACAAGTTCCCGGCCTACCGGTTCGAGTGCCAGGGCGTCTTCACCAACAAGACGCCGACCGACGCCTACCGCGGCGCCGGCCGGCCGGAGGCCACGTTCGCCGTCGAGCGGATCATGGACGAGCTCGCCGTCGAGCTCGGCATGGACCCGCTGGAGCTGCGCCGCAAGAACTGGATCAACGCCGACGAGTTCCCCTTCACGACGGCCGCCGGGCTCGAGTACGACAGCGGCGACTACGAGAGCGCCACCCAGCAGGCCCTGCAGCTGCTCGGCTACGACGAGCTCCGGGAGGAGCAACGCCGCCGGCGGGAGTCGAACGACCCGGTGCAGCTCGGCATCGGCTTCTCCACCTTCACCGAGATGTGCGGCCTGGCGCCGTCCCGGGTGCTCGGCTCGCTCTCCTACGGCGCGGGCGGCTGGGAGCACGCCTCCATCCGGATGCTGCCCACCGGCAAGGTCGAGGTCGTCACCGGTTCCTCCGCCCACGGGCAGGGGCACGAGACGGCGTGGAGCCAGCTCGTCGCCGACGAGCTGGGCGTGCCGTTCGAGGACGTCGAGGTGCTGCACGGCGACACGCAGGTGTCCCCGCGCGGCCTGGACACCTACGGCTCGCGCTCGCTGGTCGTCGGCGGCGCCGCCGTCGTGAACGCCGCCGCCAAGGTGGTCGCCAAGGCGCGGAAGGTCGCGGCGCACCTGCTCGAGGCCAGCGAGGACGACCTCGAGTTCGCGAACGGGTCGTTCTCCGTGCGCGGCACGCCGGGCACGTCGCTCTCCATCCAGGAGATCGCGCTGGCCACGTTCGCGGCGCACAACTTCCCCGAGGGCGTGGAGCCGTCGATCGACGCCGACGCCACCTTCGACCCGGTCAACTTCTCCTTCCCCCACGGCACGCACATCTGCGCCATGGAGGTCGACACCGAGACCGGCATGGTGAAGATCCGGAAGTACGCCTGCGTCGACGACGTCGGCGTCATCGTCAACCCGCTGATCGTCGAGGGGCAGGTGCACGGCGGGCTGGCCCAGGGCATCGCGCAGGCCCTCTACGAGGAGGCCGTCTACGACGCCGACGGCAACCTGACCACCGGCACCTTCGTCGACTACCTGGTCCCCTCGGCGGCAGACCTGCCGCACTTCGAGACCGGCAACACCGTGCACCCCGCGCCGGGGAACCCGATCGGCGCCAAGGGCATCGGCGAGGCCGGCTGCATCGCCTCGACCCCCGCGGTGGTCAACGCGGCGCTGGACGCCGTCCGGCACCTGGGGGTGAGCGACATCCGGATGCCGCTGACACCGGAACGGGTCTGGCGGGCCATCCACGAGGGAGGGGACGGCGGAGGACGCGCGACCGCCGGCACGAACGCCTACGGCGGGGCGCAGACCGAGACGACCGCCGGTGTCGCCACCGACGCTTCCTCGCTGGGAGGGGACCGATGATTCCCGCACCGTTCGCCTACGCCCGTCCCTCCACGGTGGACGAGGCGCTGCAGGCAGTCGCGTCCGGCGGCGAGGACGTGAAGATCCTCGCCGGCGGGCAGTCGCTGATCCCGGTCATGCGGCTGCGGCTGGCCGCCCCGGAGACGGTGGTCGACCTGACGAAGGTGGCGGAGCTGCGCGGCGTGCGCGAGGAGGGGGACGCGATCTTCGTCGGCGCCATGACGACGCACTCCGACGTCATATCCGACCCGCTGATCGCCCGGTACGCACCGCTGGTGGCGCAGGCGACCGAGACGGTGGCCGACCGCCAGGTCCGCCACCGGGGGACCTTCGGCGGGGCGCTGGCGCACGCCGACCCCGCCGGCGACCTGCCGGCCGTGGCCCTGGCCCTCGACGCTGAGTTCGTGATCGCCGGGCTCACCGGCCGGCGCACGGTGCCCGCGGCGGACTTCTTCGTCGACTACCTGACCACCGCGCTGGAGGAGGGGGAGCTGCTGGTCGAGATCCGCCTCCCGAAGCGGGAGGGCTGGGGCATGCACTACGAGAAGTTCAACCGCGTGGCGCAGGCCTGGTCGATCGTGGCGGTGGCCGCCGCGGTGCGTCTCGAGGGCGGGCGGATTGCCGAGGCGCGGATCGGCCTGACCAACATGGGGCCGACCCCGCTGCGGGCGACCGCGGTCGAGTCGGCGCTGGCCGGCGCCGAGGCCACGGCCGAGGCGATCGCCGCCGCGGCCGAGCACGCCGCGGAGGGGACCAGCCCGAGCAGCGACCTCAACGCCCAGGCCGACTACCGCCAGCACCTCGTCACGGTGCTCACTCGCCGTGCGGTGACGGCGGCCGCCGGGCTGTAGCGTCCAGAAGAACTCGTCCGTTCCGGCCGGTCCGCCCTAGGGTGGTCCGGCCGGAACGCACCGTCCAGGAGGTCCAGCCGTGCAGTTGGAGAACTCGTTCACCGTGCCCGTGCCGATCGACGAGGCGTGGCGGGTGCTCCTCGACATCGAGCGGATCGCGCCCTGCATGCCGGGAGCGGCCCTCGACTCCGTGAACGGCGACGAGTTCACCGGGCGCGTCAAGGTGAAGCTCGGCCCGATCAACCTGACCTACCAGGGCAAGGCGTCGTTCATCGAGAAGGACGAGGCCGCCCACCGCGCCGTCATCGACGCCCGCGGCAAGGACCAGCGCGGCAACGGGACGGCGGCGGCGGTGGTCACGGCCAAGCTCGCCGCCGAGGGGTCGACCACCCGCGTCGACGTGCTGACCGACCTCAACATCACCGGCCGGCCCGCCCAGTTCGGGCGCGGGGTGATGACCGACGTCGGCAACAAGCTGCTGGGGCAGTTCGCGGACAAGCTCGCGGCCCAGCTGGGCGAGGGCGACGCGCAGGGCGACGCCGCGCGGGCCGAGACGGCGACGCAGAAGGCGGCGGCCACGGTCACCGGCGCGGTCGAGGAGGTCGCCGCCTCCGCCGAGCAGGCGGCCGGCAACGGAGCCGCCGGGCAGGCGGTGAAGAAGGCCGCGGCCGGGACGAAGAAGGCGGCGGCCGCCGCGACGGACAAGGTGAGCGCGACGAGCGCTGTCGAGCCCGCGAAGGCCCCGGCGAAGAAGGCGCCCGCGAAGAAGGCGGCCGCCAAGAGCGCGCCCGCGAAGACCGCCCCGGTGAAGGCCGTGCCGCCGCTGCCCGACGCCGGACCCGCGGCGACCGACACGGCGCCGGCGGCCGCGGACACCGCCCCGGCCGCGGCGGACACCGTACCGGCGGCGAAGCCCGCGGCGGCGAAGGCTCCGAGCGGGCCGCCGTCCGGGCCCACCGCGCCGCCCAGCCGTCCCGCCACCGGTGCGCCGGTGCGGAGCGTGCCGTCGGCCGGCCCGAGGACCGTGACCCCGCCGCAGCAGGAGCCGGAGCCGATCGACCTGCTCGAGGTCGCCGGTGGCGCCGCCATGGCCCGGTACGCGGCTCCCGCGGCCGGCATCGCCGGGGTGCTGCTGCTCCTCACCCTGCTCATCCGCCGCCGGCGTCGTCGCCGTCGCTGACCGCCGACCGTGCCGGCGGAGGACCACAAGGCGCGCCGGAAGCGCCTGAAGGACGAGTACCTGCGGGAGCAGCAAACCGCGAGTGCCGCTCGGATGCCGGTGGACCGGTCGCAGCTCGAGTCGCTGCTGGCGCACGTCGACGCCGCCGTGGTCGCCGACGGGTGCGACCACACGCTCCGGGCCACGGAGGCGTGGGCCGATCGCCACGACGTGGACCTCGAGCGGTTGCACGACGGACTCGAGGAGTTCGGCGGCTACTGCGACTGCGAGGTCGTGATGACCGTCGACCCGGGCGAGGTCTTCACGCCGGTTCGCCGACCACGGTCCTGACCAGCCAGAACTGTCGTACCCCGCGCGTACCTTCGCTCATGTGTTCGAGGGCGGTGGGTTCGGCGTCGGCGTGACGGTCATGTCCGTCGACCTGACGCCTGCCCAGCCGGAGATCCTGCCTCCCGGGGTGACCAGCCGGCCCACCCGGCTCGGTGAGCTGCTGCCGCCGGCCTCGCGCACCGATGCGGAGCTCGCCGCCGAGCTGCAGCGAATCGAGCAGGCAGAAGGCATGCTGGCCGCCTACAAGCTGGAGCTGGTCGCAGAACTCGCCGACCGCCGCCCCGACAGCGACGACCGGCAGATCGGCGAGCCCGGCGCGGCGTCCCCGGACTGGCTGCCCGGACCGGGTCACGAGCCGGCGGCCGGGGTCAGCGAGTTCTTGGCCGACGAGCTGGCGATCATCCTCACCTGCTCCCGGACCGCGGCGACGAAGCTGGCCGACGCCGCGCTCCTGCTCAAGGCGCCGCTGCAGGGCACCTGGGCGGCGCTGGCCGACGGCGAGCTGGACTGGCCGCGCGCCCGGGCGATGGCCGCCGAGCTGACCGGACCCGCCCGCGAGCTGGAGCCCGGGGTGCTGGCCGAGGTGGAAGCGGCTGTCCTGCCCCGCGCGAAGCGGCTGTCGATCCGCGGCCTGCAGGCAGCCGTCCGTGCGGAGCTGCTCCGGCTGGACGCCGCCGCCGCCGACCGGCGCCGCCGGACCGCTGCTCGCGGGGCCGACGTGGTCGTGCGGCCGGCCCGGGACGGCATGGCGGAGCTGGCGATCTACTGCCCGCAGGACATGGCCTCCACGCTCACCCGCACCCTCGACTCGTACGCCCGGCTGGCCAAGGCCGACGGCGACGCGCACAGCCTCGGTCAGCTGCGCGTGGGGGCCCTCTTCGACCTGGTCACGCGCCCCTGGGACGACAGCCGCACGCCGGTCACCGCCCGGCTCACCGTGCTCGCCCCGCTGGACACGCTGATCGCCGGCGCCACGGCGGCCGGGGGAGAGGTGGAGCCGGCGCAGCTGGACGGGCAGCCGATCACCGCCGCGCACCTGCGCGAGCTGCTCGAACGGCTCGACGCGCTCTGCCCCGGCGGCCTGCAGGCCCCGGCCGGCGGTGGTCTCGACCTCGCCCTCACCGATCCGGGCAGCGGGGCGCTGCGGGCCGTCGTCACCCGCCGCGAACTCGAGCGGCTCGCCCGCCGTGGATGCCCCGACCACCCCGACGGCGACTGCGCGTGCCCGCTGCTGGACCGGCCACCACCCGTGGAGCGCTACCGGCACACCCCCGCCCAGGAACGGTTCGTCACGACCCGCGACCGCACCTGCCGCCATCCCGGCTGCGGCAACTCCGCCGGCTGGGCCGACCTGGACCACGTGCTCGCCCATGCCGACGGCGGCGAGACGTCCTGCGAGAACCTCTGCTGCCTGTGCCGCCGGCACCACCGGCTGAAGACCCACGCCCCGGGGTGGTCCTTCGCCATGGCCCCCGACGGCACGCTCACCGTCACGACCCCCAGTGGCGTCACCCGCGTCGAGCGGCCACCCGGCATGGACGATCCGGCGCTCCAGGCGGCGGAGCTGGAACCGGCGCCCTTCTGAGGAACGGGTCGCTACGGTTCGAGCGATGCCGCGGGTGCTGGTGACGGGGATGTCGGGCGCGGGGAAGACGACGCTCCTGGCAGAGCTCGCCCGTCGCGGGCACCTCACCGTGGACACCGACTACGGCGGCTGGGAGCTGCCCGACGGCAGCTGGGACGAGCGGCGCATGGACCGTCTGCTGGCCGCTCACGCCGATGTCGTGATCTCGGGAACGGTGGAGAACCAGGGTCGCTTCTACGACCGCTTCCACCACGTCGTCCTGCTCAGCGCGCCGCTGGAGGTGCTCATCGAGCGGGTGCGCTCCCGCACCGGCAACCCGTACGGCCGGACGCTCGCCGAGCAGGACGAGATCGCGCGGTACCTCCACACGGTGGAGCCGCTCCTCCGGCGGGGCGCCAGCCTGGAACTGGACGGACGACGGCCGGTGGGGGAGCTGGCGGACGTCGTGGAGCGCCTGGTCAGCCCGCGGTGAGCTCGTCCAGCCAGGACATCGCGGCCGCGGCGACCAGGCCCACGTTCTTCTTCAGCGCGTGGTCGCCCGGGACGGCGTAGACCGAGGCGCCCGGCCGGCCGGCGAGGACGGCGGCCACGTCGGCCGGCGCCCCGAAGGCATCGGTCTCGCCCTGGACGACGACCAGCGGCACGTCGACCGTGGTCAGCTCGGCGGCGCGGCTCTTCTCCGGCCTCCCCGGAGGGTGCAGCGGGAACGCCAGCGCCAGCACGCCGGCCGCCCCCTGCTCGGCCGCCGTCCGGCACGCCACCCGCGCCCCGGCGCTCCGGCCACCCAGGACCAGCGGCCCGGCGAGGACCCCGTCAGCGCGCAGGGCGGCCAGCACCGCGTTCCACCCCTCGTCCAGGCGCGGGGGCGCGACGGCGACGCGCCTCCCGGCCACCCGCCACGGCTGCTCGACCCGGACGACCCGCCAGCCCGCGGCCGCCGCCTCCGCGGTGATCTCGACGAGGTCGGCCGACTCCACGCCGCCCCCGGCGCCGTGCCCCAGCACGAGCGTCCGGGCACCGCCCCCGCCGTCGACGTGCGCACGTGCGGGGCCGAGCGGAGTCGCGACCTCGCGGACGTCGGTCACCGGGGGAGTGCCAAGAGGGCGTCGACCGCCCCGGCGAGGTCGGTCGCCGCGACGTGCGGCTCCTCGTAGACGGCGGGAAACGTCCGCTCGCTCCGCGGGAACCACGCGCCGGTGAGGCCGGCGCGCTGCGCGCCCTGCACGTCCCAGCCGTGCGCGGCCACCAGCGCCATCCGCCCGGGTGCCACGTCGCACACCCCCGCCGCCCACAGGTAGACCTCGCGCGCCGGCTTCCACGCGCGGATCACCTCGCTGGAGAGGGTTCGCTCCACGAGCGGCGTGATGCCACCCCGCGCCAACCCGGCCTCCGCCACCCCGGGCGAGCCGTGCGACAGCGTCACGACGCGGACGCGGGCCTCCCCGAGACGGCGCAAAGCCGGCTCGACGTCCGGGTGCGGCGACAGCTCGCGGAACGCGTCGGCGACCACCCCGCGCCGCTCGGCCGGCAGGTCGCTCACCTGGGCGAGGGCCGCGTCGAACGCCTCCCGGAACGTGCACCAGGTACCGGTGACCACGGCCGCGAACCCGGCCAGCAGCGTCCGGGCGAACACGGTGTCGAGCAGCGACTCCGGCTCCCCCGCCTCGACCAGGGCGGCCCGGACGGGCGCCAGGTCCAGCAGGGTCTCGTTGACGTCGAACGCGACGACGTCGGGGCGCTCGCGGCTCACGCCTGGTCGCGCTCGTCCACCGGCAGGTCCAGGCCGGCGGTCGCCGGGCGGCGCAGGCGGCCGGTCGCCTTCTTCCAGACGAACCAGCCGACGGCCAGGATCACGACCGCCGCGACGACGTAGTCCAGGTAGTGCAGGTTCGCCTCGATGAAGTCGCGCGCCAGCCAGCCCAGCGTGACCAGCACGCTGTTCCAGATCAGGCTGCCGGCGGTCGTGAAGAGCAGGAACTGCCCGAACGGCATCCGCACCACCCCGGCGGGCACCGAGATGAAGCTGCGCACGATCGGCACCATGCGGCCGAAGAACACCGCGGACCGCCCGTGCCGCTCGAACCAGGCGAAGGTCTTGTCCACGTCCTCGGTCTCCACCAGCGGCAGCCGGTCGAGGAAGGCGTGCGATCGCCGCGGCCCCAGGGCCCGGCCGATGTAGTAGAAGAAGATCGCGCCGAGGACCGAGCCCACCGTGGCGCAGCCGACGACGGCGAGGAACGCCCACGGGCTGTCGATGAGCACGCCGGCGGCGCCCAGCACCGCCTCGCTCGGGATCGGCGGGATGACCGTCTCCAGCAGGATGCTGAAGCCGACGCCGATCGGGCCGAGCGTGTCCACCAGCTGGAGCAGCCAGGCGGTGAGACCACCCTCGTCGGTCGGGGCAGCGGCGAGGAGTGACATGGCCTCCACGGTATCGGCGGCTCCTGGCCGCCGCCGCGACGCGAGGAGGAAGCGGCACTAGCGTCGGGTGACATGCCACACCGGTTCACCGCCCGCGCCGTCGTGGTCGGGGACCGCGCCGGCACCGTCGTCCCCGACGCCGTCGTCGACGTGGACGACGGTCTGATCCGGTGGGTCGGCGCGGCAGCCGACGCCCCACCGGCGGACGACGCCGAGGTCACCGAGCTGCCGGGCCTGCTCATGCCGGGGCTGGTGAACACCCACTCGCACGCCCCGATGGTCCTGTTCCGCGGCCAGGGCGAGGGCCTCCCGCTCGACCGCTGGCTGCAGGAGGTCATGTGGCCGCGCGAGGCCCGCCTGACCCCCGACGACGTCGAGGTCGCCATGACCGCCGCCTCGGCGGAGATGCTGCGCAACGGCGTGACCACCAGCGTCGAGATGTACTTCCACCCCGACCGCATCGCCGCCGCCGTCGGCACCACCGGCGCCCGAGCGATCATCGCCGCCCCGCTGATCCCGCTCCCCGGCATGCCGCCCTTCGACGAGCAGCTGCGGACGGCGGTCGAGCTCGCCGCCGGCGCGCCCGACGACGGCAGCGTCGAGTTCGGCATCGGTCCGCACGCCGCCTACACCGTGCCCCTGCCGGTGCTGCGCACGGCGGCCGCCGCCGCCCGGGAGCACGACCTGCTGCTCCACCTGCACGTCGCCGAGACCGCGACCGAGGGCGCCGACCTGCTCGCCGCCCACGGCCTCTCGGTGCCCGCGCTGCTCGCCGCCCACGACGTCCTCGGCGGCCGGGTCCTCGCCGCGCACTGCGTGCACATGGACGACGGCGACCTCGCGCTCTGGCAGGAGTACGACGTCGCCGTCGCGCACTGCCCCGCCAGCAACGCCAAGCTGGCCAGCGGGATCGCCCGGTTGCGCGACATGCTCGACCGCGGCATCCGCGTCGGGATGGGCACCGACGGCCCGGCGTCCAACGACGGGCTGGACCTGCTCGCCGACCTGCGCCTGGCGGCATCCTTCGCCCGGCTCGCCGGTCGCGACGCCACCGCCCTGACCGCCGCCGAGGCGGTCTGGCTCGCGACCGGCGCCGCCGCCGACGCCGTCGGCCGCCCCGACCTCGGCCTGCTGGCGGCCGGTCGCCGCGCAGACCTCGTGCACGTGGACACGCGCGACCTCGTCTTCGAGCCGGTCGGCGACCCGGAGGACCTGCTCGCCCACCTCGTGTGGTCCGGCGCCGGTCGGCACGTGCGCGACGTGTGGGTCGGCGGCCGGCAGGTCGTCCGGGACGGCGCCTCGACCAGGGTGGACGCCGGGGCGCTGCGCCTCGACGTGGCCGCCCGGGCGACTCGCCTCGCCGCCGGCTGAACTTTTTTCAACCAGACGGTTGACCAAGCGGTGCGACAGTTCTAGCCTCCTACTCAACCGAAAGGTTGAATGACGAGGAGGACGACGTGGCGGCAGATCCGCTCTCCCGGGTGTTCTCGGCGCTGGCCGACCCCACCCGGCGGGACATCGTGGCGCGGCTCGCGGTCGGCGACGCCACGGTCAACGAGCTCGCCGCGCCCTACGACGTGACCGTCCAGGCCGTCTCCAAGCACCTCAAGGTGCTGGAGGATGCCGGTCTGGTGAGCCGGAGCCGGGAGGCCCAGCGCCGCCCGGTGCACCTCGAGGCGAACGTGTTCGACCTGATGACCAAGTGGATCGAGCGGTACCGGCGGCAGGCCGAGGAGCGCTACCGCCGTCTGGACGACGTCCTGCGCGCGATGCCGGACGCCCCCTCACCCCGGGAAGGAAACCCGTCATGACCAGCACCACGCACCACGAGACCCAGATCGTCGCCGACCCCGACGTCCCGATCGTCCGGATCGTCCGGGAGTTCGACGCACCGCCGGAGAAGGTCTACCGCGCGCACACCGACCCCGAGCTGGTGGCGCAGTGGATGGGCCCGCGGAGCACCCGGATGCGCATCGACCACTGGGACGCCCGCACGGGCGGCTCCTGGCGGTACACCGCCTCGGACGAGAACGGGGAGTACGGGTTCTACGGCTGCTTCCACGAGCTGCGGCCGGACGAGCTGATCGTCCAGACGTTCACCTTCGAGGGCATGCCCGACGGCGTCGCGCTGGAGAAGCTGGTCCTGGAGGACATCGGCGACGGCCGCACCCGGCTGACCGCTACCTCGCTGGTCGACTCGTTCGAGGGTCGCGACGGCTTCGTGGCCAGCGGCATGGAGGTCGGCGTGAACGAGGGCTACGAGAAGCTCGACGAGCTCCTCGCCCGCAGCTGACCGGCACCACCCGAGAGCCGGGGGGGGGGGGGGGGGGGGGGGGGGGGGGGGGGGGGGGGGGGGGGGGGGGGGGGGGGGGGGGGGGGGGGGGGGCGGGGCGGGGGGGGGGGGGGCGGGGGGGGGGGGGGGGGGGGGGGGGGGGGGGGGCGGGGCGGGGGGGGGGGCGTCCGCACGGGCGGGGTGGGGCGGGCG